>NZ_FXUE01000001.1:600000-900000 GCF_900182935.1 Fibrobacter sp. UWB10 | reverse complement strand
CTTTAGCAAAGGATTGTACGAGTAAAAGTCACTAGTTGATATTACCTCTGTCTTCAAAACTCCTCCAGCTGGGGGAGTTTTTTTAGTAGCTAGCTATCGTGTAGTTGTTTCAACAAAGCGGGATAGGTGTCCTTTGATAAAATTCCAAACATCGTTGAATTCAAGATTGTCTTTAGAGTGAATTTTTTCCAAGAAAGCTTTCCACAGACGGTTCATTTTCTCGCTGTTTCCAAAATCAGAATCAAAAAGAATACTATCTGAGGTCACGACGGTATTCCTGTTTTGGAATGTCTTTTGAATTGCACTGGCCAAGATGTCTTGGTCAAAAGTGTAATTTATCAGAATGTTGTAGATATCGAAAAAATCTTTCATCCTTGAATTTTGATCTGCAAGCTCTATCATGCTTTGAAACTTTTCGGCGATAACAGTTTCTAGCGGATATGCGATGAGGGTCGCGGTTGGAGTGTCTGCCAGAATGTTAGGAAACGGCAGCTCCTGTGGTGCTGGAAAAATGGAATCGCCAAATCCAAAATCTATGGAAATTTGCTGACGAATAGAACCAAGGAATCCTTTAAAATGGACGCGTACGCCGTGGTATTCTTTGAATTCTGTAATTGATTCTGCAGAAACAGAATCTGTGTCGAAAATGACTCCGTCTTCGGAGCATTCTATTTGACATATTTCTGCAACGGCATTACGAATGTTTTGCATGTTATTGGAAATCTTGTTTGCGCTGAAATCCATGTCCAAAGTGGGTCTGGCCAAGAATTTTTCGTAGGCGAACAGTAGCGTGCCGCCTTTTAGGCAAAAGTTTTCCTTGTAAGGGCTTTGGGAAAGTCTGTATAGGAATCTCTCGTGAAAATAACGCGTGAGAATCACTTGATAATCCACGCCGAGTTTCTTGGCTGTGTTAAGCAGCCGTTCCCGGACGGAATGGGCAATGTTTTTTGCCATATTACACCCCCATGGCCAGGTACATTTCTAGTATCTTGGCAACTCGCAGAAATTTCGCGTACTTCATGAGTTTCGCGATATTGCGGTCGGGGCGTTTAAGGTAGTTTTTGATTATTTCTGTGCAAACGTCGATGCCTATCTTGTTGCGGAATTTTACGGCATCGCAGACGCATTTTTCAAGATCAAAAATTTTGACCTTGTAGCCAGAAATAGTTTCTGTTGTAACGCCAAGATTCAGGGCGTTGTCAGAGAGGTTATGGAGCTTGAAATTTGGGTATTGGGGTACAACAATCTTGCGCCCCCTTTTTATAGCAATGTCGTACTGCTGCGGAACCTGCGTTGTGAGGCCGTAGTACTCCCAAGCAGAGAACATGCAGAGAATTCCTCCTGGAATCAGGGCTTCGATATCTACCATGGTGTCGGCTAGCGCGATTTCTTTGGCGTACACGCCGCGCTTAACACGAACCAGTTGACCCTGTTTCGCTTTTTGTAGAGTGGCGTAGTATTGTGCTCGCCCTTGCTTGCAGACTGTGTCTGCGGTTATGAAATTCTTCTTGCGCATCTGTACGAACCTACTACAAATATATATAATTGTAGTAGGTTCGTACATGTTGATTGCGTTATTTATGCTGTTTAGTGGCTGTTGGATTGTATTATTCATGCCCCAAATCTATACTCGCGTATTTTGGGCGTCAAGCGTTTGAACTGCGAGTCGATTTTGGGGATGTTTATCGCCACTTTTATCGCCGTTTTTCAAATTTATCGCCACTTTGTCGCCGATTTTGAATTTTGTCGGCGATAAATTTTTCAGCAACGCAACTACTGAATTCTGACATAAAGGATTCAGCACCCTGTCGGATATCTTCCAGAATTTCTTTGTGGGACATCTTGGAATGCTTTAGGGAATTGTATTCGCGCAGTTTGCGAATATCTTCTGCATCAAAGCGGTTGCTAATTTCGGGGGGTTCTATCATTCGCTTAGAATGTCTTTAATCATTGCCTTTGCATTCTTGTAGGATCGGGTCTTACGCTTGCCGCTGGCGATTTTGTTTGCTTCGGTCATGGCGGCGACGGCCTCGTCGTTGGGGGAGTCGAGATCTATCAAAAAGTCTTCTCGCTTTAGTCCATGTTCTGCATAGGGGTTTTCGTCGGGGTAACCAACGGGATTGCAAAGCAACAGGTGTTTTTTGCCGAGTTTGTCGGTGTATTCGCGCTTGATGGCGGTGTGCGTGTGCCCTGCTTGCCAAATACTTCCATCATCCATGTTTTTGAGGTATTTAGCTCCGTGGAAGTAGAAAAAGTTTGAGCACGGGTCTTGTTTATAGCGTTCGGCCATGCCAAATTCTAGCGGCAGAAAATGCGACATCATGATTTTCGGACGGAGCGCGGTGAGCTTGCGGAACACCCTATCATAGTGTCGCCAGAGTTTGTCGGCATTATTCAACTTGTAGTTCCAATGCCGACCATCGAACCAGCGCGTAGCCCAAAGGATTTTGTTCACCATCTCGGATGCAGAAGGCACATGTTTATACTTGAAGTCGCACATGCCCATGCAACCTGCAATACCATCTGCGATACGGTTTTCAAGCAGTTGAAGATTCGGGATTTTTCTGGTTTCGGCAAGAAAGTATTTTATCTTGCTCTCGGAGGTGAGAAAATCCCTATCGGAGCCGAATTCCCCAATGCGTTCGGTGATGATGTCGTGATTTCCCAGGCATACATAAACGGTTTT
Organism: Fibrobacter sp. UWB10; assembly: GCF_900182935.1. Taxonomy (NCBI): domain Bacteria; kingdom Pseudomonadati; phylum Fibrobacterota; class Fibrobacteria; order Fibrobacterales; family Fibrobacteraceae; genus Fibrobacter; species Fibrobacter sp. UWB10. The sequence goes on along the minus strand of NZ_FXUE01000001.1, from coordinate 897,314 downwards.
GTATTTCTCGGCAATGAACTTCAGGAATTCCATGTAATTGAAGTAGTCATTTGCGATATCGCCCGCGATGCAGCATGCATCCGCAGGCAAGAAATTTCGTTCAAAGAATACTTCAAATTCCATGCGCAGCATGTCGATGGTACGGAATACCGGCGACACATAGAAATCGAGATGTAGATCACTGATAAAATAGTAAGTCATGCCCTAAATCTATACTCGCTGTTTTTGGGCGTCAAGCGTTTGAACTGCGGGTCGATTTATGCAAAAAAATGCGGCGCTTGGAGGTGAAAATACGGGGATTCGGTCAAAAAAAAGGTTTTTGTCACTAAAGTGTCAAAAATTTTGCATATATTTTCTTGTGAATATGCTTAGCGTTTTTGATGTTGTTCCTAGCGACTTTTTTACGATTCTTGGTAGCAAGAACCGAAATCAAGCCGTATATTCAGAATTGCTACTAAAGATTTATAACCTATTTGATAATGAAATTTCATATAGAATTCTTCGAGATATTGTTCGTGATACGATTGCCGCATATCTGTTGGAAAATCATATTGAAATTCAAGGCGAAGATGCCACGGAATTGGGTTTAGAGTCTGACTGGAATATAAAGGCAAATTTTGTTATTAGGCGTTTTGTTCAAGCTGGATGGTTAGAAGAAGATACGGATGATACAACACTTGAAAAGATGATTGTTATGCCCGATAATGGCATTGCTTTGGCCCAATTTATTGAAAAACTGAAGCGTCCAACTCGGTTGGAATTTTCTGTTTCCATCTATACTATTTTTAATACTATAGAACATTGGGCTCAAGGGGAACAAAATCCTTATAAGTTAATTTTGACGCCTGTGTATGACGAAGCTCGCAAACTTTCCTCAGCTCTAAAGAAACTTGCCACTTCTATCAAAAAAATAATTGAGGGTATGCTTCGAGAAGGCTCCTTGGTTAGCTTGACAGAAAACATCATCAAATATTGCGATGGTGACTTTATTAAGGAGTATTCGCGCCTTGTTCAGCAGCAAAACATTCATTTGTATAGAGAAAAAATATCTAGGCGGTTAGAGGACTTTAAGGGAATTGGATATTTTGGAGCTCTTACGCAAAGTGTAATGGATGAAGATGGCTGTGCCAGAGCTGACGCGGAAGATAAGGTTATAAGGATGCTAGATAGTACAAGGCGTTTTATCCATGATGATTACAATAAGATTATGAAACGTATTAAGGACCAGATTAATGCGTATATCAAAATTGCTGTTGCGCGAGAACGTATTCTTCGAAATAAGGGTAAGGATAATCGTGGAAATGTAGAAGAAACTATACGATATTTAGTTCAAAATTTTGATGAAGATGGGTTGAATAAGATAGACGAAGAAATCCAGTATCTTTTCCATATTCATGATTACGAATTTGTGGACAAAACTTCTCTGCAATATCCGCATAAGAACCAGAGTATTCAATCGAATATCGAGGCTGAGGTTGTCGAGATGAGCGCTGAAGAACGAGAACGCCAGAAACGGCAATTGCAGAGGGAATCGTATAATCCATATTCCAAAGAACTGATGAGAAAATTCTTGGATAGTCAAGAAATCAATGGTAAAATTGATAGTTCTAATCTTAGCCTGAACGAGAAAAAAGATGTTCTTGCATCTATGGCTGCAGTGACATATGCTCGTGAAAATGGGTACTTGATAGAAATTGATGAAGACTTTGTCGAATCAGACGAATTTAAGATTCGACATTGGAGGGCGAAGAAAAATGTCAACAATTAATGAAATGTGGGATGACCTTACTTCTTCTGAACAGTTAGTGTTTAAAAAAAGTTGTCGCCGACTTTTGAAAGAAACCTTCATTGTCCGTGATAAAGATGATGATAATCGTAAACTATTTTTCTTTATCAAAGCAAATGAAGCACTTTTTTCGGATTACTTGAACTTAATGGGCTTTGAGCTTGTGGTGAAGGACAATGGGATTGTAATGCTTCAAAATAATGATTCCAATGTTGTTATTTCTAAGCAGAAATTCAGTAAATTTCAAAGTATCATTCTTTGCTGTTTATGGACGTTGTACATGGACAAGGTTCAATCAGGATCTTTATCAAAACAAATAACGGTATCGTTCCCAGAATTGAATGCAGAACTTGAAAAATTTGAATTCAAGGGTGCATTTGATATTAAAAGAGATATAAAGACAGCGTTGCAACTTTTTGCTAGGTACAATTTAATATTTGTCAACTGGAATGCGCCAGACAATGAACGTGTAATAGTTCTTTATCCATCTATTCAATTTGCCTTAGATGAGTCTGAATTCGCTGCATTTGTTACGGTTGTGAGAGAAAGAATGTCAAATGCAGATTCTCAAAACGAGGATGTTGTCGATGAACGCTTTGATGCAGAAGGCGAGGAGGAATAATAATGGAATTCCGCAAAACAGCAAAGAAACTTCTGCTGGTAAACTGGTCTTGCTTTCAGAACGTTTGCATTGAGTTGGGTAGTTCCACCTTGTTTACAGGCGTTAATGGTACTGGAAAAACTACAATACTTGACGCAATGTCGTATTTGCTATTCGCCAATACGCAGTTTAATCGTGCTGCCGACGATAAGGAACGAACGGTAAATGCCTATATTCATGGTGACAGAAAGTCAAATGGAACCGACCGATACCTCCGAAAAGATGCTGTTGTCTGTTATATTGTAATGGAATTTAATTCCCCGACAGAAGGTGATTTTGTTGTTGGCGTGAATATCGAATCTCGGTCTGTACAAGATCCTCCAGAACCTAAATGGTTTATTTTTCAGAATGCAAAAATTGAGGATTTTAATTTTAGGTCTATTGAGAATGGGAAACTAAGTATTGTCAGTGGGAAAAACCTCACTAGAAAGGGTGCGCCAGTAAAATCTTCGGAAATGATGCCTCGCGAAAAGGCAAAACCGGCAATTGCAAGAGCATTAGGGCTTCGAGTTAGTGATGGCGACTTGAAAAAATACGTCGAAAAGATTTTAAAGATGATGGCCTTTAAGCCTGAAAAGAATGTGGAAAAATTTGTGAAGGATTCCGTACTTGTACAGAATGATGTAAATTCTTTGCAATCTTTGAGAGAACAAAAAAATCATTATAACGAAGCTCTTCTGATGCTTGAAAATAACCAAAAGCGTAAGGAACTTTTGGAAAGAATTGAAGCAGCAACATCTGCCTACGAAAAACAACTGAAATACATGGAAATTCGTAAGATGATGTATTCCTATCAGTTCCTTCAAAAAGACAAGCAGGATTTGGAACAACGTATGATTCGTTCCGAAACGCTTAAACTTGAAAAGAGAAACTTAGAAAAAAAACAAGAAAAGGTCAAACCAGAATTAGAAACGGCTCGTGACAATTTTACAAAAGTTAAGGAATCCAACAGGACGCTTAGTGATTCGCTAAAAGATAAAAATGAAGAATTGAATAAGTGTAACGATGAAATCAAAAAATGCGAAACTTCTATTGGAAAATTAAAAGAACTTCAGATTGCCATAACGCAATTAATTCTTCAAACAGAAGACGAGATTCAGATTTCAAACGAGTCTCAAAAAGTGCTTAAAAATCTAGCCGAAAAGGGCGTAGCTCCTTCTGAAAAGCAGAGCCGTTTTATTGAATTCGGAAATCAAATCGAAATAGTTCGCACGCGATATGCCGCAGATAAAGTTCGTTTAGAAGACAAACGAGACAAATGCAGAGAAAATCTTGCGGATATCGAAAGTGATATTAAGAAATTATCAGCAAAGAAAATCATATTTCCACATGATGCAGAAAATGCCAAACACATCATTCAGGCGGAGTTTGAAAATCGCTCCATAAACGCTGATGTTCGTTTTTTTGCAGAACTAGTGGAAGAAATCAAGGACGAAAGTTGGCGTAAGGCCATAGAAACTTTCCTTGGGCGTAAACGTTTTTATTTAATTGTTGACGATAAATATTGCGGATTGGCCTTAAGGATTTTGAAAGAAAAGAATCTTATCAATGCTAACGTTGTTTTGTCGGATAAAATCCCAGAAAGTGAGATTGAAAAAAATTCTGCAGCTGAAATTCTCGAAATAAAAAATAAGGCTGCACGAAAATATGCGAATTATTTGCTGAATGGGATATATCTTTGTAATAGTATCGAGGAACTTCATGAGCATCCTAAAGGCGGTTTGATGGTGGATGGCATGTTGGCCAAAAGCTATGCGGCGACAATGATGAAAGTTAGTGATGTTGTGCCTTACTTGGGTAAAAATGCAATTGAAATGCAGCTTGCGTTGAAACAGCAAAATTGGAAACAAACTGAAAAAGAACTGCAAAAATTTATCGATCACATAAATGTGTTGGGAGATTTGCTACAATTGTGTGACAACATTGAATGGGCCCCCGAAGAATACGATTTTGAAGCTATTGAAAAAATACAACAACAAAAGGAATTACTCGGAAAGATAACCAATGAAATTGATATTTTGAAGAATAGCCCTGAAATGCTTCGTGCCATTCAAGAAATTGAAATGGCGGAGGAAAAAGTCAAAACCCTCGAACAAACTTTTTCTCGGATTGACAGAGAATTGGGAAAGAACGAAACCGCTCAAGAAACAAATAATTCGTCGATTCAAAATCTGAATCAAAGCATAGAAAGTCGAACGGATGAGTATAACGGATTAGTGCATGCGAATTTTGAACTTGAGCAGGAAATGCTTGATTTGTATAATCAGTTAACGAAACAGCAAAATAATGCACTCGTTATTGCAGAAAAGACGGTAAAAAATGCCGGTTTTGAATTGAATGATAAAGAAAAGTTTTTAGAGAATATCCAGCTTGAATACAATAAGTTAGTTGGAAAGGATCTGAATGAACGTGGTGTTGCCTTTATCTCGTTTTATCGAGAAGAATATCTTGACATTGCTAATGCAAAACTTGATGAGGCAAAGAATAAACTGGACGAAGCGTCTAAAAAGCTTCGCATTGCTTTTCTCCACGATTTTATCGCAGAATTAAAAGAAAATATTGAAAAAGCCAAAGAAGAAATCGATATCATCAATAGGGAATTGAAAAAAATTCCTTTTGGTATTGACTATTACCAATTCAAAATGGAAGAACGGCCTGATCGAAAGATTTTCTTTGATATTTGCAACAATCTTGAAAGCTATATCAACATTGATATTTTCAACCCACAAAAGGTTTCTCAAGAAAAGTTCCATGCGGATGTGCAGAAATTTCTAGATGATATTCTGCAACAGGGTTCCGACGAAATGGAATATTCTGACTATAGAAATTATTTTGTTTACGATATGAGTATTCGTCGTAAAACTGGTGAAGAAATGAATCTTTCCCAAAAACAGGGCTCTGCAAGTGGAGGTGAAAAGCAAACTCCTTATTTCATCATTCTTGCCGCCAGTTTGATGCAATTCTATCCAAAGGATAAAAATTGCGCTCGATTGGCTTTTATAGACGAAGCGTTCTCCGCATTGTCTAAGGAACGTATTGAACAAATGGTCCGATTCCTAGAGGAAAATCACTTCCAGGTATTCTATGCCGCTCCACCTGAAAAAATAGATAGCATTGGCAGCCATATTGATAATACGGTTGCTCTGTATTCTGATGGAAAATATACCATTGCTGAAGAAGGGCTGAAAAAGGCTGTAGTATGAATTTAAATAGTCGCCAAAAACTGATTCTTGAAAAGCTTTTGCATAAGTATGAGTCTAGCAAAACCTATAAAGGCGAAAATTCTGTTCGTCAGACGTTTTCCATATTGCCGACAGATGTTTATCCCAAATATAACGATGATTTTGAAGATGTAAATTTAATAGAGGATTTTGAAAAAGAGTTAAAGAATCTTGAATCTGAAAACCTGATTTCTACAGAAAGCAGGGACCGGCATATTGTAAAAATTATAGCCAATTCGACCGATGATTATTGGCCAAAAGTGCGCAATATTCTGGGTGTAAAAGAAAGAAAACTTCAACAACAAGAAGAGCTTGATTTTTTCAGAAGTTTTCTCTCAAAGAATTCTGTGATTGTCGATTTCTGCAAAACGCAAATCAGTCGTATCGAGGCGGATAAAAAGGCCGCATACCCTTTGGAAGAATCGGCTAATATCATAAATTTGCTTGATTACATCCTTTCTGATCATCCTGAAATACTAGAGCGAGAACTTTCTATCGAAGTTCTCCATGATTCCAAGAAATGGGAAAAAATCTATCGTACGAAAGTTTGCAAAATTCTTCAAGAAAGCGGGAGTTTTCATGAAATCATAGATGGTTTGGAGGAAACCAAAGAAATTTATGACACGATTTTGGAAAATTTGAACGTTTATAAAAATCCCTCTTATATCTATTTCAAAGGAAATGCGAAAATAAAGTTTGCAGATGGTAGAATAATAAACGTTGCGCAAAATAAGGCATTGGCCTTGCCCTCAACAGAAGTTAGCGCCATTGATGAAATTGACATTCTCAACAAATCTGTGATGACAGTCGAAAACTTGACCTCTTTTAATCGGGTTCGTGGAACAAATGTATTCTTCTTGTATTTGAGTGGTTATCATAACAGTGTCAAACAGATATTGCTGAAGAAAATATTCGACCAAAATCAACATAAAAATGTTTCGTATTATCATTTTGGAGACATTGATCCCGACGGGTTTTATATTCTTGAAAATCTTAGGAAAAAGACGGGAATAGATTTTAAGCCCTATTGTATGGATGTTGAAAATTTGGAAAAATATCGGAATTACGCCAAGCCTTTTGAATCAAATGACTTCAAAAAGGCGGAGTCTTTAATTGCACTTGAAAAATATGTTGATATTGCAACATATATGCTAAATAATAAGGTCAAGCTAGAACAGGAAATTATCAGTTGGATGAATCCTGAAATATCTATTTAATTAACCGTTTGTAAAATGCCAAAAAAGACTTCGAAAACAAATGCCCCCACCCAATCCCAGATTTTCGAATTGTTGGGTAGAGCGCTGTATGTGTGCAACTTTATTGAACTTAGACTTCGCTGGATGCATAAGCATATTGGTGGTATTTGGACGGGTAAAACTCTTGAAGAACTCCTAGGTAAATTGAAGAGGGTTGTAGAACAACAGCAGAAAGGAAATAAGGTGTCTTTAGGCCCGATAGGTCAAGAAATGCTAGAAGCGATTTATACTCCTCGGAGTGACAAAGATATAGAGGCTGCGGAAAGGAAGCATCTTTTTGTTTTTAAACTAGATTATAAAATTGAGTGGAAAGGTCGATATCGTCGAGCAAAGACTAAATTCAAAAAATTTATTGATGCTCGTAATTATCTTGTCCATTATTTCGCAAGAGATTGTGACTTGACTAACGAAGAATTGTGCAAAAAGGCTTATGCAGATTTGAAGACCAAATGCGTAATCATCAAAAATGCGCTTGCGTTTTTTAATGAAGATTATGAAATGATGCAAAATACATTGCATTCTTTTCAGAAACAATGGGGTGATCGAAGTCATTTGCGTTAGGGATAATGACCCCTTGGGGCGGCGACTTGCTTGCAAGGCGCCGTTGCAAGAGCCACGCGGACGTGCTGATTGTGCGCACGCGGGGCCTTGCAATATAGCCCGGCCCGCGCAGTGGCGCGGGAAACGCCCATTTCCACAAGGGGTGATTCGTAAAACTTGACATTTCGGATATAAGTGTTTATATTTGACTAAAAGTATGTAAAAAGCACAAAATTACATGCAATTAGTGAAATATGGTATTAACGCATAGACAAGGCGTAGAAAGGTTCGGGTCGAATTATCTGTTGTCCAAGGCAGTGGCCGAGGGCGCGTTGTATAAGATTGAAAAAGGCGTTTATTCGGACAAGAAGAATGTCTCCGACATCGCGATTGTTGCGGCCAAGTATCCCCAAGCCGTATTCACGATGAATTCTGCGTTTTATCATTACGGGTTGACTGATGTCATTCCGGACAAGTGTTATTTGGTGACTGGGCGGGGCGCAAAGAAAATCACTGATTGTCGTGTAGTCCAAAGATTCGAAAACAGCAATATTTTGCATCTCGGTGCAATCGAAGTGGATTACGGTGGTGTCAAGGTCGTGATGTACAATCAGGAACGCATGTTGCTGGAACTTCTGCGAAATAAAAACAGCTTGCCGTTTGACTACTACAAAGAAATTTTGCTGAACTTTCGACGGAAAGTTCAAAGCCTTGACTTGCAAACCATTCAAGACTATATTCAGGAATACCCCAAGGCCGCTATGATTGAACAGGCCTTGCGGTTAGAGGTATTTTAATCCCTACATAATCAGTAAAGAGGCTTAAAAGCCTGTATTTATTGAGTTATAGTCAAATTCTATAGCAAACAATAGTTAAATAGTATGCGTTTATGGCTTGACAGGGGGAAAATCTTATTCTATCTTATTGCCTACAAGATTGATAGGGAAAACAAAATGGTTTGTGAACCCTAAGCATTCGAAGGAGCGCCTATGATAAGTGACTGTCGAATGCCGAGAGGCATTCTGAAAACGAACTAGCCGAAAGTCTTACGTCCTTAAGGCTTTGCAGGTTAGAAAAACAAGCCTAAAGGACACCCCAGAAAAAATTTTAGTAAGCAAGGGTCAGCGAAAAACCCCGTTGCTTGCTGCAACCTAAAAGGAATTTTTACCATGACAACACAGAATAAGCTCCATTTTGAAACTCTCCAGGTTCACGTTGGCCAGGAACATGCAGATCCCACAACCGATTCTCGCGCAGTTCCCATCTACCAGACCACTTCCTACGTGTTCCATAGCGCTCAGCATGCCGCTGACCGTTTCGCCCTGAAGGACGCCGGTAACGTCTATGGCCGTATCAACAACTCTACGCAGGGCGTGCTCGAAGAACGTATCGCTGCCCTCGAAGGTGGTGTTGCCGCTCTCGCCGTCGCTTCCGGTGCAGCTGCCATTACCTACGCCATCACGGCTCTCGCCCGCAAGGGTGACCACGTGGTTGCACAGCGTACGGTTTACGGCGGTACCTTCAACCTGCTGCAGCACACGCTCCGCGACTTCGGTATCGAAACGACTTTCGTTGATACGCACGACCTGAAGGCTGTCGAAGCTGCCGTGAAGGACAACACGAAGCTTATCTTTATCGAAACGCTCGGCAACCCGCATTCCGACATCCCGGATATCGAAGCCATTTCCGAAATCGCCCACAAGAACAAGATTCCTCTGGTCATCGACAACACCTTCGGTACTCCGTACCTGATTCGCCCGCTTGAACACGGTGCCGACATTGTGGTGCATTCCGCTACTAAGTTTATCGGTGGCCACGGCACGACTCTCGGCGGTATCATCGTGGACGGCGGCAAGTTCGATTGGGCTGCATCCGGCAAGTTCCCGCAGTTCACCGAAGTGAACCCGAGCTACGGTATTCCTTTCACCGCAACGGGCGCCGCTGCTTACGTGATCTACGTTCGCACGATTCTCCTCCGCGACGAAGGCGCTGCAATTTCTCCGTTCAACGCATTCCTCCTGTTGCAGGGTGTCGAAACGCTTTCTCTCCGCCTGGATCGCCATGTGGAAAATACCAAGAAGGTTATCGAGTTCCTCACCAAGCATCCGAAGGTTACCCGCGTGAGCCACCCGAGCCTCCCGAATCATCCGGACCACAAGCTTTATCAGAAGTACTTCCCGAATGGTGGCGGTTCCATTTTCACCTTCGACATCAAGGGCGGTCAGGAAGAAGCCTTCAAGTTCATCGATAGCCTGAAGATCTTCAGTCTGCTTGCAAACGTTGCCGACGTGAAGAGCCTCGTGATTCACCCGTACACCACCACGCACGCCGAACTTTCTCCGGAAGAACTGGCTGCCGCCGAAATTACCCCGGCAACGATCCGCGTGTCTATCGGTACGGAACATTACGAAGACATTATCGCTGACCTCGAAAACGGTTTCGCAGCTATCTAATAGTTTGCATTGAGTTTCCAGTTCCGAGCGCGTTTTCACCATTAGGAAACGTTCGTCGGACTGGATTCTTTTTTTGAAGGCCGCCTCCTAAGGCGGTAACGGAGAGTATTACATGATTGACTTCGAATATTATAATCCAGCAAAGATTGTTTTTGGCGAACATAGTGAACAGAAGTTAAAGTCGCTTTTGGCTGCGTACGGCGTGAAGTCGCTCCAGCTTGTTTACAGCGGAGACTTTATCAAGGCGCTCGGCATTTATGACGTGATCAAGGACGCTGTCAAGGAACTCGGGATTCGTTTTTCCGAAAACGGGAACGTGGTGCCGAATCCTTCGATTGACCTGGTACGCGAACTTGTGAAACAGGGCAAGGAAAATCAGGTGGACTTTGTGCTCGCCGTGGGTGGCGGAAGCTCCATTGATACGGCGAAGGCGGTGGCGCTTGGCATTCCGTACGATGGCGACGTGTGGGATTTCTTTGAAAAAGGCATCTCGCCCAAGCAGGTTTTGCCGATTGGCGTGATTGCAACGACAGCTTCGAGCGGTTCCGAGACTTCGAACGCGGCAATCCTTTCGAGCGGTGAATGGAAACTTGGTTTTGAAGATGACCGAATCATTCCGAAATTCGCCATTATGAACCCGAAATACACGGTAGGCCTGCCGGCGTACCAGACTTTCGTGGGAATTGCAGATGTTCTTTCGCACTTGCTGGAACGCTATTTCTCGGACGAAAAATATTCCGACACGACTGATTACCTGATTGAAGGCGCGATTCGTGCTTTGCTCGTGAATGCGGACAAACTCTTGAAAGATCAGAAGGATGTCAATGCCCGTGGTGAAATCCAGTGGCTCGCCAGTGTAGCCCACGGTGGATTCCTGGATGCGGGTCGTCGCGCGGACTGGGGATCGCACCGAATCGAACATGAACTTTCGGCACAGTACAACATCACTCACGGCGAAGGCATGGCTGTGGTGACTGTTGCCTGGACCAAGTACATGGCCGAGAAAAAGCCTTGGAGGCTTGCGCTCCTTGCGAGCAGAGTCTTCGGCGTGGATTCGTTTAACTATAGCGAAACGGAACGCGCTTACATTTTGTCTGAAAAGTTGGCAGCATTCTTCAAGAAGCTGCACCTCGCAACGAGCCTGGCAGAACTCAAGATTGACAACAAGGACTTTGACGCGATGGCTGCACGCGCAACGCGTAACGGCAAGGTTGGACACTATGTTCCGCTTGATGCTGCGGCGATCAAGGATATCTTGAAAATCGCTTTGTAGAAAGCCTGTGAGCTATCAAAAAATTTGATAACTCTGCATAAAAATTAAGTATTGGACAGCGCGCAAATACGCTTCTATATTTAGCACATCAAAAAAAAGATTTCAACAAAAATCAAAAACAAAAAATCGGTGCTTACGCACCACAAGGAGAGTATAAACAATGGCTAGAGTACATTTAAAACAACCGAATGAGTTGACTGGCGAAGCAAAGGCCGCTTACGAAAAGTTGGAAGCTGCTGGCAAGGTGACCAACATGAAGTTGGTGATGCTCCAGGATTACGGCATCTACAAGGCATTCATGGGCTGGTACGATGCTTGGGAAAGCCTCGAAAAGACAGTGGGTCTGCGTGCGGCAACGATTTTTGCCCACTCGGTTTCTACGACGAACGGCTGCCTTCTCTGCTCGCTGTTCTTCATTAGCGACTTGAAGGCTCTGGGTCTCGATCCGAACAACTTCGAAACTTCGGAAAACGAGAAACTTTTGCAGCAGCTGGGTCAGCAGATTGTGAAGGATCCGACAAAGGTTCCGGACGAACTTTTCGAAGGTCTCCGCAAGTTCTATACCGACGAACAGATCATCATTATCGTGGGCTTTGGCGCTCAGATGCAGGCGACGAACAACTTCAATTCTGTCTTGGGTGTCGACGTTGACAAGCGTCTGTTGCCCTTGAAGGAATTGTTCAAGCCGGCAACTTGGAGAGAAAATATCAAGTAATTTGTACTCTCCGTACAACTCGGCGCTCCTGGAAATATTCGAAGTCCATTTTCAGGGGCGCTTTTTTTTGAAAGAGGTATTTGCGATGAAGAACAACTACAAAGTTTATTTGACCGCCCTGCTCGCATTTGGCTTTGCCCTGTTGGCCGGAGCATGCGGTAACGAAAAAGCGGAAAAACAGGAAGCTCCGCAGGCAGAAAAATCCCAGTTCAAGTTCGGTACTTTGGAACTCCCGATTTTGGACGGTTCCTTGTGCGGTGCGCCTTTCTACGTGGCTAAGGAAAAGGGATTCTTTGCCGAAGAAGGAATTGATGCCAAGTTGATTGCCGCTGATGGCGAAACGCGTAAGCTGGGCCTTAGCAAGGGCACTTATGCGCTCACGAATTCTGATTTCCAGTTTTTCCAGGCAATTGAAAACGGCGTAGACATTAAGATTGTCGATGGTATTCACATCGGTTGCATCAAGGTGCTTGTAAAGAAGGGTTCGCCCTACAAGACTGCTGCTGATTTGAAGGGCAAGAAGATTGCTGTCGATGAAATCGGTGGCACGCCGCATCAGGCTGCAAGCCTTTGGCTCTCGCTGGGTGGCGTTTCGACCAAACCCGAAGATAATCAGGTGCAGTTCTTGCCTTATGCCGACGGTAACCTTGCGCTTGAAGCTTTGGAACAGGGCCAGATTGATGCCGCTGCCATTTGGGATCCGCTCGCTTCTGCTTACGAAAAGTCGGGCAAGGCCGACGTGATTATGGATGTGGCGAAGGACCCGGTGTTTGACGGTCGCTACTGCTGCTTCATTTATGTGTCTGCCAAGATTCTGAAGGAAGAACCGGCAAAGATTGCAGCACTCCTGCGTGCGATTCACAAGGCCGAAGCCTGGATTGCTGAACACCCCGAAGAAACGGTTGACATTATTGCCGAAGGCAAGTATTCCGAAATCGAAGACAAGCCGCTGGCTGTTGAACTGATCAAGAGCTATGTGTACACTTCGCTGGAACAGCGCAAGACTCTTGGCCGCGACGTGAAGGGCGACTTGCGTTACTTTAGCGAACAGCTCAAGAAGATTGGCTACCTCACGCAGGATCCCGACCAGTTTGTCGCGAACCTGTACGAAGAAGTCGATTTGAACAAGTAATCGAAATTCCTTGTTGCTTAGCGCCCGCAAGGGCGCATTTTTAAAAATTTTACGGAGAGTTGAATGAACATTGTTTTGACGATTTCAGGTTTCCTGATTGCCTTCTTGGTAAACTTGCTTTTTCCGCAGGTGGCCGAAAATGTGCGAATCAAGGAATATGTTTTTGGCGGGTTTAGAGTTGACGACAATTTGGCATACCGCTTAGTTTTGCTTGCCATTATTGCCTATTACGCGGTCTATACGGTGGTGCTGTTTGCCCGCAAGGCGAGTGCAGATAAGGTGGCAAAATTTTTCGCGGGCGCGAAGTTCCGTTTCGCGGTTGGCTTGGCTCTTGCGGCATGGGATATTCTCGGAACCAAGTTGCTGTTTTTGCCGCAGCCGTTCTTTCCGGGGCCTGCGATTATTATGGACGCCTTTATTGGCGATACCAAATTCATTTGGCAGAATACGCTTTACTCGTTGCGCCTTTTCGTGGCCGGATTTTCGGTGGGTGTAGTGACAGGCGTGTTGACGGGGGTACTGATCGGTTGGTATCCGAGGGCTCGTTACTGGATTTTGCCGGTGCTCAACATTTGCGGTGTGATTCCTGCGGTGGCGTGGATGCCTTTTGCGCTGACGCTTTTTCCGACTTCGTTTGCGGCGGCGACTTTCTTGATTGCGATTTGCTCCTGGTTCCCGGTGGCGACCATGACGGCCGACGGGGTGCAGGGTACGCCGAAGTCGTTGTTTGAACTTTCGCGCACTTTTGGCGCGGGGCAGCTGTACCAGATTTTCCATATTGCGATTCCCCATGCAATGCCGCAGATTTTTACGGGCATTATGACGGCGGCTGCGTTTGGCTTTACTACGCTCGTGATGGCCGAAATGATGGGGCAGCCGGGCGGTCTTGGCTACTACATTAACACTTCAAAAGTCTGGAGCGCTTATTACAAGGTGTTTGCGGCGATTGTCGTGATGGCTGTGCTGTTCTCGGCGATTTTGAAGGTGGTTGGCGTGGTACAGCGTTATGTGCTTCGCTGGCAGAAAGGCGTTGTGCGATAGGAGGCGTGATGATGGATATTTTAGATAAAGAAAAAATCTTGAAGATTCGCGATGTAAACCGCTCTTTTATCGATGAACGCACGGGCGAACCGCGACAGATTTTGAAAGATATCAATCTTTCTGTTTTTGAGGGCGAATTTATTTCGATTCTGGGTGCATCGGGTTGCGGTAAGACGACGCTTTTGCGCTTGATTGCGGGGCTCGACCCGGTTCAAGAGGGCAAGATTATTCTTGATGGTGAACCGGTGCATGGGCCAGATTCCAAGCGCGGTTATGTGTTCCAGCAGGGTTGCCTTTTCCCGTGGCTCACGGTAGAAGATAACATCGCGATGGGTCTCAAGATTCGTGGCGTTTATAAGCAAAATAAGGATAAGGTTCACGATTTTATCGAAAAAATCGGTCTTGGCGGATTCGAAAAGAATTTCCCGCACCAGATTAGTGGCGGTATGGCGCAGCGCGTGGCAATTGCGCGTGCGTTGATTAATGATCCTGAAATCTTGTTGCTCGATGAACCCATGGGGGCGCTGGATTCGTTTACCCGTGCAGACATTCAGAACTTGCTTTTGGAGCTTCGCAAGGAACGCAACACCACCATGATTCTGGTGACCCACGATATTGACGAAGCGCTTTATTTGTCTGACCGTATCGTCATCATGACGCCGCGTCCGGGGCGCATTAGCGAAGTGCTTGAAATTCGCGACAGCTTCCCGCGTGAAAGAGGCTCGGCGCAGTTCCTGGAAAAACGCCGCAATATTTTGGAACGCTTTAATCTTGCTCGTTCCAATACGGCGCCGGAATACGTCATTTAGTCTAGATGGATTTGTTATCGGAAAAATTGATAACGAGCGCTAAAAACAATGTATTGGACAGCGACTAAAATCGCACCTATATTTGTTCACAAAATTAAGGAGAGTACTATGTCAAATAACGTTAGTTATGTGGCGGGAGAAAATGCCGCCTCATATGAAAAGGCACGAAAGTATAACCTGTTTTCTTTCGCAAATGCCCCCCATAAAGATTACAAGCCGTTCTTTGTAGACCATGCCGACGGTATCTACGTTTACGATGGTGCAGGCAAGGAATACATCGATATCGCGTCGGAACTGGTGAACGTGAATATCGGCTTTAATAACCGCCACATTATTGAAGCGGTGCAAAAACAGGTGGAACGCTTGGCCTACATTGCTCCGCGTCATGCCTTTGCCGAAGCGGGCGAACTCAGCGAACTCTTGATCGAAAAGATTGCCCCGAAGAATTTCAAGAAGGTGCTATTTACGCTGGGTGGCTCCGAAGCGAATGAATTTGCCATCCGTTTTGTGAAGGCGTTTACGGGCCGCGACAAGATTTTCTCGAAGTATGAATCTTACCACGGAAGCACTTACGGTGCGTCGAGCTTGACGGGCGAAAGCGAACGCGCTTCGCTGTTCCCGACGATTCCCGGATTCATCAAGTATCCGGCTCCGCACCTTTACGGTTACGATATCAAGTTCAAGACCGAAGAAGAAGCGACCAAGCATTTCCTTTCTCGCCTGGAATATCAGATTCAGCAGGAATGCCCGGAATCGGTGGCGGCTGTGTTCATTGAATCGGTCACCGGTTCTAATGGCGTTTATCTTTACCCCAAGGGATACCTGAAGGGTGTCCGCGAAATCTGCGACAAGTACGGAATTTTGATGGTGTGCGACGAAGTCATGAGTGGCTTCTTGCGCACGGGTGAATGGTTCGCCTGCCAGGCCGATGGCGTGGAACCGGACCTGATTACTTTTGCAAAGGGTGTGAACAGCGCTTACGCTCCGCTCGGCGGCGTGCTCATTAGCGAAAAGATTGCGAATTATTATGAGGAAAATGCCTTTACCGCAGGGCTTACCTATAATGCGCATCCGCTGGGCGTTGCGGCAGCGATTGCCTGTATCGAAGAATATTTCCGCTTGGATGTCAAGGGCAATGTGAAAAAACAGGAACCCATTTTGAAGAAAAAGCTTGCGGAACTCAAGGCAAAGCACCCCTCTGTAGGCGACGTTCGTTCTGTAGGCTTGTTCGGCGCGATTGAATTCAGTTACAGTAAGGATCACAAGGATGTTATCCGCAAGAATGCGGCTGGCGAACCGTTCCTCGGAAACTTTATCACGAAGCTCCGCAACGATTACGGCATTCTCACGATGGGCGGCGGCTCCACGATTATTGTGGCTCCTCCGCTGATTATCAACGAAGCCCAAATCGAAGAGATCTTTGCTCGTCTCGACAAGGCGATAACCGAATATGCCGACGGTTTAGTAAAATAATCATCTCCAATTCTATCATGGCGGACCCGATTGGGTCCGCCATTTAAATTTCTTTGTGCCATAAAGTAAAGGTGACTGCTAAATGCAGCCACCTTTTAGGTTTTACTATGGATCGAAAATAGGCGGAACGCCTTCGCGCTATTGGATTGCGGCGAAGGCCTGTTCCAGGTCGGCAATCAAATCGTTTACATCTTCAAGACCAATCGAAAGTCGGATGGTTTCGGTATGGATATCGGCCAATTCCTGAGCATGTTCCGGGAGCTCGATGTGGGTCGTTGTCGACGGGTTGATAATGAGCGAACGGGCATCACCGATGTTTGCCTGGAAGCTGAATACCTTTACGGCTTCTAGGAACTTGATGATGCTGGCGCGGTCTTTCTTTTTAAGGCCAAAGCTGAGGATTGCGCCGGCGCCCTTGGGGAGGTACTTGGCGGCGAGAGCCCTGTACTTGCTGTTTTTGGCGTGGGCGTGGTTGACCCAAGCGACTTCGGGGCGGTTTTCCAGGAATTCCACGATCTTTTCAGCGGACTTCACCGATTTCGAAATTCGTTCCGAAAGAGTTTCGATGCCAAGCAGCACCAGGTAAGAATTAAACGGGGCAATTGCGCCGCCCAGATAATTCAGGTGAATGGCGCGAATGCGGCCCGTAAAGGGAGTGTCGGGGAAAACATCGTAAAAGCTGCGGGGAACGCCCTGTTGCGACACCAAGAAATGCGGCTGACCATCGAACTGCGGAAATTTTCCGTTCTTCCAGTTGAACTTGCCGTTTTCTACAATGGCACCGGCAATCACGTTGCCGTGACCCGTAAGGCCCTTGGTGGCCGAATAAACGACTACGTCGGCGCCGAAATCAAACGGATTCAACAAGTAGGGGGTTGCCACCGTGTTGTCGACAATCAGCGGAATTCCGTGCTTGTGGGCGATGTTTGCAATCGCTTCGATGTCAAGGATGGTGGCGTTCGGGTTGGTGATCGATTCGATGTAGATTACCTTGGTGTCTTCTTTGACGAGTGCCTCGAAATTTGCCGGATCGTCAGGGTTTTCTACAATGTCATACTTGACGCCCGTCTCTCCGAAGATTTGTTCGAAACTATCGAAAGATCCGCCGTAAGAACGAGCTGTTGCAAGGATTCTGCCCTTGCCTGCTGTGGCGTTCAAAAGCGAATACGTAACCGCTGCCATGCCCGAAGAAAGCGTGACAGCACCGGTTGCTCCCGGGTGGAGTGCCGTAAGGCGCGCGTCAAGTACATCCGTTGTCGGATTAGAAAGTCGTGTATAAAGTGCTTCGGCGCTGTCGAAATAAAACAGATCGTCGCTACGCTTTACGGTGTCGAGCGTAAAAGCAGTTGTCTGGTAAATGGGTACCGAAACGGCGTGGTTGTGTTCAGCAGGATTATAGCCTGCGTGCAACTTAAGCGTATCAAAAGAAAATTGATTTGACATTATACTCTCCTTAATTTTTTTGAAAGCAAATATAGATGTGGTTTTTGATAGCGTCCAATACTTAATTCTTATGCTGAATTATTGATTTTTTCTATAAGCGCGGCGCTGTTGAATTTGCCTGTGTTATAATAAAAACCTATAACAAATCATAGTGATATAGTATTGGACATTTTCGGTATACCTTTTTAATTTATGCACCGAAAATTTTTAAGGAGAGTGCCATGAAACAGTACAAAGTATTTGTTGTTGCTAATCTTATTTTCGGCGTATTGCTGATTGTGCTTACCAAGTTGATTTTGCCTGTTTGTCATCCGATTGATGGCGGAACCATGAGCTGTGAAATTTCGACGACGGTAGATGCTTTTTTAGGACTTGCTTTGCTTGCAAATGCCGTCGTTGCTGCGGGGCTCCTTAAAAAGAACGCGCATGTCATTCTTTCTGTAGTAACGCTTGTGCTCGGTGTTTTTGTTTCGCTTGTGCCGACGGTAATTGTCGGAACATGCCAACACGCTCAAATGGCATGTCACGTGATTACGGGCCCGGTGCTTGCTGTTTTTGGTGTGCTGATTGCGCTTTTTGCGGCGCTGAATTTGATTTATTTGAAATTGAGGAGACGAAATGAACAAGACTGATTTGAATTTGATTATTGAAAATTACTTGCGAAACCCTTTCCGTAGTTTTGGGCTTTCGCTTTTGATCGCTTTGCTCGCCTCGGTACTTTTGGTGGGCGGACTTTTGTCGTTTTCGCTTTCGAAGGGTCTGAATCGCCTTTCGTCTCGCTTGGGAGCCGACGTAATCGTGATTCCCCAGGGGAGCGAAATCAATGACCAGACTGTACTTTTGCAGGGCGATTCCAAGTACACCTATTTGCCGCAGGGCTCGCTGGAATTTATTCGTGGCCTTGACGGCGTAGAAATTGCGACACCGCAGTATTTTTTGACCACGTTGAGTTCTAGCTGCTGCGATCAGAAGGTCATGATTATCGGTTTCGAGCCGGCTTCTGATTTTGTGATTCAGCCTTGGATTCACGAAGTCCTTACGGATAACCTCCCTAAGGGTGCTATCGTGGTGGGCGGTGACATTAGCGTGGGCGAGAAAAAGACTGTCAAGTTCTTTGACCATGAATACCCTGTGGCAGCGAGTCTTGAACCGGTCGGCAACAAGTTAGACCAGGCCGTTTTTGTAGATGTGGCGACGCTTGCCGATATCCGCGAGGCAGCTAAGGCCAAGGGCGTGATTTTCTTGCATCAGGATGTCAAATCCGAAGGTTCGGATTCGCCGATTTATTCCAGCGTTTTAATTAAATTGCGCGCAGGGGCTGATATCGAGCGCCTCTCTCGAGAAATTCATACCCGCTTTGACGGCGTGCAAATTCGCACCCGCAAGGATTTGTTCTCGGGTCTTGAAAAGTCGGCGAACTTCTTGCAGATTGTGGTGTGGTCGATTGTGTCTCTTTTCCTGGTGATTGCGGTTGCCGCGATTGTGATTTCGTTTTCACTTTCGACTCGCGAACGCAGGCGTGAATATGCGCTTTTGCGAATTGTGGGTTATGCCCGCAAGCGTTTGAGGACTCTTGTGCTGGGCGAATCGCTGCTGGTGTCGGCGGTAGGAACGTACATTGGCTTGCTGCTTTCGAGCGTGGCATTTTTCACTTTTAAAATTTGGATTGGCGAACATGTGAACGTGCCCTTCATTGTTCCGGGAAATGCCGAAATCGCGGCTGTTTACGCTGTGGTAGTTTTGCTTTTGCATTCGGTGGGGCCGTTGGCTGTTTATGGTGTGGCAAATAAGGTGAGCAAGATTGATGCCTACGCCGCTTTGAGGGAGGTAGAACATTGATTTTAAACGTATCTAATTTATATAAAACCTATATCCGTCGCGGCGAAGAATTTAACGCAGTCGATAATGTGGAATTTTTTGCCTGGTCCGGTGATTTCTCGGTAATCTATGGCGAATCGGGAAGCGGAAAAAGTACGCTTTTGTCGCTGCTTTCGGGAATCAATCGCCCCTCGCAGGGTTCTATCATTTTTAATGGTGTTGATTTTGCAAGTTTGACAGATGCCGAACTTTCCGCGATTCGTAACGATAAAATTGGCTACATTCCGCAAGAATCCGTTTTCTTGCCGCAATTTACCGTGCTTGAAAATATCTTCTTGCCGCGGGCGATTCGCGAGGGCAATAAGATTGAGGTGAGGGATATTTCGGAATTGGTCGATATCAATATTCATTCAAAACTCGAAACCCTCGGCATTGCCCATTTGGTGAACGAAATGCCGGCAGAACTTTCGGGTGGCGAACTCAAGCGAGCCTCGATTGTGCGCGCTCTTGTCAACAATCCCGATATCGTGATTGCTGACGAACCGACCAGCAACCTTGACGAAACTAATGCCAAGATTGTCTTTGACCTTTTGGGGGAACTTGCGCAGTCGGGAACGTCGGTTCTTGTGGCTACCCATGATCCTCGCGGCTTCAAGTATGGCGACCGCATTTACACCATGCACAAGGGGAGACTCTTGCCGAACGGTGAATCTGATTACGGCGGATTATAAATAAATCAATATTAAGTGATGTTGCCCTCGACTCGGTCGGGGGCATTTTCGTTATAAAAATTTTTGATAATTCAGCATAAAAACAAAGTATTAGAAAAACTGTAAGTCCCTTTCTATTTTTCGCATTGAAATTTATAAGGAGAGTGATTCACATGTCAATTAAAACATCGAAAAAGTCAAGTAAAATCTCAGCGGATGTTACGAATCCGGCAAATTGGAATTTCGGCACCAAGTGTCTGCAGGCGGGCTGGAAGCCGAAAGTGGGCGAGCCCCGCGTTTTGCCGATTTTTCAGTCAACCACCTACAAGTACGAAGACGTTGACGAAGTAGAACGTCTTTTCGCCCTCAAGCAGTCGGGCAATAAGTATACGCGTACGGGCAACCCGACGGTAGCGGCTTTTGAAGCAAAAATTACCGAGTTGGAAGGCGGCGTGGGCGCTGTCGCAACGGCTTCGGGACAGTCGGCCGTATTGCTCGCTATTTCGAATTTGGTCAAGGCAGGTGATCATATCGTAGCCTCTAAGGCGGTGTATGGCGGAACCTACACGCTGCTTGATGTTCGACTTTCTAAGCTCGGCGTTGAAACGACTTTTATTGACCCGGAAGCCCCTATTGCAGAACTTCGCAAGGCTTTCCGCCCGAATACAAAATTGGTCTTTGGCGAAACGATTGGTAACCCGGCGCTTGGCGTTCTGGATTTCGAAAAGTTCTCGAAGCTTGCCAAGGAATTCGACGTGCCGTTCCTTGTGGATAACACGCTTGCAACGCCGTTCTTGGTGAAGCCTTTGAAGCATGGGGCGAATGTCGTCATTCACTCTGCGACCAAGTACATTGACGGCCACGCCATTGCCTTGGGCGGTGTCGTGATTGATGGTGGCAATTACAACTGGAATAATGGAAAGTTCCCGGATCTCGTCAATCCCGATGCGCAGTACGCAAACACTTCTTACACCGAAAAATTCGGCCGTGCCGCCTACATTGTCAAGGCCCGCGCCCAGTTTTTGCGCGATTTCGGTGCCGCCCAGAGCCCGTTCAACGCATTCCTTTTGAACTTGGGTCTTGAAACTCTGCATTTGCGCATGCCGCAGCACAGTTCTAATGCCTTGGCCTTGGCGGAATACCTCTCCAAGCATCCGGCGGTAAACTGGGTCAACTATCCGGCGCTCAAATCTAGCCCGAATAACAAGCGCATTCGCAAGTATTTCGATTACCAGGGCGGAAGCGGCGTGCTGACCTTTGGCCTCAAGGGAGGCAAGGCTGCCATTCGCTCGTTCGTGAAGGCTTTGAAAGTTGCTGCCTTGGTGGTGCATGTGGGCGATGCTCGCACAAGCGTGCTGCACCCGGCAACAAGTACACATTCTCAGCTTTCACCGAAGGATAGACTTGCCGCAGGAATTCCTGACGACATGATTCGCGTATCCGTCGGTATCGAAGATCCGCGCGACATTATCGCCGATTTCGAACAGGCAATTAAGGCAAGTACAACAAAGCATTAAACATCCTCATCGTGTCATCCTGAACGCAGTGAAGGATCTAAAAAAATTAATCATAGGAGATTTTAAATGAAATTCATTCAAACATTACTGTCTTTCGCAGCCGCATTTACTTTGGGATTTGCACTCATCGCCTGCGAAGAAGAAAAAACTGAAAAAAACGCCGCTACCAATGAACCCGCTTTTAAATACGGTTCTGTCGAAATTCCCGTTTCCGATGGAACCCTTTGCATTGCGCCGTTCTTTGTCGCCAAAGAAAAAGGCTTCTTCGCCAAGGAAGGTGTCGATGTGAAATTCGTGTCGGCGAATGCGGAAACCCGCAAAATCGGGCTCAACAACGGAACCTATCCGATTACGAACTCCGACTTCGCCTTTTTCCAGTCCGTCGAAAATGGCGTGAACATCAAGGTGGTCGAAGGATTCCACGTCGGATGCATTCATTTGCTCGTCAAGAAGGGCTCGCCGATTCGCTCCGCGCAGGATTTGAAGGGCAAAAAGATTGCCGTGAACGCCATTGGGGCAACCCCGCACCAGGCCGCCACGCTTTGGCTTGAAGCAAACGGAGTCTCTGCCATAAACGATGTTCAATTCTTGCCCTATGCCGATGGCAACTTGGCGCTCGAAGCCTTGGAACGCGGACAGGTCGAAGCGGTTTCACTTTGGGACCCGCTGGGAAGCCTCGCCGCTGTTGATGGCCGTGCCGATGTGCTGATGGATTTGGCAACGGACCCTGTTTTTGCAGGCCGCTATTGCTGTTTCTATTATGTTTCGGGCATCCTTCTGGAAAAGGAACCGGAAAAGATCAAGGCTCTCCTCCGCGCTCTTGAACAGGCTCACACCTGGATCAGCGAACACCCGGAAGAAACCGTGGAACTCATGCAGGCAGGCAAGCACTCCGCTATCGAAGACAAGGAATTCGCAACCGCACTCATCAAGTCGTATGAATACCAGTCCCCTGAACAAAAGGCAAAGAGTGGCCGCAACCTGAAAGCCGACTTGCACTACTTTGCAGACCTACTGCATAAAGTCGGATACTTGCAGCTGAATGCCGACGAATTCACCGAAAAAATCTATCGCGAAGTCGACTGGCATAAGTAATAATTTGTACCCCTAAATTCCTGTGCACTACTCTCCGCGCAGGGACCCCTCGGCAGCATTAGTTGCCGAGGGTGTTTTTTATAGAGCGGACATCATTCGAAGCGAAAGTGTCATTCTGAGCGAAGGCGTGAAACGCCGAAGTCGATATACGACACTAGACACTTTAGTGGCAAAGTGGAGTTATCCACTATGTGGAAGAATCTAGGGCATTTTTATTTTGTGTACAAAAAAAGGCTCGTCGTTTGACGAGCCTTAATCTTTTTGCTAGAGAGAATTCGCTTATGCTTTGGCGAGTTTCTTCAAAGTTGCAGCCTTGTCCGTCTTTTCCCAAGTGAAGCGAGCGCCGGTGCGGCCGAAGTGGCCGAGCGCGGCAGTTGCCTGGTAGCCGGGCTTCTTCAAATCGAGCATCTTCACGATGCCTGCCGGAGAAAGGTCGAAGGTCTTCTTCACGATTTCTTCAATCTTGCGGTCATCAATCTTGCCCGTCTTGAACGTATTCACCAGCACGGACACCGGCTTGGAATAACCGATGGCGTAAGCGAGTTGCACTTCGCAACGGTCTGCAAGGCCCGCGGCGACAATATTCTTTGCTACATAGCGTGCTGCGTAAGCAGCGCTGCGGTCCACCTTGGAAGGGTCCTTGCCGCTGAAAGCGCCACCACCGTGACGGCCCATGCCACCGTAGGTGTCTACGATAATTTTACGACCGGTCAGGCCGCAGTCACCATGCGGGCCACCAATCACGAATTTACCCGTCGGATTGATGAGGAATCGAGTCTTCTTGTCCAAAAGCTTTGCCGGAATCACCTTCTTGATGAGCTTTTCGATGATTTCCTTTTCGATGGTAGAATGCTTGAGTTCCTTGCCGTTCACGAATTCATCGTGCTGGGTGCTGACCACCACGGTATCGACGCGCACGGGCTTGTCGTTTTCGTCGTATTCGACAGTCACCTGAGATTTTGCATCGGGGCGGAGCCACTTGATTTTGCCGGATTCGCGGAGGTTCTGGATTTCTTCCATGAGCTTGTGGGCGAGGCTAATCGGAAGCGGCATCAATTCCTTGGTTTCGTTCACGGCGTAACCGAACATCATGCCCTGATCTCCTGCGCCCTGCTTGTCATCTTCTTTGCCTTCGGCAGCCTTGGCGTCAACACCCTGAGCGATATCGGGAGACTGCTTATCGACTGCAACGAGTACGGAGCAACCCTTATAATCAAAAGCGAGTTCCGGGTTCACATAGCCAATGCTCTTAATAGTCTTGCGGGCAATTTGTTGGTAATCGATAACTGCTTTAGTGGTAATTTCGCCAGAAATCACGACGAGACCGGTGTTGGCGAGCGTTTCGCAAGCCACGCGGCTGTTCGGGTCCTGGGCGAGGCAGGCGTCGAGAATTGCATCCGAGATCTGGTCGCAAACTTTGTCGGGGTGTCCCTTGGACACCGATTCAGAAGTAAAGAGATAATGTGCCATTGTATAAGGCTCCTTTTGTTAACAGCACCGAAAAGAACGTCGCATTTTTGAGCATTCCCAAGCGCTGAAAAAACGTGGTTTAAATTTCTTATGCATAAATCTACATAAATGCATAAACTTTGTCAAGCGAAAAACGGCCTTTTACTTATACAAAAAATTGATAGCGAGCGCTAGAAATTTTGTATTGGACGCGGCTATAGTCCACATCTATATTTGCACTCAAAAAAAGTGAGGTAAACTATAATGAGTATTTTAGTCGATGTTAAAAAGTATCTGTCTTTAAATAGTGCGCCGAAGCGTGTTCAAGATTATCTTTCTGTGGCGGTAACGGATCACGCCTATTTGCCAAAAACCGAAGATATTACTAGCGACTGGGTAGCCTATATTGCCGCCCCTGCATTCAAGCTGATTCGTGAAAACCTAGGGCACGATGTGGATGCATTCGCTTCGATTGGTACAGGTTCCGGTATCGATGTCTTGACGGGTGTTGAACTCTTGGGCGCGAAGCGCGTGGGCTTTACCGATTTGCAGAAAAGTGTGGTAGATGCCGCTGCCGAAAACATCAAGAAGAATTTGAAGGATGCCGATTCGGTGAAACTTGAATATGGTGCGGGCGACCTTCTGCAACCTCTTGAAAATGGCGAACGCCGTTACGATGTGATTTATGAAAACCTGCCCAACGTTCCGCTGACAGACAATACCAAGATTGAAGACAAACGAAATAGCGGTCATTACCTGGAAAAGCGCGCCGAAGTGATTCCGGAATTTGTGCACGAACAGATGCTGGATTTGCATTATCTGGCGCTTAAGCAGGCCCGCGATTACCTGGCCGACAAGGGTGCGGTCTATTCGACACTCGGAGGCCGCGTGCCGCTCAGTGCGTTTATCAAGCTCGGCGAATTGGCGGGCCTTTCTTCTGAAATCTTCACGTATTCCTGGAAGGTGCAGGCGGAACCCGAAGACGTGATTTCGGGTTATGCCGCACAAGAAAAGGCGGGGCTCGGGCCGTTCCGATTCTACCGCGCAAGCGACTTGCAAAAAGCATTCGCCGATATTTCGGTGAAGGAATCCGGCAAGAACGCTTTCGAAATCGAAAAGTCGCTGGAATCTTCGAAGCTTACTGCTAAAGAAGCTTACGAAGCATTCCTAAAGGGCGAAGTGATTGGCCACACGGTTGCCGTACTGAAATCAAGCTTGAAGTAAAACGAGTGTATTTTGATGCAAGATTTTATCGCCCGTTTAATTGAAGAATCGAAGCGAATTCTGAATGAACGCGCCCAAATTGACGATGATATCGGTCAAGAGGCAGCCAAGTTTGTAGCGCGTGAAATCCCTGCCCCGAGTGGGACTTTCGAAAAAAGCGATTCTCCGTTGATTCGCTGGATTGAAGACTCCGCAAAACATGGAAGTTCAGAGACTGCAAATTTGCTGAAAGCGCTAAAGCCCGCACTCCCTTTTTTGCCGTGGAAGTATAATTACGAGCCGCGCGCCGATATGCCTGATTTGGGAAACCGTATGGGCTGGGGAGAAATCCTCGGGCCCGAAGCGCCGTATCACGACGAACATTTTTGTTTCGGGTTTACGCTTCTCGGAAAGAATACCTTGTACCCGGCGCATTATCACCCTGCCACGGAACTTTATGTGGTGCTTTCGGGCCTTGCCGTTTGGACATTAGACGGCGTTTCAAAAGTTCGCGGTCCCGGAGAATTTATTCTGCACCCATCGAACCACGTCCATTCCATGCAAACAAAAGACGAGCCGTTGCTTGCGCTTTACACATGGAGCGGCGAAGATGTCGTGACGCTCTCGAAGTACGTGTGATGAGGCCGAAAATCCAATAGAAAAATGGCTTTTACCAACGAACAACTGGAACGGTATTCGCGCCACATTATTCTTAAAGATGTCGGCGTAAAGGGCCAAAAGAAGCTCTTGAACGCGAAAGTACTCGTCATTGGTGCGGGTGGCCTTGGCGCTCCTGTGGCTATGTATCTTGCCGCCGCCGGCGTGGGCACGATCGGCATTGCCGATGCCGATGTGGTTGACCTTTCAAATTTACAACGTCAGATAATACACGCCTCGCAAGATGTGGGTAAGCCCAAGGTGCAATCTGCCAAAGAAACCATGGAAGCGATGAATCCTGACGTGAATGTAATCGCTTACCATACTTTCGTAACGAGTGAAAACATTCTCGACCTCATTAAGGATTACGATTTTATCGTTGACGGCACCGACAATTTTCCGACGAAGTTCTTGATTAATGATGCCTGCGTCATGGCGAAGAAGCCTTTTTCTCATGCAGGCATTGTCGGATTTCAAGGGCAGCTGATGACATACGTGCCGGAGCAAGGGCCTTGCTACCGCTGCATTTTCGAGGAACCGCCCCCGAAAGGTTCTGTGCCGACTTGCAAAGAGGCAGGCGTGATTGGGGCAATCGCAGGCGTAATCGGAAGTTTGCAGGCAATGGAAGCAATCAAGTATATTCTTGGCGTAGGCAATTTATTGACAGGCTACCTACTCACCTACAACGCACTCACGGCGGAATTCCGCAAGGTGAAGCTCCCGAGTCATAACGACGACTGCGCCGTTTGCGGAACACACCCGACCATTACGCAGCTCTTTGACTACGAACAGGCTGCTTGCGATTTGAAACATTAAAACTTTTTAGTTGCACAGGCTCGCGAGTATCTGCACTGCTTTTTGCATGCTCGCTTTATCTACCGACGAGTAGTTCACGACAAACTTGTGCTGCGATGGCTTCGCCTCAAAATAATACTCCGAAAGGGCGCGGATGTTTACCCCGCGAAATCGGGCATGGTTGCAGAATTCAATATCGGAACATTTCGTGTCCACTTCCAAGATAAAGTGGAGCCCGGCATCTTCTTCGTAAATTCGGGCGACATTTGAAAGTTTGCTCTTGTGGATAGTCGACAGAAGCATATCGCGCTTGGCACGGTACAGGTTGCGCATGCGGTTGATGTGCGTCTCGTAGTAACCGAGATCGATGAATTTTGCCATCACATACTGGTCCAGATTCGAAACCGTACACGAATAGAACGAAAGTTTGTTATGGAATTTCTCGGCAAGATGCGGCGGGAGCACCATATAACTGAGGCGAATCGCAGAAGTCATCGTTTTGGAAAAGGTGTTCAGGTAAATCACTTTTTCGGTAACATCAATGTTCTGTAATGCGGGGATGGGCTTTCCGGTCATGCGGAATTCGCTGTCATAGTCATCTTCGACGATGTAGCGATTGGGAGATTCGGCAGCCCAACTGAGCAGGCGATAGCGTTCGCCGACAGGCATCACCATCCCGGTCGGAAAATGGTGCGCTGGCGAAATATGTACGACATCGACGTCGGATTTCTTGACGGAGTCTACGAAACTTTCTGCCGCAATGGGAATATGACACACCTTGACGCCGTATTGGCTGTACAGTTTTGATATTTTACTCCATCCCGGGTCTTCTACGCCATAGCACTTGTCAAATCCGAGCAATTGTACTAGCAAGCCATAAAGGTAATCAGTTCCGGCGCCAATGACAATCTGTTCGGGCGATACCTGGATATTTCTGAATTCGCGGAGCATGCGGGCAATGGCTCGGCGAAGTTCTAGCGAGCCCATTCCCGGAGAAACTTGCAGCAAATCATTTTGCCTTTCGCAAAGGACCTCGCGAGTGATTTTTGCCCAAGTGGTAAAGGGGAACGCCTCGATATCGGAACCGTTACTTGCAAAGTCGGCAATGTATTTCGGGTTGATATGTTCTGACTCGTCGGTGAGTTCTGCGCGGAGCCTGCGGGTACGCGGCATCTTGCGTTTGCGTTGAACACAAGGTTCCGCTGTTGCGTTGATGTCTGCAACAAAGAAGCCTTTTTTAGGGAGCGAGTAAATGTAGCCTTCGGCCAAAAGCTGGGCGTAAGCGTTTTCAACGGTCACGACGCTAATGCCGAGATTCTGCGCGAGGTTGCGTTTGGAAGGGAGTTGCTCTTCGGCAAGGACGTTTCCGCTTACGATATCTTTTTTGATGCATTGGTAAAGGTAATGGTAGAGGCTATTTGCTCCCGCCTTGGACATATCGTAAGTGAACATGAAACTGACCTTATTAGTATTGCTAATCTGATATTTAACTGACCTTATAAAAATAGTAAAAAACTGAATATTGTGCAGGTCAAGCGAATGTTTTAAATTACAGCCTGAAATTAAACCATTCCACAACCAAGGAGATTTACATGTCTGACCAGAATCGTTACGAACTCAATAAAAATCTAGCCCAAATGCTCAAGGGCGGCGTCATTATGGATGTGACAACCCCCGAACAGGCCAAAATCGCCGAAGCCGCAGGTGCCGCCGCCGTGATGGCCTTGGAACGCATTCCTGCCGACATCCGTGCCGCGGGCGGTGTATCGCGCATGAGCGACCCCAAGATGATCAAGGGCATTCAGGATGCCGTCTCTATTCCGGTGATGGCAAAATGCCGCATCGGCCACTTTGCCGAAGCGCAGATTTTGCAGGCGATTGAAATAGACTACATCGACGAAAGCGAAGTGCTTTCTCCTGCCGACGACATTTTCCACATCAACAAGCGCGATTTCGACGTACCGTTTGTCTGCGGAGCGAAGGATTTGGGCGAAGCGCTGCGCCGTATCGAAGAAGGCGCGTCGATGATCCGTACCAAGGGCGAGCCGGGTACGGGCGACATCGTCCAGGCCGTACGACACATGCGCCTGATGAACCAGGAAATCGCACGCATTTCGAGCATGCGCGAAGATGAACTCTTCAATCGCGCCAAAGAACTTCAGGTGTCGTACGACCTAGTGCGCTTCGTTCACGACAACAAGAAACTCCCCGTGGTGAACTTCGCTGCCGGTGGTGTTGCCACCCCCGCCGATGCCGCCCTCATGATGCAACTCGGTGCCGAAGGCGTTTTCGTAGGTTCTGGAATCTTCAAGTCGGGCAACCCCGCCAAACGTGCCGCCGCCATCGTACAGGCAGTTACCAATTACACCGATGCAAAGCTTATCGCCAAACTTTCTGAAGACTTGGGCGAAGCCATGGTCGGTATCAACGAACAGGAAATCGCGCTGCTGATGGCCGAAAGGGGAAAGTAATGGAAATTAAACCGCAAATTGGCGTACTCGCGGTGCAGGGGGCGTTCATTGAACATGAACGCATCCTCAAATCGTTGGGTGCCGAAGTATTTGAAATCAGGCAGTTACGCGACCTTGACCGCCATTTAGACGGTCTCGTACTCCCCGGTGGAGAAAGTACCGTGCAAGGAAAACTGCTCCACGACTTAGGGCTTTTCGAGCCTCTTCGTAAAAAGATTGTCGAAGGCCTGCCTGTGCTTGCAACATGTGCCGGCGCAATCCTCCTTGCCGAAAAAATTGCCGGCGAAAACAAGGCGCATTTCGCGACACTCCCCGCCATTATTCGCAGGAATGCTTACGGAAGGCAGCTTGGCAGTTTCTTTACGGAAAACGAAGTCGCGCACGTCGGAAAGGTCCCGCAGACCTTTATTCGCGCGCCCTTCTTTGAATCGGTCGGCGATGGCGTCGAAGTTCTTTCGCGTACGGCAAGTTCAAATACTGCAGATGCTCCCGAGCAAATCGTTGCCGTTCGCTACAAGAACCAGATTGCGCTTTCGTTCCATCCGGAACTCAATAGCGACACAAGCATTCACCAGTATTTCTTGAAATTAGTGGGATGATTCACTTTCCACTTGCCAGGTGAAGCCGGCAGCCTCGATGGTACGGAATGTTTCTTCGAGACTCTGGCCGCCTTCGGTGAGGTAGCCCGACGCGAATATGGAATCGGCTACCTTGAAGAGCGTCTTCTCGTGACCCTTGAAATACACTTCGCGGCCGGCGGCGCAGCGGATATCCGATTTCGGGAGCATCAGGCGCGCAAGGCAAAGCACCTTGATACAGTATTCGGGCGTCAGCGCCGAAATATCTCGCTTCGCAAGGCGCGTGCCTTCTACCGGGAGCAGGAAATTGATGGGCACCGAGTCCGGATTAATCTCCAGCAGCTCAAAAAGCATGTCCACCACATCTTCAGGCGTTTCGCCCATGCCGATGATGCCGCCGGAGCAGATTTCGAAACCGAGGCCCTTCAGCATTTTCAGGTTGTCGATTCGTTCCTGGTAAGTATGCGTGGTGCAAATGCTCGGGTAAAAACGACGGCTGCTGTTCAGGTTGTGATTGATGCGATTGAGGCCCGCCTCTTTAAGAATCAAAGCCTGCTTTTCGGTCAGGAACCCGATAGAGCAACAGATTTGCGTGTCGTTCTTTTTCATCTTGCGGATGCGCTCGGCGAGTTTTTCGATATCGCCATCCGCAAAACGGATGCCGCTGAGCCCGATGCAATGTCTCGCCAAATGCATTTCGTCAACGAGGTCGTTGTCACCGTAAAGTTTCTTGTCTTCTACATAACGATACTTTTCAATCGGAGCTGCAGAATCGCGCGATTGGGCACAATAGGCGCAGTTCTGCGTGCAGTTTCCGCTGCGGACATTGGTGAGCAACTGAATGCTTACGCGGTTGCCTTTGTACTTGGTACGCAGCTGATATGCCTGTTCAATAAGATTCGGTAACGAATCTGCGTTCGCGTTCAAAATTTCAAGAGCAGTTTGTCTGTTTATCATAACGGGACCTTAAATAAAATACGTCAAGTCGGACTTTTCGGCGGAACCGAGCATGGTCGCAACACCGCCGAGTTCCACGCCGTCAATCAACTCTTCGGCTGTGATTCCCATGAGTTCCATCGACATCTGGCAGGCGACAAACTTCACGCCCTTCTGCCTTGCGCTTTCAATCAGTTCTTCTAGCGAAGAAACGCCGTTCTGCTTCATGACTGCACGAATCATCTTGGCGCCGATTCCGCCAAAGTTCATGCGCGAAAGTCCGAGTTTCTTGGAACCGCGGGGCATCATGAACCCGAACATTTTCCCGATGAGCGATTTCTTGACGCGCACCTTTTCGGGCCTGCGCAAAATGCTTACACCCCAAAAAGTAAAGAACATGGTAACCGGGCGACCCATGGCGGCAGCGCCATTCGCCATAATGAACGAGGCAATCGCCTTGTCCAAATCGCCGCTGAAAACGACAAATGTCTTGCCGTGTTCAAATTCACGATTTTCAAGAGATTTGGGTGCGTCGCGCTTTACGATGGTCGCATAGATTACGCCGTCTTTTTCGGCAAGCGATTTCAACTCGTTGCCGGTACGCTGGCACCAGACATCCACATCCGAGAAGAACGCCTTCTCGGTCGCTTCCACCTGGACTTCTTCGCCGATGGACACGCTTTTGACCGCTTCGTCCACCTTCACGATGGGCCCCGGGCATTTGAGGCCCTTGGCGTCAACGAAGTGAATTTTCGGGATGGCGTCAAGCCCGCCTTCCACATTGTACACGTCATAATCGCGGTCGGCGAGAATTTCGGCAACCTCTTCGGAACGATCTCCCGTGGAGCAGAACACATAAACGGGCTTGTCTTTCGGGATGCTATCTATCTTCTTGGACAATTCAAAGAACGGAACCTGCAGCGCCCCGTTCACAGGGCGCACGATGGCTTCACTCGCTTCGCGGACATCGAGTAGCGTTGAATTTTGGGAATCAATCTTGTAGAAATCTTTTGCAAGAATTTTTTTGACTTCGGACATTTTGTCGTATAGAAAAGTGTTTAGTGGTGGTGACTCACAGAGTTAAAAGTGTGACAAGCAAAAATACAAATTGCACCTAAACGGTGCAATATTTCGGGATATACAATTTTTTTATAGCTTTTTATAGCGTAAGGCTGCTCCCTGCGCGGTGAAGTCGCAATTTGCGACTTCACGAATTCAACAGGAAACTAAATTTTTCGGGAAAACGCTCAAGGCAAAGACCAAATTTTCCTATAGCACAGAAGCCAATCAGGGTGAATATGGAGTTCGCGAGCCTTTGAAAAAATCTCTGTAAATTTAATATAAGACATTTATTGATGGGCCTTCTATGATAAAATCTTAAAATATCAAGGAGGCCCATTTTATATGGCAAACAAGAGACACGACATTTACACCGACAAATACCCCGACAAACATGTTTTTATCATGACATTTGTCATGACAAATAATATGACATTATGCCACGGCGTTCCCTGCCAATCCGATTTCGGCGGCGTGTTCGCGCATGCCCTCGATGCAGATGGCGGCGACGTCTTTCACGTCCATGCCGAGCAGGGCGCAGCCTTTCAGGATGTAGTCGCGGTTGCACTTGGCGGCGAATTTCTTGTCCTTGAACTTCTTCATGAAACTTTTCACTTCGAGGTCCAAAATTCCGTTGGGGCGCATTCTCGCGCAGGCCTGGATGATGCCGGTGAGTTCGTCGACGGTGAACAGGCTCTTTTCCATGTTGGTCTTGGGTTCCACCTGGTTCACGATTTCAAAGCCGTGTGCCAAAATGGCGCGCACGTCTTCTTCGGAGACGCCCTGCGCAAGCAGTTCCTTTTCGGTGTGCTGCAGGTGTTCTTCGGGGAATTCCTGGTAGTCGTAATCGTGCAGATAGCCCACGGCTTGCCAGTGTTCAACGTCTTCGCCGAAGTGTTTGGCCATGGCGCCCATGGCGTAGCATACGTTGAGGGAATGGATGACCAGCGATTCTTCGGTTACGTGGCCCTTGCTGATTTCTTTTGCGCGTTCGACGGTCAGACTCATTTTAAATCTCCAATTTTCACCGCCAATATAAATATTTTTGAAGTGTTACTAATCATGACTAATTCGCTTTTGTCCAGAACAGGAGCTTGCGTTTAACAAGTTCAAACAGTTCCATAATCGCAAGCACCACAATGCCTGTCCAAAGGATTCCGGCAACCATGTTGGGGTAATCGGAATAGTCCGCGTAAAATTGCACGAAGTGACCAAGTCCCGTATTTTCGCCGAAAAGTTCAGCCACGGTGAGCATGATGAACGAAAGCCCCATGCCTACGGACAGTCCCGAGAATATTGAGGGAAGGCTTGCCACAAGGGCGATTCTCCACAAGTATTCAAACTTTCCGATTCCGATAATGGCTGCGTTACGCCTGTATTTTTCGGGGATTTCGGCGGCACCGGCAGCTGTATTCAAGTAGATGGGCCAAAAGGCGGCAATAAAAATGATGAATGTCGAAGACAAATAGAACGTCGGAAGAATCGCTATCGCGTAAGGAATATAAACGTTGGGGGGAATGGGGGCCGCAAACCTGGAAATGGGTTTTAGCATATTGGAGACCCACGGAATGGAACCGGAAACAATTCCGATAGATATTCCAACAACCGAGGCCACCAAGTAGGCGGGCACCAGTTTTAAAAGAGATGCCCCGGCACTGCGCAAAAGTTCTTCGCGAGAATCAAAGAGGGCTTTCACTATCGCCTTGGGAGACGGAAATAGATACTGACTGTCCCATTCCGGGCCGCAGCTGATCAGCACCCAAATTCCAAGTAAAAAGAGAAGAAAAAGGATTCCTGAAAACTTGGATAAGTATTTTGTAAAGGTTCTCATATGCTGGCACCTCCTTGTACAATGTGGCCTAGTTTTTCAAGGATGTCCTTGTGGTAGGCGTCTTCAATGGTTGCAATGGTTTGTTGGACTTTTTCGTTGCGGAACCATTCGCCACGATTCTTCTTTACCGGGAAATCAAGCGGGATGTCCGCAATAATGCGACCGGGAGTTGACCCTAAAACGATAATGCGGCTCCCGAGATAAACGGCTTCACGAATGTCGTGCGTGACAAACAATGTGGTAATAGGACGGTCCTTGACGCCGCGGCAAAGTTCCAGCACCAAATCTTGGAGGCTTGCGCGGTTAACCGGATCAAGAGCGCCAAAGGGTTCATCTAAAAGTAGGGCGTCAGCGCTGACACTTAAGGCACGCGCTATGGCTCCGCGCTGGCGCATTCCGCCCGAAAGTTCAAAGGGGTATTTATGCAGGCTTCCTGAAAGTCCTACTAGGTTCAGGTATTCTTCGGCTAAATTTTTGGCGTAGCTCGTCTTCAGTTTTTTTGTCTTTTTAATGGCGAGCGTTACATTTTGGAGAAGGGTAAGCCAAGGGAAAAGGGTGTAGTCCTGAAAGACTACACTCCTTTCGGCAGAAGGCTTTTCGATTTCTTTTCCTTTCCAGTAGACATGTCCCTCGCTCGGCTTGGTCAGCCCGGCGAGAAGGTTAAGCAAGGTGGTCTTGCCACTACCGCTTTCGCCCAGCAGGCATACGAATTCTCCTTGATTGATTTTCAAGTTGATGTCTTTCAGGATGGCTCTGCCATCGTACGAAAAACCGAGATTCGTTGCTTCAAAACCATTTTGCTTTATTGTCATACTATTCTTAGTTCCTGGACTTGAAAATGTTTTCGGCCTTGGCGTAAAATTCGGACTTGGGTTTTTCTTTGCGCAGTTCCGCGATGGCGGCCTTGTAGAAATCGGTGCGAACGTATTCGGAGACTTTCCTGTCAGATTTGATGAATTCGGCGTCTTTCAAGAAATCCCAGAAGAATTCAACACCCTTCACGTTCGGGTCGGTATCCTGCGTGACGTGCCCGCTGTAGAACGCCTTGTTGACAAGAGCGGTATCAAGCTTGATCCACTTGGCAATAATTTCCACACTCTTCTTGTGGTCGTTTTGCACCAGTTCTTCAGCTTCGATCAGCGACTTGACTAGGCGCTTGTAAACATCGTCGCGGCCTTCGATTTTGCGGAGCGAAGCAATGAGACGGCAGCAAATATGGCCAGGGTTGATGTCCTTACTGCGGAGCACCACAGAAAGGCCTGCTTCTTCGGCGCGGAGGTCGTGCGGGCCCCAGGTAACGCCGGCAAATACGCTTCCGTTCTTGACGGCTTCGATCACGGCAGGCGGATTCTTGAGTTCAACAATGGTGACGTCTTTGCGCCAGTCAACGCCTTCTTTCTTGAGGCCGCCGCGAACGATGGCGTCGGCAGTACCCAGGCGAATGGTAGCGATTTTCTTGCCCTTGAGGTCACTCAGCTTTTTGACGGAGGCAGCATTTTCTTTGCGGGTAATCACGGCCTGGTCACCACCCATGATGCCACCAATCACGCGGATGTCGGCACCCTGCGAAATGTGAATAAGCGGAGCGAGCGAACCGAATGCGCCTGCATCAAGTTTACCTGCGCGAACGGCAGCAATGCCGTCGCCGGAATTCGAAAATTCAACGAGCGTTACGTCAAGGCCATTTTTCTCGAAAATACCAGCATCTTTAGCGATAAAGAATTTTCCTTGACCTGTAGAAGACAGGTAACCGATGGAAATCTTGTCTGCGGCGATTGCAGAAGTAGCGCAGGCGAGGCTAAAGAGGATTGTGAAAGCGATTCGATTGCGGATTTTATCGAAAATTTGTTTCTGATTCATTATTCAAGCCTCCTTCGTTAGAAGCCATAAGTTGCAGAAAGTTGATAGCGGTTCAAGTCGGCTTCTTTCACGGTGCCGGCCGTTAGATAATCGGTTTGAATGTGCAAGTATTCAAATCCGAGCGAGAATGCATCGGTCAGGCTGTAGGTGGCGTTTGCG
Source organism: Fibrobacter sp. UWB10 (assembly GCF_900182935.1). Classification (NCBI taxonomy): domain Bacteria; kingdom Pseudomonadati; phylum Fibrobacterota; class Fibrobacteria; order Fibrobacterales; family Fibrobacteraceae; genus Fibrobacter; species Fibrobacter sp. UWB10. The sequence goes on along the minus strand of NZ_FXUE01000001.1, from coordinate 861,373 downwards.
AAAACGGAAATATTCTGTTCGCGGCCGCCCACGGTTTCGATGTCATCGCGGTCCAGCTTATCAATGCCCGCACCTGCGTTAATTGCCAGTTTTTGGATCAGTTTAGCTTGCAGGGCAAACCAACCACCGTATGCCTTGATGCTCTTGACGCTTTCGGGGTCTTCGGTGTTGGCGACAAATCCACGACCGATGCCGGCAGCGTATGTATCCAGGTTTTCACCGACGAATCCTTCGCCAAGGAAGGTGATTGCGCTTGTGATGGGGAGAGTCAAGTCGACGTTAGCAGACCAAGTAGGAATATTCTTGGTGTCGCCCGTTGCGTCCAAGTCGATTTCTTCTTGTCCGTAATGGCCAGAAACGCCCAAACCAGCCTTCTTGTTTTCAACCCACAGCGGAAGCGCAATGCCGATGCGGCCCTGGAAAGTAGGAATGTCGGCGTCGGTACCGGTTTCCGAGGCAGAGGAGGAGTTGTACGGTTGGTTTTCACCAATGGTGCGGACAACAGCGGCGGCAATATCCACGGAGCCTTCACCAACAGGAATTTTCTCGGTGAGTCTTAGCTGAGCTCTACGAAGGCCTGCGTCGCCGGAGTTATTGAGAACGCCTGCGTTAAGCGTGGGGGTTACCAACGGAGAAATCACGTCCCAAGTTTGACCGCCCAAAATAGAGAAGCCAGTCTTGCCGAAAGAAATTTCACCGTAGCCGTGGCGGAGACGCGGATTGGGATTGTTGGCGGAGCCGCCGCCGTAAAAGTCTACTTCGACTTTACCGTTGGCCTTGAAATAGGTCGTGTCGCTACCGCTCGAAAGATTGAAACCAATTCGAGTCAGGTTCGGAGTCAAGTGCCAGCCACCATCGTTTTCATTGGTGATGTCAGAAGCGGCAACAAAATTGGCGAAGTTACCGTTATTGCTCTTGGAATCTTCGTAAGCGGCGTTGAGAGAAGCAAAACCGTAGAGTGTTGCGGTTACGCCGGTTTTTGTGGTGACCGAAATCGGTTCGGCAGCGAAAGAGGTGATTGCAGATAAAAGGATAATCTTGGCAGCAATATTTTTCGAATTGATATTCATTTATAAATCTCCTGATTGAAAATTTTTATGAGTTGAGCAACCATGCAAAAAACCTTTTTTGCACGACTTGATTAAATTTTGTTTGGTGGGGTTGAGTGCTTACTGGCGAATGCCTTGAGCAAAATTATAAAGTCTACACATATAGGTATCCTCGTTCTGATTTGTTTGCTCTTCGGAACATGACGTTCTCGAATTTTTGTACGACAAAAGTAGAAATAAAAATGAGTTTGTAAAATACTTTTTCTTTATAGCTTAATATAGGGTTAGGCTTGAACAGATGTCGTGACAAAAAGTGACTTTGATGTTTTTAAGAAAATGCCGCCTGAATAATCAAGCGACATTTATTTGGAGAGTAAAAAGAATTGTTTAATTTGTCTTGAAATTATTTGCCACCGACAGAAGTGCTATAAATCTTTTCGAGCAAATTAAGCGCACCCTTGTAACCAACGAAGCTGCGATTAATAATCAACGTTTCGCTGGACGGCGGAGTAATTTCAAAAAGCAGTGCATTCTTTTCGTTGGCGATATTGATTTCCCACGAAGAGGCAAGAATCAAAGGCTTTCCAGAAGAGAAATTCACTTCCTTAATAGACTTTTCAATCAGGTAGCCATCTTCTTCGAATTCCACGTCGACATCGACACCTTCGCTAATGTTGTGGAAGGCGTTTTCGATTTGTTCGCGGAATTTCTGCGGAGGATCGTCACTGATGATTGCCTTGCGCGGAATAAGGCCGATTTGGTCCACGAGGAACTTGGTGTAGGCAAGCGTGTAGGCGGAATCTGCGGTAATGGCAAATTCGCTGGGCATACCGAACCAGTATTCGGCGAAGAATTCAGAGAAGTGTTCCAGATAGTAGTAATAGATTCTGTTTTCTTCCTTGATGAACTTTTCGCTCTGTTCCTTGTCAATTCCGGCAAATTCGACAACTTTACGGATAAATTCGCTTGTCGCTTCGGCGCCGAGAGGAATTTCAGGAATGTGCAGGAACGGCTGACCGTATTTTTCCTGGAGGTGTTCTGCGTTTCGAACGCCCACCCACGGAGAAATCACCAAGTTGAATTGGGCCTCAGGAATGCGCAACCAGTCCGCGACACCGTTATTTTCGGGTCCGAAGGGAACATTGACTTCAAAACCGGCACCACGGAGAATACGGGCAATTTCCTGATAGTCTCCGCGCCAGTTCTGGTTGTAGTAGGGCGTTTCGAACCAAAGGTTTACCAGGCCCTTTTTGCGTTCGCCGCTGTAATCGCCCACGAACTGGTCGACGATAGCGTTTACGACTTCTTCGTGACCGAAAAGGTTGTTACCCTTGAAGCCGGCAGTATCGACAGACACAATCGGGTAACCCAAATCGCGGTAATTGCGCACCAACGTGGAAACGTCATCACCGATAAGGCCGCCCACGCAACCGGTAAGCACAACGTAGAGGTCACCGTTGAAAACCTTGAGCGTCGACTTGATCAACTGATCCAAAGTCTTGATGCCGCCAAAAACGATGTCGTTTTCGGTAGAGTTTGCACTCGGCATGTTGCCGGCACCGGCATAAATGCTGCCCTGGAAACCGTTTTCGAACGTGAGGAATGCGGTTTGCTTAAGCTGGCAGCCCGGAGAGCAGTTGGCAATAGGAACTGCACCCTTAATAGCGACAACAGTATGAGATGCACCAACTGCGCAAGCGTATCGGGGGTCCGAAATAGAATTACTTTTTTTCTTTTGAATTGTAGCCATTGTTAAAAATCCCCTTGTTATGCGCTGGTCGAATTGGATTCTGTGCCAATTTTCAGTTTGAGATTTCTCGGTTCCGGCAAATCTTCAAGTGCTTCCGGATGGTGTGTCAGGTAGAACGGATCGTCCTGAGCAAGCCACCAGTCGGAATACGGAAGTTTCACGTTGCGTTTAAGCACCTGGTTAAACTTGGTACGTGCAATCACGCCCTTGAGCATTTCGCCGATACGGAGAATGCCCTGATAGCCCACCGGAATATGTTCGTCGCCCATGGTAAGGGTCGGGAATCCGAGATGGCCCGCGACAGAGGCGAGACCCGGATGGCGAATGAGCAAGAAGTCTGTCTTGGCGCGTTTCAGAAGCTGCGGAAGCTGGAAGGCGCGAGTCTTACTGACGGTATAGTGCGGAATGTCGCCGTAGGTTTCGACCAATTCCTTCAAGGTATCCTGATGTTCGCCACCGCCGTCGTAAACGGGGTCGTGGTGGAACACGAGTGCAGCGTCGTGGCCGATTCCCAGTTCCGAAAGCACGCTGATAAGGCCGTGTGCGTATGCAGAACCCGTCATCACGATGCCGTTCTTGCCCTTGAAAAATTCGCGGAGTTCGGCAAGCTTCGGGGCAATGCGCTTGTGTTCGCTTTCGATGTATTCTTCGGCTTCTTTTTCTTTGCCGACAACCTTTGCGATAGCGCGAAGCCATGCATCGGTACCCTTGATGCCGTAAGGCTGCGGAGCGTCAATCTGCGGAACACCGAAAGATTCTTCGAGAGCCGTCGCCATGTAGCCGCCCAACGTATCGCAAAAGGTAGCGGTAGCGACTGCTTCGGAGGCCTGGCGAATTTCTTCGAAAGAGGCGGTATCCAAAAGGTAGTTTACGCGCAGTCCAAGCGGAGCAAGCATTTCGGAGAAATAGTCCGAACCCCAGAGGGCAACGATGTTGATCAAGTCATTCTGCTTTTTGGTCGGGTGGCGTTCCACAATCTGGCGAAGCACACCATGGAAAGCGACGTCGAAACCCGTAGACCAGTGCTTGGAACGGAAACCTTCGCAATGCAGCGGAATAATAGGCACGCCAACTTCCGGTTCCATTTCTTCGGCAATAGAATCGATGTCTTCGCCAATAATAGCGGTAGCGCAAGCCATACCGATGAAAATCGCCTTAGGGTTAAAGCGTTCCTTTGCGTCAAGGATGGTTTGGCGGAGCTTTTCAGAAGCGCCGAAAACCATGTCCTTTTCTTTCAGGTTCGTGCTGATGTTCAGCGTATTCTGCAGGGGCTTTCCACGACGACGAAGGCCGTTATGCATAGAGAGGTTAAACTTGGAGTTCTCGCCACTGCAACCGATAGGAGAATGGTCAATCAGGGCGCAGTCCGTAAGGTTTCCCACCTGGCACTGCACAATCGCATTAGAGCACATAGTCTCTTGGTTCAGCGGGGAATTCAATTCGCAAAGTTTGCAGCCCGAGCCCTTGCCCGCGCAACCGCCATGCTTTTTCGCACTGCGTTCGTCGTAGGCCGATTCCTTAATCAAATCGCTCGCCTTGCCGTCCCAGCCGATAATCGTACCCAGTCGATATTCGCGGTTTTCGACTGAGGTCATGTTCAAATTAATATTAGTCTTGGCCATGAACCCTCACATTAAATCTGGTAGTCTTTTTCCATCATGCCGTAATCGATGAGAATCTGTTCCAAACGATCCTGCGTCATCGGGGTCGGAATGGTAAAGAGTTCATTTTCGTCGATATTCTTGGCGAGTTCACGGTAGACGTTTGCCTGGCTGGACTTAGGTTCGAATTCAATCACGGTCTTCTTGCGGATTTCGGCCTGCTGCACAATGTTGTTGCGCGGCACGAACTGAATGAGCTGCGTATTGAGTTCCTTGGTGAATGCACGGAGTAGGTCAAGTTCGTTATCCACATTACGGCTATTACAGATGATACCGCCCAAGCGCACTTCGCCGTGCTGGGCATACTTGGCGATACCCTTACAAATATTGTTTGCCGCATAAAGGGCCATCATTTCGCCGGAGGCCACGATGTAAATTTCCTTGGCCTTTCCTTCACGAATCGGCATGGCGAAACCGCCGCACACCACGTCGCCCAACACATCGTAGAAAACGTAATCAAGGTCTTCGGTATAGGCACCGAGCTGTTCGAGCATGCTAATTGAGGTAATAATGCCACGGCCTGCGCAACCCACGCCCGGTTCCGGGCCACCGGATTCTACACAACGCACGCCCTTGAAGCCGACCTTTTCAAGGTCAGAAAGCTGAATTTCGGTTTTGTTGTCACGAATGGTGTCAAGCACGGTCTTTTGATGAAGGCCGCCGAGCAAAAGGCGAGTAGAGTCTGCTTTGGGGTCGCAACCGACCACAAGAACGTGTTTCCCCTGTTCTACAAGGCCTGCGGTCAGGTTTTGAGTCGTGGTGGACTTACCGATGCCACCCTTTCCGTAAATAGCGATTTGACGTAATTTCTTAGACATGTTATCGTGTCTCCTTGATGTTTTCCTACAAAAATACTAGGCAAAGGCAAGTTAGAATTAAAGTCAACTCTTTCCAATACTTTTTGAACCCGTTTAGTCAAAAAAAATCACTTTTTTTAAGTTGTTATAAATTCCGCTTATAACCCTTATTAGCGTGAATCTATTGCGCATGCGAAAAAGTATTTTGCGATAGCGAACGCCTATAACATGCGTTAGCATAAAGCTATCGCTCTCTCAAAAAAATGAACTTTTTTTATTTTCGCTCTTGGATTCATATTGAATTTGACAATTCTGTTTTTTAACTTTATAGCCATACTTCTTTGGCTAAGAAGTTAAAGCATTAATCACGCTACAGAACGCTAGGCAAAACGTTCACAATATTTAATACAAACTAAATCGGTTCTTTGCCGATCATTTTTGTGCAAGGTTTACATACCTTGCGAGGTTTTATGGCAACCAGTCAAGAAACAGTTTTTAGAGAACACCCGTGTTTTGGTGCTTGCAAAAACCGAAAGGGGCGCATTCATTTGCCAGTCGCCCCAGGTTGCAACATCGAGTGCCGTTTTTGTGATAGGCGCATTAACGAAGATGCTCAGGTACCGGGAAACACGAGTAAGGTGATTAAGCCCGAAGAGGCATGTGGTTACATCCGCAAGGCATTGGAATTCGTGCCGGAACTTACGACAGTGGGAATCGCAGGCCCAGGCGACACCTTGGCAACTCCTTTTGCACTAGATACATTCCGCTTGGTAAAAAAGGAATTCCCGCAGCTTATTCGCTGCATGAGCACCAATGGGCTTTTGCTGAATGACAAGGCAGACGAAGTCATTGATGTGGGCATTGATTCGCTCACGGTTACGGTGAATGCCGTGGACCCTGAAATCGAGGCGATGATCAATGCAAGAATTTTCTACCACGGTAAAACCTATACGGGCGTAGAAGCCGCAGAAATTCTGATTCACAACCAGCTCGAAGGCATTCGCAAAGTCGCAAAGAGTGGAACGCTTATCAAAGTGAATACGGTTCTTTGCCCAGGCATTAACGACAAGCACATCGAAGATGTGGCGGCCACCGTGCGCGAAGCGGGCGCCATCATGTACAATATCATTCCGTTGATTCCGCAAAACGGCTTTAAGGATATTCCTGCTCCGACACCGAAAACTCTTGCGATTGCGCAGGAGCAGGCGGGAGTGTTCATCAACGTATTCAAGCATTGCGCCCATTGCCGTGCCGATGCCGTTGGCGTCCCAGGCGTTTACGATGTCGGCGCGCAAATCTACATGGACCGTATCCGTGTAAAGGAGACTTTCTCTCATGGCTAAATATAGAGTTGCAGTCGCCACAAACGATGGCGAAAATGTCAATGTTCACTTTGGGCATGCCGCGGCGTTCGACGTCTACGAAGTCGATGAAGAAAGCGGAAAATTTGAAAAAGTCGAGGTCCGCGTTAAGCCGGAGCATTGCGACGGCACATGCGGCGATGGTGCTTGCGGTCAGCGAGATGTGGAACGTTCATCCATGTTCTCGGCAGCAAAGAATCTAGCCGATCTGGATTATGTTCTCTGCTCGCAGCTTGGCCCGCAGGCGGTGCAGGCTTTAACGCGCTTTAATGTGCGCGCTTTCGACATTGCGCTCCCCATCGCCGAAGCGATTGCCAAAATCAACGTATACCGCAAAAAGATTGCGGAACGTACCCAAAGACTCAAGGGATTACAGGATAAATAAAATGCTGCCTCTGATTGTAGAATTTTGTTGTAAGAACGGCCGATGTTGACGGGCGTTTATTGCGGTATTCATTTTGTCGCCCGTGTATGGTTAGCCTACGCGGGCGTTTCTTATGGGCTAAGGCCCTCAACTAAAATTTTAAAAGGATAATACAATGGAAAGTTTAACAGCAAAATTATGCGCATTTGCCCGTGCCTGGCATTCTCTACAATCGGACCATACCGTTTTCAATGACTTTTTGGCGTTCGACCTGATGGGCCGCGAGGAGTACGAAAATGTATCGCGCTTGATTCTAAAGCGGTTTCCGCAGGAATCAGAAAATTCGGTCGAATATTTCAACCGGAAATACTTCCTCCCGATTGTACTTTCGAGGAGTCGCTTCGCTGAAGATCGCGTAAAGCTCCTTGCCCGTTCGGGAAAGATTCAATATGTAATTTGCGGTGCGGGCGTAGACACGTTCTCGTTCCGCAACAAAGACCCGAATGTCGAAGTTTTTGAACTGGATTTGCTTCCGACGCAAAGCTACAAGAAAAATCGCATTCGCGAACTCAAGTGGAGCGTTTCGGAGAATGTCCATTTTGTGGCGATCGACTTCAGCAAGGACAGCATTGTCGAAAGACTTGTCGCAAATGGCTTTGACTGCAAAAAGCCGACAGTTATTAGCATTCTGGGCGTCTCATATTACCTTCCGCTTCCTGTTTTTGCAGAAACCGTGTGCCAGTTTTCAGAGATTGCATCAACCGGCATTTCGATTGTATTTGATTACCTGCAAAAAGATGCGTATTCGAATTCGGTTCAGGAATTGCGAAAAATTGTTGCTGATTGCGGTGAAACCATGGCCGAAGGCTACTTGGACCGCGAAGTTTTCGAGGTGCTTGAGCGTTACGGATTCAAGGTCGACGAATTTCTCGGCGAAAATGCGCTACAGCAGCGGTATTTTCTGATGGGAAACCTGAAGGCGTTCGATTCCGTGCGCCTGATTGCAGCGGTAAAGTAGGCAAAACGGCATTAACGATTTTGCGGAGTCTTTGTTTTTATACTATTTTTATAGGAAAGAAAAGGACCTCTCGAATGCACTACTTGATTGTTCCCGGTTTAAATAATTCTGGCCCGAGCCATTGGCAAACTTTCTGGACCAAAAGCCTGCCTAGCGCAAGTCGCGTTTTTCAGCATTGTTGGGATAAACCGCAAAAAGAAGATTGGATTGCGACACTCGATGAAGCTGTCCGCCAGCTGAAGGACGACACGATTCTGGTTTCACATAGTCTGGGCGTCGTAACGACGGCTCTTTGGCTTTTGCGTGCGAAGCAGCAAGGGAATCTTCCGGCGAATATCAAGGGGGCCTTCCTTGTGGCCCCTGCCGATGCCGACGCGGTCGATGTCATCAAGAACTTTGCTCCGATGCCTACCGAAAAATTGCCGGTGCCCGTTTGCATTGTGGGGAGCGAAAACGACCCGTACATGACTCCCGAGCGTACGAAATTCTTTGCCGAGGCGTGGGGCGCAAAGTTGTTTAACGCAGGCGCGCTAGGGCACATCAATTCCGATTCAAATTTGGGCGAATGGGAACAGGGACGTGCATTTTTGGCCGAATTCGAAAAGGGCTTGTCGCTATAGCGTTTGTAATGTTTAGTTAAGCATTAAGGAATAATGTTGTACGAAAAATAATCCCTGAAGCGCGTTAAAAAAAGTTATCTTGTGCGCGGTTTTTTAAAAAGCGGGTTAGGGATGAATCGTCAGCAGCGCGAAGAGCTTCTTGATAGCATCAATCTTTTAGAAAATAGCCGAGATGAATATCTTCATTCCTATGCTGGCGTGAGTGTTCACGATCGCACGGTCAGGTCGGTGCAGTTGCGTAAGGCTCTCGAAAATGTGAAGCGGCCTTTTGCGCAGTTGTGCGAAAAGATGAAAACGTGCGATTGGCTGTATTTGCCTTTCGATTTGCCGGAACCTGCCCGCGTAAGAGAATCCGAGTTGACCTATTTCGGATTTCCGCCCAAGACGCTTTCGCAGTTAATCATGTTGATTGCTGCGTCTATCAAAAAGCAGAATGTCACGGTTCTCTCTATTTGCACGAGAAACCTTGCTGTATACGAGATGATGTTTGGCTTTTGGAATGCCCCGCAGAAAGATAATTTGGATGAACGTGTGGCGGCCATTACCGAAGCGGAAGAAAAGACATGCGCTTTGTTCGATAAGGCGTCAGAAGAATTCGAAAGAATTCTGAAGATGACAGACCTGGTGAAGGCCCAGATGGTATCTGTGTCAGAAGCGGAGCAGAGTGCGAAAGCCAAGTCGGCGGAGGCGACAGAAAAGGTTGCCGAGATTCAGTCGCTAACAGAACAACTGGATGCCCGAAAGCAGGGCTTGGAAGAACTGAAAGAATCTTTGATGCTCAGGATGACTGATGCCGAAGATAAAGATAGGCAATTTGCCGAAAAAATTGAATCTGCTCAGAATTTGATTGACCAGGCTTGCGCCAAGATTTCTGAAATCGATAGCATGACGGAAAATAGCTTGAAGGATGTTCAGGCTTGTTTGAATACGTCTAACGAGAAGGTGGAAGAAATCAAGAAGATGACGGACTTTGTGGGCGGCGGTTCCCTGGGTGGCAGCTTTAGCAAGAGAAAGCGAAACCTTGGCCGAAAGGCGCGTACTTGGCTGTTCCTGAGTCTGGTGCTGTTCGGCGGTGGCTCCTGGTGGGTCTATAGCGTGTTTACCCGTTTCGGCGTGCATACGGATTCTGTATGGGCCGATGTGGTGATCAATGTCACCATGTCTTCGATGGCGGTATTTGCGCTGATCTTTGCCTTGTGGGAATACGGCAAGGAACGCAAACTGCAAGAAGAGTACGCTTTTAGGGAGACCATTGTATTGACCTTGACGGCATGCCTGGAACAGCTGGATGCCTGCAACCGTGATGACGTGAAAAAGCTGCTTTCGGACACAGTCGAAAAACTCTGCTCGAAATTGCCGGTATAATTTTTAACGATATCTAGGTATCGAAAAACTTTATTAGACATTTGTTTTGGGGACTTCTACATTTGGCCAAATGGCAAAAAGAGTAGCAGTCGGTTTATCGGGCGGTGTAGATTCCGCCCTTTCGGCGTACCTGTTGCAAAAGCAGGGGTATGATGTGGTGGGACTCACCATGGCAACGTGGGACGGCTCGGTGAATATGCCTGCCGTAGAAGGCCGCGAAGGTTGCTATGGCCCGAGCGAAGACAAGAATATTGCCGAGGCAAAATTGGTGGCGGACCGCTTGGGAATCCCGCATTATGTAGTGGGCGTTGCCGACGAATACCGCCGCAAGGTGCTGGATTATTTCCGCGCCGAATACCGGAATGGTCGCACACCGAATCCATGCGTGCGCTGCAATCAGTCGATTAAATTCGGGGCGTTGCAACTGGCCGCCCGCAAAATGGGAATTGAATTTGACCATTTTGCCACGGGGCATTACGCGCGTCTCGATTTCCGGAATCCGGATGTTCCGTTCTTGTATCAGGCTAAAGATACCCGCAAAGATCAGACCTACTTTTTGTCGCGACTTTCGGCGGAGCAGCTTTCGACCGTGCTGTTCCCGCTGGGTGGAATGCACAAGGACGATGTGAAGGCGCTTGCCGCTGAAATCGGCTGGAATGATTTTGCCGAAAAGCGCGAAAGCCAAGATTTTATTGAATGCGGCGATTACTCGGTGCTGTTCGAAGAATCGGATCAGGTGCCGGGCGACTTTGTAGATGTAACTGGCAAGGTGCTGGGCAAGCACAAGGGGATCGTGAATTACACCGTGGGCCAGCGCAAGGGCTTGAACATTGGTGGGCAAAAGGAGCCGCTTTATGTTGTGGCAATTGATGCGGCGAAGAATCAGGTGGTGCTCGGCCCGCGCGAAGCGCTTTCTTGCATGGAAGTTTCTGCGAACGATTTGAATTTGATGGTCAGCGAAAGTTCTCCGCTTTTAAAGGGCGACCTTTCGGCGCATATCCGTTTAGGCCACAAGGGCGCCAATGCCCGCATTGTAGATATCGATGCGAACCGAATCAAGGTCGCTTTCGATGAACCACAATTTGCATCGGCGCCGGGCCAGATTTTGGTGCTTTATGCTGGCGATGGCGTTGTCGCCTCCGGCGTGATTGAAAAGTAATTTATTTGCAGTGTCGCATAAGTGCGGCAATATATGCTTTGGCGTAGCGCGATGGCGTTACGCCTTTTCGCATCACGTAACCGATGGTCATTTTGTCGTGAACATCGAGTTGTCTTGCGATAATGTTGCGGCCGTTGAGCTTATGGCTAATCACGCCGGAACAAATGGTATAGCCGTCAAGACCGATAAGTAAGTTGAAAAGGGTGGCACGGTCGCGAACCTTGATATTGCGCGGGCAATCGAAATCAATGGCGGTTAGGGGCTCTTCGGCAAAGTAGAACGAGTTGAAATCGCCCTGTTCGTAGGTTAGGTACGGATACGGCTTTAAGTCTTCCAGCGTGATTTTTTCTTTCTTGGCGAGCGGGTTTTTAGACGACATAAACACGTGCAAAGGGGTCGCAAAGAGCTCTTCAAAGACCAAATTGTTCTTTTGAATAAGTTTTTTTATGACTTTTTCGTTCTTGTCGCTCAAATAAAGTACGCCAATTTCGCTTTTTAGCTTCGCAATATCGTCAATAATTTCATTAGTTTGGGTCTCTCGGAGCGTGAAATCGTAGCTCGGACCGCCGAATTTTCGGATGACATCGACGAATGCGTTGACCGCAAAAGAGTAATGCTGACAGCTCACGGAGAAGATGGTGTTGCCACTTTTGCCACCCTTGTAGCGGTCTTCCATGAGGGTCGCTTGTTCCAAAACTTGCCTTGCGTAAGAAAGGAATTCATCACCCTCGTTAGTGATCGTGACGCCTTTATTGGAGCGGTTAAAGATGGTGACGCCCATTTCTTCTTCGAGGTCGTGAATGGCCGCCGTAAGGCTCGGTTGCGAGATGAATACGCGCTTGGATGCTTCGGTAATATTGCGCGTATCGGCGATGGCGATGGCGTACTTAAGTTGTTGTAAAGTCATAGGGCTTTCTTATAGCTAGTTATTCAAATGTTTTTGTTTGCTCCATAGGAAAAATCTATGGTGAATGCGTAAAAAATAGTATTTTACCGATGGTGAAAAAGGAGATATATTTGGCGGCGTAATCGAAAAACAAACAAAAAAGGTAGGTTAAACACTATGAGCAATAAAAAAACATCTGTAATCGGTTTCCCGCGTATCGGTAAGGCCCGTGAACTCAAGTTTGCAAGCGAAAAGTTCTTTAAGGGTGAAATCTCCGAAGCTGAACTCCAGAACGTCGCCGCCGAAATCCGTCAGTATGGTTGGCAGAAGCAGAAGGCCGCAGGTATCGACTTTATTCCGTCGAACGACTTCTCTTTCTATGATAACGTTCTCGACACTGCATTCTTGTTCGGCATTGTTCCGGAACGTTACAAGAGCCTGAACTTGAGCACGCTCGAAAAGTATTTCGCAGCCGCTCACGGTTACCAGGGTGAAAAGGGCGACGTGAAGGCCCTCCCGATGAAGAAGTGGTTCAACACGAACTACCACTATATTGTTCCGGAAATCGATGACGCTTCTGAATTCAAGGTAGACGGTTCCAAGCCGGTGCAGGAATTCAATGAAGCAAAGGCTGCCGGAATCCAGACCGTGCCGACTTTGATTGGCGCATACACGTTCCTCCGCTTGGCCCGCTACAACGGCAAGAAGCAGGCGAAGGATTTCGCCGCCTCTGCAGTAGCCGCTTACGCAAAGGTCGCTGAACTGCTCGCCGCTGCCGGTGCCGAATGGATCAGCTTTGCCGAACCCGCCTTGGTGTTCGACGTGACCGCCGAAGAAAAGCAGCTCTTCAAGTCTATTTATGTGGAACTCATCAAGAAGGTGCGTGCCGCAGGCCTCAAGATTGCCTTGCAGACTTACTTTGGCGATATCCGCGATGTGTATCAGGATGTGGCTGCCCTCGGTTTCGATGCCCTCGGTCTTGATTTTGTCGAAGGCCTCAAGTCGCTGGAACTGATCAAGTCTGGTTTCCCGAAGAATACGCTCTTGCTCGCCGGTGTCGTGAACGGCAAGAACATCTGGCGTGCCGATTACGCACAGAAGAATGCCTTGCTCGCTGAAATCGAAAAGGCTGTCGGTGCAGAAAACGTAGTGGTCGGAACCTCTTGCTCGCTGTTGCATGTGCCGTATACGGTCGCTGCTGAACAGAAGCTTCCTGCTGAAACGCTCCGTCACTTCGCCTTCGCCGAAGAAAAGCTCGTTGAACTTGCTGAACTTGCAAGCGGTGACGCCGCTGCCCTTGAAAAGAATAAGGCCTTGTTTGCTACTCCGCGTGTGCAGGCGAACGCCAAGGTGCAGGCTGAACTTGCCGCCCTCAGTGCCGCTGACTTTGAACGCAAGCCGAGCCGCCTTGAACGTCGCGAAGTACAGAAGGCTGAATTCAAGCTGCCCGCATTCCCGACGACCACAATCGGCTCCTTCCCGCAGACGGCTGAAGTCCGCGCAAACCGCGCCGCATTCCGCAAGGGTGAAATCTCCAAGGAACAGTATGTAGAATTCAACAAGAAGAAGATTGCCGAATGCATCAAGCTGCAAGAAGAAATCGGCCTCGACGTGATTGTCCACGGTGAATTCGAACGCAATGACATGGTGGAATATTTCGGCACGAAGATTGACGGCTTTATCTTTACGCAGAACGCTTGGGTGCAGAGCTATGGCACTCGTTGCGTGAAGCCGCCTGTAGTTTGGGGCGACGTGAGCCGCAGTGCTCCGATTACCGTTGAATGGTCTGTATACGCCCAAAGCTGCACCAAGAAGCCGGTGAAGGGCATGCTCACGGGCCCGGTGACGATTCTCAACTGGTCTTTCCCGCGCGAAGATGTTTCGCTGAAGGTGCAGGCTCAGGAAATCGGCTTTGCTATCCGCGATGAAGTCCTTGATCTTGAAAAGAACGGCATTCGCATTATCCAGATTGATGAAGCCGCCCTCCGCGAAAAGTTGCCGCTCCGCAAGAGCGACTGGCACAAGGAATACCTCGATTGGGCCATTCCGGCATTCCGCCTGGTGCATGCCAAGGTCAAGCCCGAAACGCAGATTCACACGCACATGTGCTATAGCGAATTCAACGACATCGTGCGTGATATCGACAACATGGATGCCGACGTGATCACCTTCGAAGCGAGCCGTTCCGACCTCAAGCTGCTTGACGCCCTGAACGAAGCCAAGTTTGAAACTCAGGTGGGCCCGGGCGTGTATGACATTCACTCTCCGCGCGTTCCCTCGGAACAGGAAATTGTGGACGCTCTCCACAAGATCATTGCAAAGGTCCCGCAGCAGAATGTGTGGGTGAATCCCGATTGCGGCCTCAAGACCCGCGGCGAAACCGAAACGACGGCAAGCCTCAAGAATCTTGTGGCTGCTGCCAAGAAATTGCGCGCCGAATAAGCCGTAAAAAACGCTATAAATGCAAGAAGACCTCGCCTGTATACAGGGCGGGGTTTCCTTTTGTAAACAGAATCCCGTTGTTTTTGTGTACAACGCCAATTGCTCCCTGTCTAGTGCATTTCATTGTCTGCACAGCTATATTATAGTGGGTATTTTAATTAGGGAGTATTATATGAAAAGCTATTCCAAGCTTGCTATGGCTTCTATAGCCTTGTTGTTGGGCTCTTCGGCTGCTTTCGCTGCCGACAAAACCTACGCTGGAACATTCTTTGATGAAAACGGAGCCTACTACGGCCCGGATTGCGAAAAGGACGGATCCCAGCTGAATGGTTCTTATTACACCGGTGATTACACCAGCCCCTTCAAGACCTACCTGGGTAAGACTGACGCAGAAATCCAGGAAAAAATGGATGAAATGTGGAACCATTACTTCAAGGGCGATAACAATTCCAAGGTGTTCTACGATAACGGTAACGAAGGCTACATCAAGGACATCAACAATAACGACGTTCGCTCCGAAGGTATGTCTTACGGTATGATGATTGCCGTGCAGACTGGCCACAAAGAAGAATTTGACAAACTCTGGAACTGGGCCAAGAACCACATGTGGCATAAGGGCGGTGACTGGGACGGTTACTTTGCTTGGCAGCGTGGCGACAACGGCATGGGCGGTGACGACAACTGCGCACCCGATGGCGAAATGTACTTTATGATGTCCCTCTTGTTCGCAGCAAACCGCTGGGACAACGATCAGTACAGAAAGGATGCTCTGTACATCATGGACAAGATGTGGAACAACCCGAGCCACAAGCTTTTTAACCAGGGCAACTACATTATCGTGTTCCAGCCGCTTGGCAACGGAAACGATTTCTCTGACCCGTCTTATGACTTGCCCGCTTACTTGGAACTCTTCTCCCGCTGGGCAGAAAAGGATACCGACAAGTGGAAAAAGGCTGTGTCCGCTGCTCGTGAACACCTTTACAAGTCTTCTAACACGAGCTCCGGTTTGTTCGCAGACTACAGCTCCTTCAATGGTCAGCCGCAGTCCTATTCTTATAACTCGAATTCGACCAAGTACATGTACGACGCCATGCGTTGCGCTATGAACTTCGGTATGGACTACTACCTGTTCGGTGCTGACTCCACCAGAGAAATTGAAATGGCTACAAGAATCATCAATTTCTTTGAAAAGGACGGCTACCAGCACGCTCGCTTTAACTGGGATGGTTCCAATCCGCAGGAACAGTACACGCAGGGTGAAGCCGGTGCAAACGCTGTTGCCGCTATCGCTTTGAGAAGCACCTCGGGCTCCGAAGATAAGATCAAGAAGAATCTCCAGAACGCTTGGGACACCAAGCTGATGACCGGTCAGTACCGCTACTACGATGGCTTGGTACATTACCTCGCCATGCTCCACTTGAGCGGCAATTTCAAGATTTGGAAGCCGAAGCCGACTGTTGAATCTGAAGAAAAGACCATTAACGAAACTGAAATCAATGGCGTGACCTATAACGCTGGCGACAAGATCGACTACTTTGAGGGCTGCAAGCTTTACAAGGCTACCATTGCTGCAAAGACCACTCCGGATACCTCCGTTACTACTCCGGATACTTCTACCATCGCAATTGGTGCAAATGTCGCCCTGAACAACAATGTTCGCGTGTGGTCGACGAATGGTGCAATCTATATCGAAAATGCACCGGCTAACTCCAAGTATACTGTTACAGACATCAACGGCCGCGTTCTGAGCGCAGCAAGAACCAGTTCTTCCACCCAGGAAATCCGCTTGGCTAACAGGGGCGTGATGTTTGTAATCGTTGGCAACAAAACCTATAAGATTAGAAAGTAATCCTTTTTGATCTTATACCATGCAAAGAGCAGGGTGGTCCTCCGACCACCCTGTTTTTTTATGAGCTGTTGATATACTTCGCTCAAATTATTATACATTAAAGGTATGGATATCGCATCGAGTACATACCGGCGGATTTTTGTACTGGGCTCCGGGTTTAGCAAGTCGTTTTGCCCGCAAATGCCCACGCTCCGCGACCTGAACGAACTGATTCCTTTCGGAATTTCAGACGAGTTCCCGCACCTGCGCGACTACTGCAGGCGTTTTCTGGAACTTTGCAATAATCAGGCGGAATACCTGAATATCGAAACGCTTTCGACGTCTATTTTGTCGGCGCAGATTTTCCCGGGTGTGCGAGAAAGCCTTTATCATTCGAGCTTGCGTTTTGAACTGCTGCGCTTTATTGCGGGCGCGATTCGCCACGACCATGCGGTAGATTCTGAATCGGCGACTATTCTCCGCAAGTTCTTGGCGGGCTGCGTAAATTGCCCGAGCGAGGGCGTGCGCGATACCTTGCTGCTCAGCTTTAATTACGACACGCTGATTGAAAATATCATTGCCGACGACCCCAAAATGGGCGCGACTGTGGCGGTGGATTACGGTGTGCGTATTGACCCTGCCGACCGCAGTGCAGTTCGTGCGCCGCGGACGCATTCAGTGGACTTAATCAAGTTGCACGGCTCCTTGAACTGGTACCCTGTCAAGGGGGCCTCTGACCCGCTCGATTTAAAGAATGTGTGCCAGGTGGAACCTTGCGACCGCAGTTTCCCGATTTACCGCGAAGACACTCCGATTTATATTCCGATGGCACATGCCAAGGAATCGTTCTTGCGCGGGAGCTTGTTTAATTTGTTGTGGAGCAAGGCCGATTACTACCTCAAGAATGCTCAGGAAATTTTCTTCTTGGGTTATGGATTCCCGAAGTCCGACATGAACAATCTGGAATTCTTGCTGAGGCATCGTGACCGCTTTAAGAAAGTGGTGGTGTTCGAACGCGAAGGCCACCCCGATTTGGAACGCTTGCGTGCGCTGTTGGGCGATACCTTGGTGCAGTCCATGGATGCCAAGGAATTCTTGACCAAGTTCTAGAACGGCCTGATCCGCTCCGCTAAGGTCTTGCTATATTTTGCACAGAGGGTGCAAAAATGAAATTCTTTGGATTGGTCATATTTATGCTTGCGGGCATCACATGTGCCCAGTTGGTGCAAAAGAAGGCTCCTACGGCTGCCGATTCTATTAATTTAGGCAACAAGAAAGGTCCGATTGTCTATGCGGATCCTAAAGAAAACGAAAAGTCTGCTATGAAAGATGCGACTGTCGAAATGGACAGTCGCAAGATTTCAAACGATTCTACTGTTGGAACGTTGATTGGTGTCGGAGCCGAATTCGTGGGCGATATGATGAAAGGCATGCTTTCGCCCAATTCAGCTGAAACCGACGCCGTCGAACTTGAACGGACTCGCCGTTAGCTCAACAATTATCCCAAGTATTTTTCGCCGGATTCCACGCTCTGGTAAATGAGCGTGTTGATGGTCATGGGGCCCACACCGCCCGGAACCGGAGTGTAAGCGGATGCCACGTCGTCAAGGCCCTTTTCGATATCGCCGACGCCACCCGGATGGTAACCGGCATCGACCACGACTGCGCCCTGCTTGATCCATTCCTTCTTGATAAATTCCGGCTTGCCGACGGCACCCACCAGGATGTCCGCTTGCTTCACGTATTCGGGGAGATTTTCAGTCTTGCTGTGGCAAATCGTCACCGTGCAGTCCGCGTTCAAAAGCATCATGGCCATGGGCTTGCCGAGGATGGCGCTACGGCCAACCACAACGGCGTGCTTGCCGGCGAGAGGAATGTTGTAAGCCTTCAGCAGACGCATAATGCCAGCAGGCGTTGCGCAACCGTAAGCGGGTTCGCCCATAGCCATGCGGCCAAAGCCGAGGCAGGTTACGCCGTCTACGTCTTTACGGGCGTCGATGGCTTCGAATGCGGCGCGTTCGTCAATGTGGCGCGGAACCGGGTGCTGCAACAGAATACCGTGCACGTCGCGGTTTTCATTCAATTCCTGAATCTTGTTGAGGAGTTCTTCGGTGGTGGTGTTCTTCGGAAGCACCACGCGAATGCTTTCCATGCCCACGCGGGCGCAGGCGTTGCCCTTCATCTTCACGTAAGTGGCGCTGGCCGGGTCATCGCCCACAAGAATCGTTGCAAGGATCGGGGTCTTTCCCGTCTTTTCCTTGAGCTTTGCCACGCGGGCGCTGAGTTCTTCTTCTGTGGTCTTGGCGAGTGCCTTGCCGTCTAAGATGAGTGCTGCCATAAGTGTCTCCGGTGCGCGGAATGCGCGATGTTATTGCGCAAAGATAGAATTGTTTTGGTTGTTAGTCATTAGTTTTTAATTGATGGAAAAAAATAAAGCCCCGCAAAAAAGCGAGGCTGCAAAAAATGAAAAGCTGTAAGTTCTTCGTAAAATCTTAGAACATGTCCTTGAGAGACGGAACCAAGGAGCAAACGATCACCCACGGGTAGGAAAGAGAACCCTTAAGCCAACCAGTCTTGGCAGGGCTCGGCACCACAGGAGCGCTGCTCGTGCTGACCATGTTATCCAACGAGCTGCGAACACTTTCGATGGAATTGTCGAAAGCTTGCTTGTTGGCAGAGGCCGAGTTGATGAAATTTTTGAAACGGTAGTTCATACAATTTCCTTATTTTTCTCACTCTTATATGTAAATTTAGTAACAAAAAGCTGTTCGTGCAACCCCTTTGTAAACCCCTGTTTACTGCATTTGTGTAAATAAAGTTGTTGTCTGTTTGGATAAAAGCTGTGAAATTTTGCTAAAAACGGCAATTTTTGTTTAAAAATTGTTTTGTGAAATCGGAATTTTGTACTTTTTAGGTCAAAAAGATTGTTCTAAAAAGTGTTCACGCTCCGTTCCTCCTTACGTTTTCTACTTTTTAGTGTGTCGTAAATCACTGATTTTCAAAAGGTTAAAATGAAATTCAAGCCAAATTTTTATGCTGTTCTGCCTATTTTGGGTATTTTCGTTGCTTGTGGTGGTGGTCAAAAGCCTGCTGTGGATCCTGAAGCCCAGGCTGATACCACGGCCGTATCTAAGTCTGCATTGCCTGACATGAACAACCCGACAGACCGTTACAGCTATGCGCTGGGTATGGATTTGGGCAAGGCTATTGCCAATGTGAACGTGCCGCTGAATATGGATGTGCTCATGGGCGCAATCAAGGACCAGGTGGATGCAGACCGCCCGGTGCAAATGACCGATTCTACCGCTGAATCTGCCTTGCAGGATTTGTTGCTGCAGATGCAGAAGAAGAAGGAATCCGACGAAAAGGCTCAGGCCCAGAAGGCGCTTGATGAACAGAAGGAATTCCTTGCCAAGAACGCGAAGGATTCTACCATCAAGCTGACTCCGAAGGGTGTGCAGTACAAGATTCTTAAGGAAGGTACGGGCCTTGTTCCCAAGGTGAGCGACAAGGTTCAGGTGCACTATATTGGCGCGCTGCTTGACGGCACGGAATTCGACAATAGCGTGAAGCGCGGTGAACCGCTGGAATTCCCGGTGAGTGCCGTGATTGAAGGCTGGCAAGATTTGCTCCAGATGATGAAGGAAGGCATGAAGGTGAAGGCCTGGATTCCCAGTGGCTTGGCCTACGGTGAAGCAGGCGTGCCGCCGATGATTCCGGCGAATGCAATGCTCGTGTTCGAAGTGGAGCTTTTGAAGGTTTATGCTGAAGTGCCTGCTGTTGACAGCACTGCCGTGCCCGTAGCCCCTGCAGCCGCTCCTGCTGCTGAACCGGCCAAGGCCGAAGCTAAGCCGGCAGAGAAAAAGCCGGAAGCCAAGCCTGCCGAAGCTGCAAAGCCCGCTCCCAAGAAGTAAAAACTGGCGTTTGCTAAATATTTATACGGATATTGCCCCGCGCAAGCGGGGCTCATTTTTTTCTCATTCGGCTAATCTCTAACCACTTCCTACTGCCTACTGTCTACTTCCTACTATTTTTTTAAATTTGCGGTGACACTTTTAACTTCCTCTAGTGTTACAATGGTATGAACGGGAAAAATCTCCTTGATCGCATGGCATTTTCGAAACTGTACGAGGCGTTCGCCCCGATGGTGTACAGGCGTTGTGTCTTTTTGCTCAAGGACGATGCCGAAGCCAAGGACATGGTTCAGAACGTGTTCTTGCGCGTGTATGAACGCGTGGATTCCCTGGATTTGTCACAGCCGTCGAGCTTGCTGTGGAATACGGCGACCAGGCTCTGCCTGAACCGCATTCGCGACAAGAAACGCCGCGGATTGGACTGCGATTCGAGCGAACTTTTGCTCACCATCGCCTGCGCCGAAGAAGATGACAGCCACGAAGCCAGCGGAATTTTGGCAAAGATTTTCTCGAAGGAGCAGGAATCGACCCGAACGATTGCGACGCTGCATTATGTAGACGGCATGACTTTGGAAGAAACTGCTGAAACCGTTGGACTTTCGGTGAGCGGAGTGCGCAAGCGTTTACGTACCCTGCAGGCCAAAATCAAGAATCTGGAGGTTGAAAGATGACTACCGTCAATAAAATTTCCGATTTCAAACTGGAACGTTACCTACTCGGGGAACTTCCGGAAAGTGAAATGAAGGCTTTGCAACAGCGCGAAGCCGAAGATCAAATTTTTGCTGCCCGCGTGGCCGAAATGCGTGAACAGGGCAAGCGCTTTGTGGCGGAAAATCCGTTTGAAGCACTTGCAGACCGTATGGACGCCGTAGATGGTCGTATCGCTGACGTTTCTCGCAATCAGGTGAGTGGCTTGTGGCTTAAGGTTGCCGCGGCGCTTGTGATTGCTCTTGGCATATTCTCGGTGGTTGTGTTGAACCGCGACGTTGCTACTTATGACCGCGATTCCGCTTCGATGGAAGTGGCCATGGCTAACACCGATGACGGCACGCGCATCAAGGGTATGCAGGCTTCGCTTGAAGTTTGGAAAAAGATGGGCGACAGCGCCGTGCAAATGGTGAACCTGGGCAACGCCTACGAAGGCGACGAAATCCAGCTGCGCTATCGCGTTCCGCAAAAATGCTTTGGCATGCTCTTGAGTATGGATGGCAACGGAACCATCACCATGCACATGGGCGAGGGCAATAGTGCCATTGAACTGGAACCCGGCAAAATGACGACGCTTCCGTTTGCCTACAAGCTCGACAATGCGCCGAAATTCGAAAAGTTCTTCTTGCTTACGTCCGAAAAATCCTTTACGGTTGACGGAAACGATATCGACAAGAGTTTGAAGCAGAACGGAGTGGAAACGGTTTCGTTCACGCTTCGCAAGGTGGGAAAATAAGGGGGATGTCATGAAGAAGATTTTGGAAAAGATTTTATTCTGCGATTTTCTGTCGGGCTCGGCTATTTTTTGCCTGGTGTGCCTGGTAGCGATTTTGGCCGCTGCAACTAATGCTCGTGCTGCTACTAATTCCGGTGAAATTGCAATCAATCGTTACGTGTTTGCCGTGAGCGCCAATAACGGCGGTAAGGAACGCCCGCGCTTGCGTTATGCTGAAAGCGATGCCCGCGCCTTTGCGAACGTGCTTTCGCAAATGGGTGGCGTGCCCAAACAGAATGTTTATCGCGTGACTGAACCGAGCGTGTCTGGTTTGCAAGCTCAACTTGATGAACTCGACAAGAAGCTTGCTGCAGCGAAGGGTTCCAAGAATAACGAAACCCGCGAAGAAGTTCTTGTTTACTATAGTGGCCACGCCGACGAAAAGGGACTGCGCCTCGGTGAAGAAATTTACAGTTGGAAGGAATTCCGCAAGCGTGTGGACGCCTTGCATGCCGACGTGAAGATTGCTGTGATTGATGCTTGTGGCTCGGGTGCCATTACCCGCGTGAAGGGCGGTGTCGCAGTGCCTGCGTTCATGGTCGACAAGAGCAGCGATATGAAGGGTTATGCCTTCATTACCAGCAGCACGCAAGATGAATCTAGCCAAGAAAGCGATAAGCTCAGAGGTTCTTTCTTTACGCATTCGCTAGTGAGCGGCCTTCGTGGCGCAGGCGATGTGAGTGGCGATGGCAAGGTGACTCTTTCTGAAGCTTACCAGTTCGCCTTCAATGAAACTTTGCAGAAGACTGAAGCTACGATGGGTGGCGCTCAGCATCCGAGCCGCGATATGAACTTGGCCGGTACGGGTGATGTGGTCATGACCGATTTGCGCAGCACAAGCGCAGGCCTTGAACTCGATGAAGATCTTGACGGTCACTTGTTCATTCGCGATGACAAGGGTGAACTTGTTGCCGAACTTTTCAAGAAGCCGGGCCGCGCAATGAGCCTAGGTTTCCCTGCCGGTAAGTATAACGTTCGCCTGGAACGCCCTGCTGAATTCAAGGAAGCTTCGGTGACCTTGTATGACAACAACCACGCTCGCCTTTCTCAAAAGCAGTTCACCAAGGTGGCTGCCGAAAAGACGGCTCTCCGTGGCGAAATCAAGAACGACTCCCGCCCCGATTCAGTGGAATACTCTCTGGATTCTCTGGATAAAAACGGAAAACACCGTGTGACGTTTAACCTGGTCGACAGAGAAAGGGAACCTCGCAAGGGCTTGCAAATGGGTGTGTTCGTAGCAAAGAGCGATAGCTATATGCTTGGTTCTCAGGTGAGCTTGTTTGCCAATATTGCTCGCAAAGAAATGCACGGTATGCAGCTGACGACAGTTTTCAACGGCGCTCGTGAACACTTTGAAGGTGCACAGATTTCGGCTACGATGAACTATGCCAAATCTTTTGACGGCATCCAGATCTCTCCTGTTGTAAATGCAACCAAGGAAAAGTCTTCGGGTGTGCAGGTTTCGGCAACGGCTAACTATGCAGGCGATTCCTTGTCCGGTATGCAGATTTCTGCTGCAGGCAACTTGGCTCGTCAAACAAAGGTGCAGGCAACTGCTGCGCTGAACATTGCCGGCAAATCCGATGTGCAGGCTAGCGGCGCGATAAACATTGCTGGCGAATCTAGTCTGCAGGCATCGGGTGCCATTAATATTGCGAAAAAGTCCGACGTTCAGGCAACTGCCGCGTTGAACATTGCCGGAGAATCTGATGTGCAGGCCTCTGTCTTGAATATCGCTGGCAAGGTTGATGACGCTCAGGTGGGTGTTCTGAACATTACCGGAAAAGCGAAGGGACGTCAGGTTGGTGTGGTGAACTTTTGCGGTTACTGCGAAAAATCTCCGATCGGTTTGATCAACATTGTCGGTAATGGCGTGTGGAGCGTGACCGCTTCTATGAATGAAATGGGCGCATTCGGTCTTTCGTTCCACATGGGTACACCTTACCTGTTCACGGCAATCGAAGGTGCACGCTTGATTGAAAAAGATTCGGACTTCAAGGAATTTAGCGATATATATGAATCGGGTATAGGTATTGGAACCCAGTTCGGTAAATACGGAAGCCACTTTGAATTGGAATACATGTTCTTGACGGCACAAACTTCGAAAGTGAAGTACGATGGGGACTGTGATGAATGGGATGTTGAATTCACAGATGAGGGTGAATCAAACTTCCACCATCGTCTGCGCTTGGGCTACACGAGCCAGATTGTTCCCTTCCTTGGCCTTTCGGTTGGCGGGACTCTCAACTGGGCAACCATCGGCTATGCTGACAAACTGTGGCTGCAGCCGCTGGCTGAATACCACGACGATTTCGGCAGTAAAAAGCACAGGGGTCGTTGGTGGCCTGGATTCTATGCCGCCATTACCGTCGGAAAATTCTAAAAAACAAGTGACACTTTTTGCTCCTTATAGTGTTACAATAGCAAATAGGGATTCCTATTTGCTATTTTTAATTTGAACGCGAGATTTTTTTTGAAACGTTATATTCAAATTTTTGCTTTGTTGCTGGCTATGCTGTGTGTAGCCGCTGTGGCACAAGAACCTGTGCCCGATTCGCTTGCACCCCAGGGGATCACCTTTAACGGAATCGTTCAGGATTCTTCTTTTGCCGCGGGTGAAAAACTCAATGTCGAAATTTTGGAATCGGGCGAAGCTTTGCAGACGACCGTGGGCACGCCTTTTAGCATCGTGCTTCCCGAAGACACCCTCTGGAACGTGTGCGTCACCAATTCCGACACCGCGGGCGCCGAAAAAGAAAAATGCTACGAACTCAAGTACATTGGTGCCGAACGCAGTTTCTCGCAGACTCTCGGCGAAGCTTTCGCTGAACCCGATTCTACAGTGGAAGGGGCAAGCCTTCCCCTCGCTTCTGCCGCTGACACGGCATCCGCTACCCCTTCTAGCGAGGCTGACGCCCCGCAACGCCCCGATACGCTGGCGCAAGATTCTGCAAAGCAAGACATCGATGTCGATGCGCTCCTCGCTAGCGGCGACAACGCCAAGGTTACCGAACTCAAGAAAGTCGTGGTGCA
The DNA here is from genome assembly GCF_900182935.1 of Fibrobacter sp. UWB10. Classification (NCBI taxonomy): domain Bacteria; kingdom Pseudomonadati; phylum Fibrobacterota; class Fibrobacteria; order Fibrobacterales; family Fibrobacteraceae; genus Fibrobacter; species Fibrobacter sp. UWB10. The sequence continues at coordinate 836,643 of NZ_FXUE01000001.1, read as the reverse complement.
ACTGCGCCGTCGCCCCAAGCGCAAACCCGGCGAATCTGTGGTGTCTGCAAAATCTATCAAGCGCATGCCGAGTCTTGCCGAAGCCGACGTAATCAAGAGCATCCAGGCGCTTCCGGGTGTGGTGGCAAGTTCCGATTTTAGCTCCAAGATTTACGTGCGCGGTGGCGCCGCCGACCAGAACCTGTTCTTGTTCGACAACGCCGTCGTTTATTCGCCGGTGCATTTCTTCGGGCTTTTCAGTACGTTCTTGGTCGAAGGCATTGACGATGTGCAGTTCTACAAGAGTGGATTCCCGGCGCAGTATGGTAACCGCTTGAGTTCCGTGCTCAAGATGGATGGCCGCGCCGGTGGCCAAGATACGGTTGAAGAATGGTTCAGTAAGTGGAGTGCAAAAATCAGTACCTTTGCCGCGCAGTTGCATACCGAAGGCCACAAGGGCCCCGCTCGCTGGGTGGTGGCAGGCCGTACGACCTACATTGGCTACATGCTCGACTTGATGAACATGCTCGGTGTTCTTGACCTGGATTTGGATTACGAATTTACCGACTTGCAGGGAACCTTCATGTACAACTTTACCGATGACACTCGCATGAAGTTGAGTTTCTATGTCGGTAAAGACCGCTTAAGTTTTGACCCGCTTTATATGGACTGGGGAAACATTGCCGTTCCGCTTGGATTCTACCACCGCTTTAATGGCGACTGGGATTATAACGCAACGTTTGCTTTCAGCGAATTCTACCAGACTATGAAAATTAGCGACCTCATGTCTATCGAGATGTTCCTTTACACCTTCGCGGGCAAGCAGTGGGTCAATTATCGTGGCATTCCGAATCATACGTTGACTGCCGGATACGAACTGGAATACGACTATGAACGTTATCAAGAACAGATGTCTACCATTAGCGTGGCCGACATTCAGAAACCGTTCCACCATGTGGCTTATCTGCAAGATGCCTGGAAGATTTCTCCCGATTACCTGTTGCAATACGGCCTTCGCTTTAATTACCAGACCGCGGCGGAACATTTTGGCGTAGAACCGCGTGCCTCTTTGACAATCAATATTGATGACGAAAAAACATTGGAATTCTACGGTGGCTATTACCTGCAATACTTGAATTCGATTGTCTACACGGACCAGGAAACTCTGAATGAATTCTATTATCCGGCAACGACAACTACCAAGGGCAAGCATATTGATCCCGCTTCTTCTTGGCTGTTCGCAGCGGAATATAGCCAGCGTGGAATCTTTGACGATTACGATGCGACTGTCGGCGTTTACTACAAGACGCAAAGCAACTTGAACACGTTTGTTGCCGTGCTTGACAGTAACGAAGAAACGACCTCGGACGACTTTGTGGTGGCCGACGGATTCGGAACGGCGGAAGGTTATTCCTTCGGTTATGAACTTTCGCTCCGTAAAGATAAAGGCTGGTGGTTTGGCGGTATTAACTGGAGCCAAAGCATTAGCGTCATGAAAACGGACGATGGTACCAAGCCGTATTATCCGAGTTGGCATCAGCCTTACGCTCTCAAGATGGATTTGGGCATTAACTGGTCTGGCGGAGACGACGCTCGCCGCAAGCATAAAGTGCCGGGACGATTCTTCCGTTCTTCTGTGATTATGAAGTATTCTGCGGGTATGCCAATTAGCGAATATAAGGGATATTATGTGTCGCAGGAAATGGGTCGCCAGCAGTATTCCGACCAAACGATTGTGCTGCCGGGTAGCCGCAATGGTGCTCGCCAATCCGATTACTTCCGTATCGATGTGAAGCCGATTGATATTGGTCGCGAAGGCAAGTGGAACTTTAGTTGGACGATCATCAACTTGACCGATCACGAAAACATGTTCTATACATTCTACGATACGAGCAAGAATCCTCCTGAAAAAACGGAGATTACGCAGTTCCCGTTCCTGCCTGTTATGCTCAATTTCGAATATTATTTCTAGAAACTAGGATAACATAGTAGCAAGGACGATAGGATTTTTCTATAGTTTAGCTACTATGGAACGCGAAACCTTTAAATCAAGACTCGGATTTATCCTCATTGCCGCCGGTTGCGCCATTGGCCTGGGCAACGTGTGGCGTTTCCCTTACATTGCTGGCCAGTATGGTGGAGCGGCCTTTGTGCTCCCGTACCTCGGCTTCTTGCTCTTCTTGGGTCTGCCCATCTTGATGGCAGAACTTGCTTTGGGTCGTGGAGGTAAGAGCGGTATCGCTCGCGCTTTCGACAACTTGGAAAAGCCGGGTACCAAGTGGCATTGGGCCAAGTTTCCGCTGATTTCGGCCAACTACATTTTGATGGCCTTCTACTCGGTGGTGACCGGCTGGATGTTCTATTACTTCTACAAGATGGTTACCGACCCCAAGTTCCTCATGGGTACTCCGGATCAGATTGCTGCTGGCTTCGGTGAAATGCTTTCAAATCCGGGCCTCATGATTTTCTGGATGACGGTTGCCATTGTCATTGGTCTCTTTATCGTGTCGCTTGGCCTCCAGAAGGGTGTGGAACGCATCACCAAGACCATGATGATCTGCTTGCTTGTCATTATGGTGATCCTCGCGGTTCGCGCCGTGACGCTCCCCGGTTCTACGGCCGGTCTCGAATTCTACCTGTTGCCGTCACTAGAACGTCTTACGCAATCGGGCAAGGGCCTGGGCGAGGCTATCTTTGCCGCCTTCGCACACGCCTTCTTTACCTTGAGCCTCGGTATCGGTAGCATGGCTATTTTCGGTAGCTACATCGGAAAAAATCATTCCCTGGCAAAAGAAGCCACAAGCGTCTGCGTTCTTGATACAGTCGTTGCCTTGGTCGCAGGCATTATCGTGATTCCCAGCTGCTTTGCCTTCAACCAGTCTCCTGGTCAGGGCCCGGGCCTTATCTTCGTGACGCTTTCTAACGTGTTCGCCATGATGCCTGCCGGTAGATTCTTCGGTGCCGCATTCTTCCTGTTCATGTCGTTTGCTGCCATGTCTACCTTGATTGCCGTTTTCGAAAACCTGGTGTCGTTCTGGATGGACCTCAAGGGATTCAAGCGCCGCAAGGTCGCCTATTGGAACATCCTGATTGTGTTCCTGCTTTCGCTCCCCTGTGCCCTTGGCTTCAACATGCTTTCGGGCTTTGAACCCTTCGGTCCTGGCAGCTGCGTTCTGGACCTCGAAGACTTTATCGTGAGCAACACCATGCTCCCGGCCGGCGGTATGTTCATCGCCATCTTCTGCTCCAGTCGCTACGGTTGGGGTCAGGAAAAGTTTTTCACCGAAATGAACGCCGGTAAGGGTTACAAGATCCCGTACAATGCCGCCTTCAGAATCTACTTCAAGTGGATTTTGCCGGCTCTCGTTTCAATCCTCTTGATTCAGGGATACCTTTCCAAGTTTGCGCCGGAACTCTGCGCCAAGATTTTCGGATAAGCCGGATAGATATGTTTGCGAGCCGCACTGTAAAAGGTGCGGTTCTTTTTTTTGGATTATTTTTGCGGCGGGTGACACTTTTGTGCTTGTCGGGTGTTTTAATTATGTAAATTTGAAGGACCCGATGAAGACTAAACTTGCAATTCGTTGCTCATGGCTTTTGGCTGCAATGTTCCTTGCGGCCTGTAGTGATTTTCACGGCCCATGGGATTACTATCCTGAAAAGCGCGACGTGTACACGGGAATTTATACCTACGGCTACGTTATCAGTGGTGAAACTCCTTATGTCTGCTTTTCGAAGGTTTACGAACTTGATGAAACGGCTGCAGAAAGTTTCGCGTTTTATGACAGCGCCTACGTAACGGTGTCGGGCCATTTCGATAGTCATTACAGCAATGTCGACGAAGCGGATACGACTGTTGTCTTGCGCCCTTATAGTGACAAGCCGAATTGCTTTTATGGCAATAATTACGAGGGCGTTGTTGGAGAAACCTACAAACTAGAAGCCTACTTTGAATGGGACAGCTCGGGCCACAAGGCAAAATCTCGTTACAAGGCAGAAGCGACCATTCCGAACCCGGTAAGCGTCAAGGGCCTGAATTCGCCCCAGCAAGATGGTAGCTACAAGTGGATTCCCTACGATGAAAAAAATCCTAGGTTTGAAATAGAATTCTTAGAATACCCCATGGACATGGACTTCGTGAAGTGTGCCATGGATTACGATAGAACTGTCAAGGGCGTCATATCGGTGATGAACTATGGCATGGAAAATGCCGAGTCGCAGAATACCACGATTAATGAAATGCTTAAGGGCTTTACCGACGAAGACGATCAAGGTTATCGTGGTATTGCGATTCACGATCCTTTGGAAAATGCTGAAAATTTAGGCTATACCTCGAACCGCAGGGTTGCCGACTATTATGCGCTGGATACGCTTTATCTGATGAACATGATGATGCCGCTTGGGGATATTTCGGTAGATTTCTATTCAACCGATGCGGCCTACATTGACTATATCGACAGGGTGAAGCAATCAGTAAGCGACTCGCGAATTGTGCCTGAATCGAATATTGAAAATGGTATGGGTGTGTTTAGCGGAATGGCAAAGTCGACGATTGTATTGCATGTCAACGGCGACGGCGTGAATATGAAACATATTGCGCACCATAATTGCTATAATACCGAGGGTGACCTTTCGGACAGCTGGGATTCCAAGGGGTGCAGGCTTTATCAAGATGTTTACTGCGCGGGAATTGAGCCTAGCTCATGGTTGTCGAATGATTTGGTGAGCCTGAACAAGCATGCTTACGAAGAATATCGGGATACTGTCTATAGCCGGCATAATGAAGAATGTTTTGCCTCGAACGTGAAGGCCGCCATGATGCTTGATACCACCAAGTGGTCCTTGTTCCTGCCCGATACCATTCATGATGAAGACAAGTCCAATGCCTACGCCGATGGCCTTAAACGCTACTGCGTGGCGAGCAACTTCGAAAACAATAAGATTGCCGATTGCTACAACTTGTACCAGCTGTGCATTGTGAGCCCAGAAGAAAACTACTGCAAGGATTATCTGTGGGCTTGGTGCGCTGACCGTGATTGGCCTAATACAGAACAATGCCAGAGCGCTTTGGTGAGTCGCTACTATCTTACGGAACAAAAGTCAAGCATCATCAAGCGCGAAGTTCAGGAAATATGTGACCATTACCACCCCGTTATTTGCGATAACTGGTGTGATAAAAAGAAAGATGGTCATATGAAATGCCAGTAACGATCTGCTTTAGTCTGCAGTTTAGTTGATATTGAAAATCTTACCCGAAAGCATCAGGCGAATTGCCTTCGAAAGGGTGGTCTTGTTTGTGAGTTTGTCTGTATCGATATCTTTGGTTTTGCCATCGATATCGAAGGCGAGTGTAGCGCCTTTGTCGGTTACGTTCATCTCGACTTTAGCACCCATGACGAGCGGTAAGTTTACGTCGTCGTGACCGGCAGGGAATCCGCACATCACAGGAATGTCATATTTCTTGAGGTAGCTTGAAAGCATAGCTTCGGTGCTTTCATAATCGAGATCGGTGCCGGAATCTACAAATTCACCGAGAATCACGCCGCGCACGTTTTCCATGACGCCGTGCAGTTCAATAGAATGGAACATGCGGTCGATGTTGCGCAGGTTTTCGCCGATTTCTTCCATGAACAAGATGATTCCGTCGTTTTGGAAAATATCGATGTCGCTTGTGCCGATGAGCGGCACGAAGGTGGTCATGTTGCCGCCTACGAGAATGCCCTCGGCTTTGCCCTTCTGGTTGTATTTGTGCTTGGGAACCTTGTAAGTCGGCACTTCGCCCTTGAGCAAGTCGCGCAGGAGTGAGCTGTTGTCGTCTTTGCCAGCGGTCTTTGCAATGCTTGAACTCATGGTGCCGTGAATGCTCATGACGCCTGCCTTGGTCTGCATGGCGTGCAGCGTGGTGATGTCGCTATAGCCAATAAGCCACTTGGGGTTCTTTTTCACAAGTTTCGGGTCAATGAGGTCCACCAGTTGGATGGTGCCGTAGCCGCCGCGGTTGGCAAGGATTGCCTTGATGCTTGTGTCCTTGAGGGCGGTAATAAAGTCCTTGGCGCGTTCTTCGGCGGTGCCGGCGTATTTGCCTGCTTCAAGTTTGCCTACGTTCTTGCCGATAACGGGCGTGAATCCCCATTCCTTGATGACGTCGGCGGTCTTTTGGATGTTGGAATCGGGGGTGGTGTACGAAGGCGAAATTAAGGCAACCTTGTCGCCCTTTTTCAGGAATGCGGGCATTGTGCATTCGGCAAGGGGAGTTGATTCTCCGGGCCAATCGATAGGGCTGCTAGAGCCATCGTCACTACAGGCGGTAAAGATACATAGGGCTGCGATAGCACTGAATGTGCCAAATTTTTTAATATCCATGATTTTCTCCAATTCTTGTGGGGGAAAATAAAAAAATTTGCTTTTGCGGTAACACTTTTCGCGAGGTGGGGTGTTTTATTTATGTAAATTTTGATGTCTCACTTATTGCGGAAAGTTATGAAACGACTGAAATTATTACCGTTGACGCTTGTCGTGATGCTCCTTTCGGGGGTGGCATTTGCCGATCGCGATGCCGAAATTCGCGATTTGAAGCTTGAAAAAGACAAGCTGAATTCCGAAATCCAGAAATTGAACCGCCAGATTGCCTCGACCGATTCGATGCTCAAGGCGGACGATTCCCGTTACAAGACGTTGCAGGCCCGTTACAAGGCCGACACGGAACGTCGCCGTAGCGAAATCGATACCTTGAATGCCAAAATCAAGAACGTGGCTGCCGAACTCCAGACGGAGCGCAACAAGCAGGCCCGCGCCAAGAACAAGAGCGACAATGTGGCATCCAAGCGTAAGGCTCTGCGCGAAGAACTCGCCGGCATCAGCAAGCGTTTAGAAGCTCAAGTCGCGCAGACGCTTCCGTGGGAACGTGAAAGCAGACTGGATCGCGTCAAATCGCTCACCCGCGATATCGAAAGCGGTAACGCCAGCGAAGAAGAAGCCTTTTCTCGCTTAAAGTCGCTTGTAGCCGAAGAAACCAAGTTCGGTGACGAAGTGGCAATCATTAATAGCCCGCTGACCCGTAAAGACGGCGAACTCATTAACGCGGCGATTCTGCGCATCGGTAACCAGTGGATGGTTTACAGCGACGACAACGGCACCGTTTTCGGAATGCTCGTACGCAAGATGGTGGACGGCAAGATTGTTTACGAATGGAACGAAGATTTGAATTTGGAAGAACGCGCTGCGGTAAAGCTCGCGCTCGACGTGAAGCAGGCGAAAAAGCCGCCTCAGGTCGTGAAGCTGCCTGTAAGCCTTTCTGTGGTGGGGGGTGAAAAATGAGATTAGACGAAAGACGAGAGACGAGAGACGAGAGAGTGTTTAAGGGATTTTTTGTCGCCCTGTTGCTGTGTGCCTCTTCTGCTTTTGCGTGGCCGTGGTCGGGTTCGGGCGAAAGCAAGGCCTCTGCCGAAGACCAGGCTCGAATCAAGGATTCCCTGCAGACTGAAGAAGTTCGCAACTTGCAGCGCGAAGTAGAGGCTTTGACTCGCATTCGCCTGCAGAAGGCCGATTCGCTTGAAAAGCTTGAAGCCGAACACTGGCGCAAGCGTTATGCCGAATCCCAGCTGACCGAAGAACACCAGGCCGCCTCGCGCGAACTGGATGCCCGCTATTCCAAGCTTTCGACAGATCTTGGCCGCGTGAGTGAAGAAGTCGCGGCAAGCAAGAGCTTGACCGAAGAAGCTGAAGAAAAGGCTCAGTCCGAAGAATCGGCCTACGATGCATTGAATACGCAGGTGAAACTTTCGATCGACAAGACGCTTGGCGATGCCATGGGTGATTACCCGGTGGGCATGAATGGTCGCTTGATTCGCCTGAAACAAGCTTCTAACGAAGCCGAAAAGGCAACGCCGAATACGATTGGTGCGGTGCAGAGCTACATGGATGATTTGCTGATCCGTCATGAACTGACGTACACGCAGTCTTACGGCCGCGAAACTTCACAGGTGGGGAGTCGCCCCGATGTGAACGTGAATCGTTTGCGCTTGGGCACCGTGTTCCTCGGCGAAGTGGCGCAGGACAACGGCGATGTGCAGGCATTGCTCCGCTCTGGCGCCTTGCAGGGTAAGGTGTTTGAATGGAATGCTACGCTCCCGCCTGAAATGGCTGGTAACGTAAAGCAGGCCGTGGTGCAGGCGGGTTCCGCAGGCGAAAGCGCTGCTCCGACTGTCGTGATTCCGCTGGATGTGCTCCAGAATAAGGCAATCAAGAATGCGATTACCGATACCAAGGAACTCACGATGACTGAACAGTTCAAGGAGTTCTTCAAGAAGGGCGGTATCGTGATGTATCCGCTCATGCTGGTGGCAATTTTTGCCTTACTCCTTTGCTTGGAACGCTTCTTGGTGCTGACTTTCCGCGGACATTTGGGCCGTCGCTTCCTGAAAAAGCTGAATGCGCTTGTCAAGGAATCCCGTTACGAAGACGCCGCAAACCTTTGCCTGAAAAAGGAAACGAGTCTTTCGCTGGTGCTGTTTGCAGTGCTGAACCGTGCCCGCGATAAGCGCGAAGATGCGGAACGCTCGCTGCAAGAAGCGATGCTCCGTGAACAGCCGAAATTGGAACGCCGCATGGGCCTGTTGGCTGCCATGGGTACGATTGCTCCGCTGCTTGGCTTGCTCGGTACGGTGACCGGTATCATTACGCTCTTTACCGTGATTACCGAAGTCGGCACGAACGACGCACGCGTTTTGGCTGGCGGTATTTCCGAAGCCTTGGTGACGACGGAAACGGGCCTTGTGATTGCCATTCCGGTGATGATTTTGCACGGCCTTTTGAGCGAAAAGATAGAAAAGGTCACGAGTGAAATGTATGTGCAGAGTACCTCGCTGTTGAACAGAATTTTCGGGAAGGAAGCGTAAGCGGGCATGTCTAACACCCATTACATATTCCTGGAGTCTCTGCAGAACACTTACCAGGCGGGCGGCGTGGTCATGCTCCCGATCCTCTTGGCAGGCGTTATCGGATTCTACTTCCTGTTTTCGAGCTGGTTCCGCATCGGGAGTGACTTCTTCCGCGCCGACATTCACAGGGTCATCAAGCGCATGCGTCTTGATTTGAACGGTGGTAACGAAGAATACGAAAAGAATGCTGAACCCCCGAGCGTCGAAAAGGCGTTGCGCAGGCTCCGCAAGCGTGGTGGACTTTTGGGCCGCGAACTGAGCGAAGCGATCAATGTGGCGCAGAACAATCCTGAAGGGTTCCGCGACTACATGCAAGTGCGCCTTGCCAAGACGGTGCGCTACATGGAGCAAGGAAACCACATTGTGTCTGTGATGGCCTCGGCCGCACCGCTCCTGGGTTTGCTTGGAACCGTGACGGGCATGGTCTCGACCTTTGAAGTGATTACGCTTTACGGAAACCAGAACCCGGTGCTCATGGCTGATGGCATTTCCGAAGCGTTGATCTCGACGCAGAGTGGCTTGCTTGTGGCATTCCCGCTCACGCTTTTGAAACAGCGCCTGGATGAACGTGTTGAAATTTTGCGCCAGAAGATGGAACTCGGCGCGACTGTGATTGAAAACTATTTTGTGGAAAAGGCTGAAGGCTAGTTATGGAATTCAATTTGCCGAGAAGAAAGCAGAAAGACATGGGCATCGAAATGGGCCCGCTGATGGATATCGTGTTCATCTTGCTCATTTTCTTTGTGGTGACGTCTTCGTTTACGCGTGAAACGGGTGTGGATGTGACTAAGCCGCAGGCACAGTCTGCAAGCCAGCTCGAAAAAGAGAACTTGCTGATTGCCATTACGCGCGAAGGCACGATTCACATGAACGAACGTCAGGTGGACTTGGCGAGTTTGCAGGATATCTTGAAGCAGTCGCTTGCAAAGGCGCCGGATCGTGAAGCGGTGGTGATTGCCGACAAGGGCGCTGAAACGGGCGTGTTGGTACAGGTGATTGACATGTGCAACTTGGCCGGAGTGAAAAAGGTTTCGATTGCGGCTCAGGCGGAGTGACACGTAGTGTCATCCTGAGCAAGCGGAGCGCGTCGAAGGATCTAGGTAAGAATTTTTTTGATAGTATGTTTAGATATTTGAAAAAAATAGTGAAGCGTTTTAGCATTTTGCTTGCGGCGATTCTCGCGAGTATGCTTCTCGTGTTCTCGGTGACGATGGCGAACTTGTTCCTGACGGGCAAAGTATTTCACGAAAAGAAATACAACAAGACCGAAATCGCAATCAAGAAGGTTGACGAAGTCGAGAAAAAGGTTGAAAAGAAAAAGCCCGCTCGCAAGCCGAATCGCATGAAGTCGAATTCTCGCTCGCCCAAGGCTGGCCCGCGTTTTGCAATGAACTTGGGTGCTGCTTCGGGTAACGGCGGCGCTGCCGTAAGCCGCGACCTGGTGGCCGATTTCCGCGGCGGTGCGCTCTCGACGGAAAAGGGCGATGTGGATAAGAAGCCCGAAAGCCGCAGCATGGCGAATTTCCAGGTGCCGCCCAAGATTCGTGATAACGAAATTGATGCGACGCTCCGCTTGAGTTTTTGCGTGGATGTAAGCGGCAAGGCTTACGATATCAAAGTGCTTGAAGAATCTCCTGCCGGTTCTGGCCTTGCGCAGGCGGGTCGTGAGGCTCTTGGTCGCATGACGTTTACTCCTGCCGAAAAAGCGGGCAAGCCTGTGGCCTTCTGTGGTATGGAACAACCGTTCGAAGTGAAGTTTAGGGACTGATTTAGACGAGAGAACGGACCTACGGTCCTACAGACTAGAGACGAAAGAATTATAATGGCGTTTTGCGCAAAGAGTTTAAAAATGATGATGAAAGGAATGATAAGTAAGTACAATAGTTTGATGGGAGATTCTTGTATTGCATCTCTCTCGTCTCTCGTCTTTCGTCTCATCATAGAGGATAACTCTACTAAGGCGCTGAAGCGCCAAGTATCGTATATCTCGTCTGTTTTGCTTTTTCTCGTTGCCTCTTGTTTTGCTGCGCAGTCTTCTTATGATTTGATGGAACGCGCGAACGCCCTTTATCGCGACGGAAAATTCAAGCAGGCTATTACGCTTTACCGCAAGGCTGAATCTCGCGGCGCCGACCCCGTCGCCACCAGTTTCAACATCGCGAATAGCTATTACCAGCTGGAAAACTTGCCCGAAGCCGCCGCCACTTACCGCAAGGCGATTGACTTTTCGAATGGGGCTTTTTCGCCCGCGCTCTTCAACATGGCGAGCGTGTATTTTCGACTCAAGCAGTATCCGGAATGCGTGGCGGCGTATCACCGCGCGTTGAAACTGGAACCGGAAAATGTTTCCGGTTGGCTTTACTTAGGCGAAGCCTACAGTAAAACCGGCGACGCGGTCGGCGCCCTGCGTGCCATCGAAAAGGCATACCAGCTCGACAAAGAAGACATTAGCATCGTATACCAGCTTTCCGAAGCGAACATCTCGCTCAACGATTTCGAACGCGCTGTGACCGTGATTCGCGAAGGCTATGCCGCCCACCCCGAAGAAATCGACTTCCTGGTTTACCTAGGTGATGTTTACCGCCTGAACAAACAGTACGAAGAAAGCGCCGCCGCCTACCGCGAAGCGCTGGGGGTACGCCCTGATGATCCGGCGACCATGTACAAACTCGCAGATGTTCTCGCCGAAGACAATAAGCCCTTTGTCGCGATGGATGTGCTCAACAACCTCACGCAAATCAAACCCGATTTTAGCGATGCAGCCATCTTCCTCGGGAACCTAGCTTACGACGCTAAGTTCCTCGACCGCGCCGAATCCGCCTACGAGCTTGCCGCAAAGCAGGGCAACACCGAAGCCGTTTTCGGCTTCAAGAACATGGCCTACGACGCCCATGCTCAAAAGCGCGACGACGAAGCCTTGCGCCTGTTGCGTGCTGCCCAGAGCTACTTCCCAGACGATGTCACCTTGCAGGCTGATATTCTGGAATTTGAGAAAGGACACTAAAAATTCTAATTCCTTAAGGGCTGGGAGAAAGTTTGTTATATTCTCCTTAACTGGAGTTGCCCTATGGAATGGAATACCGCTGTAAAGAATCACATTGAATCTCGCTTGAACGAAAAGGAAAGTTTGCTTGCGCCTTACGCTTGCAAGTCTGCCCAAGCGATTCGTTTTCACGAGGCTCCTGCAGATCTCCGCCCGAACTTTTTTCACGATTCGGACAAGATTATCCATTCCTATTGTTATAGCCGCTACATCGACAAGACGCAAGTTTTTTACCTAGTCGAAAATGACCATATTACGCACCGTGTGCTTCACGTGCAGCTGGTGGCGAAAATCGCAAGAACCATCGGGCGTTTCTTGAATTTGAACGAAGACCTGATCGAAGCGATTTCGTTAGGGCACGATGTTGGCCACACGCCTTTTGGCCACGATGGCGAACGTATTATTTCGGCATTTCTGCAAGAACAAGGCGCGGGCATTTTTGAACATAACGTTCAAAGTTTCAGACTTTTTCATGACCTCGAAGCCTACGGAAAAGGCCTGAACCTTACCGCACAAGTGCTTGACGGAATCATCTGCCACAACGGCGAAATCCTGCAGAACAGTTACGGCTGCGACCGCAACAAGACTCCCGAAAAATTGCTGACGGAATACCGCGAAAGCCTCAAGGGAACTTTTAAATCGAAAGACATGGTCCCGATGACGCTTGAAGGCTGCGTTATGCGCATTTCGGACGTGATTGCATACGTTGGCCGCGACATCGAAGATGCTATCATCTTGAAACTGGTGGAACGCGAAAGCCTGCCCCGCGAAGTCACAGAAGTTCTTGGCAACAAAAATGGCGAAATCGTCGACACGCTGATTAAGGACCTTGTCAATAATAGCATCGACAAGGAAACGCTCAGTTTTTCGCCGTCAGTTTTTGATGCGTTGAACCGCCTAAAAGATTGGAACTACAAGAACATCTATCTGAACCCGAAAAAGTCCACGCAAGATGAAAAGATCAAGACGATGTTCCGGGCCGTTCTGGCCGAATGCCTCGAAGAACTCAGCTCCGACAAAAAAGTCACCGGCATCAATCATTGGTTCAATTCCATGAGCGCCGAATATAAAGGGATGACCCCAAAGCCGCGCGTTGTCGCCGACTATGTCTCCGGCATGACCGATGACTACCTGATGAACGCCTACAAGGAAATCGTAATCCCCAAGTCATTCGGGATTAGCTTTGCTGAAAAAGTTTAGTTTTTTGTCGTTTTATGACATTAAATTAAGTCTATATTTATAGGTGACTCTAGAAAGGAGGCGCCTATGGCAACCATCAGAATTGACGATACCAAGCCGTTTCCCATTATCCCTAAGCAGCCGGATAATAGGCACGAATCGGCCCAGGATTTTTTCAAGCGACAGGCGGCAGGCCTGAAACTGATTAGCGACGAAATGGAACAAGAAGCCTGGGAGCAAGAGGAATTGCGTAAGCTCCAGGAAAAGAGTTTTGAACGTAAGAAAAAGCTTCTGTTTGACAACTTGGACCTCATCATGCGTCACCGGGACGAAATTCTTGCGACACCGCGTTACGCAAATATTGATGTTCATTACGCTATCAAGGGCGGCGGACTCTACGTAGGCCCCCTGCTCACTTCAAGGGCGTTTAACATCGCAGGCTGTATCGTCAGAGTCAATCTCAGGCTCGCGACACTCCTGCGCGTTTGGGAGACCGACCAGTTCCGCGTAGACTGCAAATGCGGCTGCACAGCCCTTATCCGCAGCTTTACCGGTTCACCGCTCTCGGGCAGTTCCCATGCGACTGCATTTTGCCCCGAATGCAAGCAAGAAACTCGTGTCGGCAACCGCAGCTTTGGCAATTATTACTGGTACTTGCAGAAAAATCTTTCCGAAGATGTTGAGGCCGTCGCGAGGAATTTTATTGCCAAATGGACTCTCGCCGAAACGGAACACGAAAAGAAGGTGGCCGAAGGGAAATACAAAGATCCCAAGCCAGGTGACGAATTCCATGGCGACGGCACGCCCTGCAATCTCGAAACGATGATCAACGAATTGCGACTGAAGGAATTCGAGGAATCCAGCACCAACTAAAAGGAGCAAACTATGACACTCGAAGAAAAAGTAAAGGAACTCTACAACGAGTTGAAGCCCAAGTGCCAAGCCGAGGGCTTGAACCTGAATTGGGAAATCCATAAGGCCTTAAGGCGATTCCGCAAGGAACATCCCGATTTGGATGATCAGTGGGCCAGAGAGGCTGAGGGGCTGTAATGTCGGAGAAAATGTCGGTGCAAATGTCGGTATAAACGAGCATAAAGTAATAGAAATGGATTCAGAAAACTCTCGTATATCAGCAAAAGAGGTTGCTGTACGAACGAAAAAGTGCAAAATATGCAAAAATAATTCCTAACACCGTCTTAACCATGAACGTCATTGATTTTATGATGGAGCCGAAGATTTGACTAAAATTGACGAAATTTGCATAAAATCGGCAATTTTACATTTTTTTCGGTGGAAAAAGCGCGCCTTTTACGCACTAATTCGGTTGAAAAAGTGCATTAAAGTGTTGACGATTCGGTTGGAAAAGTGTAGTTTTGGGATATGTTCAAGAGAAAAATCCTTAAAGAATTCGAAAATTGGAAGGCTTCAGGGGGGAAAAAGAAGGCCCTGGTAGTCAAGGGTATGCGCCAAATTGGCAAAACGTCCAGCGTTTTGGAATTCGCCCGTAGCCACTACGAGAACGTCGTCTATATCAACTTTAAGGAAAACGAAAACGCAAAGCGAGTCTTTGACAGCGACCTGAACGTGAGTCGGATTACCATAGACCTTTCCGCGCTTTTTCCTAATGTGCATTTTGTCGAGAACAAGACCGTCATCATCTTCGATGAAATTCAGGAATGTGCAAACGCCCGCGCCAGCATCAAGCCCTTTATGGAAGACGGTCGCTACGATGTCATCTGTACTGGATCCCTGCTTGGTATTAAGGGGTATAACCGTAAAAAGGGAAAAGGCGTCCCAACCGGTTTTGAAAGAATAATTTATATGAAACCCATGGATTTCGAGGAATTCCTGTGGGCGAAGGGAATCGACGAAAATGTCATCAGTTACCTGAAGGAATGTTTCGCGAAAAAGGAACCCGTAAGCGAGGCGACGCACAACGCCATGCTCCGCTACTTCAAGGAATACCTTTGTGTAGGCGGGCTCCCTTATGTCGTTTCTCGATTTGTCGAGACGAACGACATGAACGTCGTTTGGCAGGAACAGCAAGACATTCTTGAAGAATACAAGGACGATTTTGGCAAGCACCTTGACGAGAACGAAAACGAGGAAATCGACCGCACGCTTCTTGGCCGCATCAATCGCGTTTTTGATTCAATTCCCGCCCAACTTGCGAAGGAAAACAACAAGTTTGTCTATTCGCAACTAGAAAAGAAAGGTCGTTCCGAAAATTACCAAACCGCAATCCAATGGCTCTACGACTGCGGCATAATCAACATTTGCCACAACCTGACCAACATCGCAGAACCCCTTGAAGGCTACAAGATCGAGAATACGTTTAAGATTTATGTGCAGGATTCCGGCCTGTTTGTCGCCATGCTGGAACGCGGCACCGCGGCCAAGATTCTAAGCGGCGATCTGGGATTCTATAAAGGCGCCATCTACGAGAACATCATCGCAGATTGTTTCTCTAAACAAGGTCGCAAACTATTCTACTTCCGCAAAGATACTGGGCTAGAAATTGACTTTGTAGAAAATGTCGGCGGCGAACTCGCCATTATTGAAGTCAAGGCGACAACGGGACGCTCCAAGTCGGCAAAGACCGTTTTGAATAACGATAACTACGCAGCCAAGGTTTGCTATAAGCTTTCCGAAAACAACATAGGTGTTGCTGGCAAGATGGTTACACTGCCGTACTACATGGCAATGTTTTTGGAATGATTTATAAATTGGCAGGGGAAAGCCTTCCCCTCGCTCGCACTACGTTGCTCGCTACCCCTTCTAGCGGGCGCTCAATCGCCGCGCCCGCAACGCTTGGGCTTGCTTCTAGTTTCATTTGCAATATTGCAATAGTTCTTCGATCTTTTTTGCAATCCTTTTTTGTTCGGCTAAAGGAGGCAAAGGAATTATCGCAGAACTGACTTTGTCAATATTTAAGTTGTCGACTGTTGATCCTGACGCTTTTTGGGTGAATTGATTATATAGGAATCTTGATGAGAGTAAATAATACAAATAATCTTGATCAAACCCTTTCAAATCGTGTATCAGTAACCATCCATCGTGAATACAGCCCTCAATCTTTGATATATAAGGCCTGCCAAAGCTCATGGAATTTGTGAGCAAAAAATCTCCTGGATAAACTCTTCTGCTCTTTTTTTCACCTTCAGGAATAATTTTTTCTTTTGTTTCAAATATGTATTTGCCGCCTTTTTCAACATCACCTATTTTTATCCAATTGATGCCATTTTTATCACTTGTAATATACTGCTTTATGGGTCTTGGAGATCCACCTCTGACTATATACGACACGTCGCCAAATCTCACCCATTCCCAATTGGTAGGAATTTCAAAAGGAATCTCGTCATCATCAATCGAAGATTGCGATTCAACATGCTTAATTTTTCCATTGGCTTCTTGAATTTCGCGCTCTTTATTTATTAATTGGATTAAATCTTTTGCAGCTCCGTCGTCTGGCTGTTGTTCCGTCAATTTTCCCTGAATGGCGGCATCAATCAACTTGCTCCTTAGGGCTTCCTGATTAGATGCATACTGATTCTGTAAAGCATTAATTTTATCAAGAATCTCAAAGACGGCCTCAATCTTTTCAACTATAGCCTTTTGTTCACTAACAGCAGGTAGCGGTATAACCCCTCTCAATAGATCCTTTTCTCCGATTGCTGGGTATAATGCCCCCTTTGATGGGTCTCCATTAGAATACTTATCAAACTCCTTAGTAAGCAACCAATAGAAAAGGTATTTGTTATCCAACACTTCTTCGTTTGCGTGCATGACGCAAAAGGCAGTGCTTGCTATCGGCGTAAAAGAAAAATCTTTATCAATAATACAGATATTATGAAGATATGGACGCACGGTAGAATATATAACATCGCCTGTTTCAACGATTTTCTTTGCTCTGGATGGAGCGTCTTTTGCATCCACAATATTCTCACGGGATGACAAGAGGTGATTCACATTGTCCAACGTACCAACATCAATATATGAGAAGGTATCACTCGGAGTAATCTGACCATGATTACTTGTCACATACCCCAACCGAGTCCATTTCCACTCATTCGGAATATCTATAAGGTACTCTTCTTCAGAAACTGGTATATATCCTTTTATGGACTCATGTATTGATTCGATGTTATCGTTTGGTAACTTGTTTGGTTCCGCCAGCTTCCCTTGATAAGCAAATGTCAGAATTCTATCTTTTATCGTTTTTAAATCTATCAAATTTCAAGCCCTCCCAGCAATTTCTTCAATTGAGAAACTGCTGCCGCAATTCCGTCAGACTCGCTCTGCATCTCATCAATAATTTCTTTGACGGATCGGTCATCGTCTTCTGTAGCGTCAATCCATTTGAGGTTAAGGTCTTCTCGTGCTTTTATTTCTGCCTCGGAAAACTTTCGCCATCTCCCGGCTGGGTTGGTTTCTGCATTATAAGTTTCACGACGATCCTGTTTATGACCGGAACAATAACAGTCCACGAAATCCTGTAAATGTTCTCTTGTCATCGGTTTTGTCACCATCGTATGCTTTACGCCGGTTCGGTAGTCATATACCCATATATCTTTCGTTGGTTTGCCTTTATCAAAGAATAGTACGTTAGTCTTGACACCACCGGCATAAAAGATTCCTGTGGGAAGCCGCAAAATCGTATGAAGGTTGTATTCTTTCATTAGCTTGTCTCTTACTTTCTTTGTGGCGTCTCCATCCGTCAAAACACTATCAGGTAAAACAACACCGACACGTCCACCGGTTTTAACAATAGACATGATGTGCTGAAGAAAATTCACTTGATTGTCGGATGTCTTTATAAAATCGGGCCTATTTGCGGAAACCTCAATGCTCCCTTGCGGACGAGTTCCGAAAGGCGGATTTGTCATAACGACTTGATACATATCATCGGTAGTTTCAATCAAAGAGTCCTTGTAAGCAATAGGACTCTTATTAATGCCGATATCATGTAAATACAGATTCATTGATGCAAGTGTTACAACCAAGGAAGTATTGTCAGCTCCGTATAAAGCGTTATTTTTTAAGAACTTCTGCTTCTCAACATTCTTACTTTGCTTACGCATGTGTTCATAAGCCGCAAGTAAGAATCCGCCTGTCCCACAGCACGGATCAGCCACAGTTTCCGTAATTTTAGGATTGATTACATCTACAATTGCAGAGATAAGTGCTCTTGGCGTGAAATACTGGCCGGCACCACTCTTCTTATCCTGTCCGTTCTTTTCTAGAATGCCTTCATAGATAGCACCCTTGAAGTCACCTTCCATCATATACCAGTTTTCTTCTGATACCATGTCGATGACTTTTTTCAGCATAACAGGCTTGTCAATCTTATTTGTCGCTTTAGTAAAAATTGTACCGATAAGGCCTTCATCTTTAGACAGTTCGTCTAGAATGTCCTCATATTTATCAACTAAATCAGTCCCATTATATGTTACAAGGTTAGCCCATTTGCAGCCATCAGGAATAGAACTTCCTAAACCTAGTTCTTCTTTCTCATCATCCATTTTCAAGAAGAGAATATATGTTAGCTGCGTGATGTAGTCTGTAAAACCCACTCCCGCAGAAGAAAGGACATTTGCGATTTTCCATACTTTATTTAGTAATGCACCTTCCGATTTCTGATTAGCCATATTATGCTACCACCTTTAATAAAAATCTTGATAAAACTTGCATTTCTTCTGCAAGCGTTTTGCCTCCGAAACTCGTTACGCCCTTTCTCCAAAGGTCTGTGTCTATTTCGTTTAGTTCATTTACAGAAAGAGCTCCGTCATTGATGACGAAATCTGCAATCTGTTTCATAATCTTAATTTGATCTTCCGTCAACACTCGTTGCTGTTGCCCGCAATACAGAGCAAAACGCTTCGCATATCCATTGATAAGGCTTGTGAGTTTTTGGTTCTTTTTATAAGCATATCGGACAATCTGAATCAGGTTGGTCAATGCGTTGACATTTGTCTTTACATCCAATTGGTCGACATTCCCTTCAGAGTCCAACAACTTGTAATTTTTCCATATTGGAAATACCCCATATTGCCTATTTTCAGACAGCAACCTATCTCTAAGTTCACTCAGCATAGAGTGCGTAATGACGGAATTCTCGGAATTGTAAATAATTCTCAAAGCTTCTATGCTGTCTTTATTTTCGTTCAAATATTTTTCAAAGTTTTCAATGAATTTTTTTGCCGATTCCTTAGAAAATCCTGCATAAATAATCTCATCAGGATCCTCTTCTGTGCTTAGGATGTATCCCCGTTGCATTTCGAGTAATTTCTTTCTAGCCGCAACGTTGTTAATTAGTTCTGAAATCGTGGCCATACGTACATTATTGTCGCATGAAGAGTCTATATACGGATATTCCATTAGTATCTTCTGGTCTGTAGCCGCCTGAATATTCTCGGCGATTGTTCGTGGAGCAAAACCATAGGCTGTAATGAAGTAATCCAAGTGTCTGCCAAATAATGGATTGTCTTCATATCGTTTGTTGATGGTTGAACAGTAATCTCTTAAAAGCCAAAGATTCTCGTCGCTTACTTCATTATGCGCTAGGTGCTCTAACAGGAGCTCTAAAGACAAAATTTTCTTTCCTGGCTTCGAATCAATGACGGGGTGCGGAATTATTTTCTCATGTTCAGTTACGCCAACCGCATCAATGATGTAATAACACTCCTTTGTAATCGCGTTCGGAGTTACTTCGCGAAGTTTATCTTCGCAGATAGTACGACATCCTCGGCCTTTCATCTGCGTATAGAGAACATCTGAACGGACATCTTTCATGAATAACACGATTTCCAAGGGTCTTACATCAGTACCGGTTGCGACTAACGTCACCGTAACAGCAATTCTGAAATCTTTTTCAGTTCTCAAATCTCTAATCAGCCCGTTTGAATCTTCTGAGGAATACGTGATTTTTTGAACGAAATGTTCTGGAACCTTATTGTTTTTAAATTCCTTTTCAAAAACGTCTTTCACAGCTTCGACAATTTCAGATGCATGATTGTCGTCTTTGGCGAAAATCAATGTTTTGGGAATATAGGCCCAATTCTTTTCACGCTCTGGATACAAATCTTCGTAAATCGCATTTTTGTATGCTGTTAGCACTTTCCTAATTTGGTCCTTGTTTACAACAGACCTATCAAGTTGCATATTGTCATAGTCAACTCTTTGATCTGCAACGTAAGATGTAGACTCGCGAGACATGCGATTGTATTCGCCAATTTTCGAACCGGGATTTATTGTGCCTCCGTGTTCTGTCACATCCGTAGTAATGCGATATACACGTGATGGTACGTTTACTCCATCAACAACAGAATCGTCATATGTATATTTTTCAATGATGTTGCTGTTGAAAAACGCTATCGCTTCCGGTGTTGGCGTTGCTGTAAGACCAAGAATTTTTGCATCTGAAAAATAGTCTAAAACCGCTTTCCATTTGCCGTAGATGGATCTATGGCACTCGTCAACGATAATGAACTGAAAGTGATTCGGAGGAAGCTTTAGATCGTTGCCAAGTGAAACGACATCCTTTGTTTTCTTTTCTTCTTCTATAGACGTTTTTTCATCTTCGACATCTTCGCTTTCATCTGAAAGTGACTGACCTGTAAGTACCGCAAAGAGTTTTTGAATGGTAGAAATAACGATATCTGCTTTTATATCGTTCTCTTTTTTCAAGCGTTTTATTTCATATAAGGCACTCATTTCCGTCTGGTCTTCGGTACGGTCAAACTGGCAGAATTCTGCCTCGGTCTGTCTTGCAAGATTATTTCTATCTACTAGAAAGAGTATTCTCTTTACTGGCGTATAGTTCAAAAGCCGATAACTTGCTAAGCAGGCTAAATAGGTTTTTCCGCTACCTGTTGCAAGAATGGCAAGATTCTTCTTTTGCCCTTCTTTTAACGATTTTTCAAATCCAATTTCAGCTTTGTATTGACACTCTCGCAAGCCGTCCTTTTTAAGATGCGGGAGTGCTCCATAATCAGATGTCTTATTGATGAGCGATAACATTTTTTTCGGAGAGTGCATCTCTGAAAGTTCTACATAATCACCATCTGGGTCTGTAAGCAGGTTCTTGAAATAAATTTTCTTCCCGTTTGCCATATATACAAGCGGAATCAAATCCTGATACCATAATCCATACCAGCTTTGCGGGCTTCTTGCGTATTCTTCAGCCTGCTTTTCAACTTCAGATCCTAGCGGATTTTCTTCACGTTTTGCTTCAACTACGGCGATAGCTTTGTCATCAATAAAAAGCAGATAATCGCTTTCGGTATTCCCCTGCATTAGAGCCTCTTTTACGGCTGATGTTGATTTAGGGGTGTACTCATTTCGTGACACGATGTCCCAACCAGCACTGATAAGCTGTTTGTCAATTTTTTCTCGTGCTAGTTCTTCGGGTAGCATAGGCGGAACATCCTTTTTTTCATATGCGGAGAATTTGCGAGAATCATTCTCCATTCTGCTTGCCTAAGGGATTGTCCACGAAAATTTCTGAAACAAAAAAGGCGTGGAGTCGCTTTGCGTGCTTACCTCTACTGCGGGCTACCACACCCTTGTTACGCAATAAGCACAAACGACCCACGCCCCAGATGGGACGTGAGTGTTCGTCTTATTCTCGCGTAATATGAAAGTGGTAGTTTCAGTAGAGAGAATAAGAGACGAATCTCAAAAATTCCGGTCGCTCCGAACCATTCGGTACGGGGCTATGTCAACTGCAATATAGATTATTCAAGGAGAAAAAAAATTTTTAGGAACCTCTTGACACTTGTATTTCGTAGATTTATATTTTATGGTGCTCAAGTGTGTAGTTTTACGCTTGACGATGTGTTCGGGACGCTTTTATGCCTGTAGCGTTCAAGGAGTTGAAGATGAAAAATATTGAGCCTGTTGCCTTGAATCCGTTAGTGGAGTCGGGCGTAGAAAAGATGATTTGTGTCATTCGCGGAAAACAAGTATTACTTGATCGTGACTTGGCCCTTCTTTATGGGGTGGAGACCAAGCGTATTAATGAACAGGTGAAGCGCAACATTGATCGTTTCCCTGAAGAATTTTGTTTTCAGCTGGAAAAGGATGAGTTTGACAATTGGAAGTCGCAATTTGCGACTTCCAATTCCGACAAGAAGGGCTTACGGAAGCTCCCTTTCGCTTTTTCTGAGCAAGGTGTTGCCATGCTTTCTGCCGTATTGCATAGCGAAAAAGCTATAAGGGTCAGTATTGATATAATGAAAGCATTTGTCGAAATGCGGCATTTCCTTGCGTCAAATAGAAATCTTCTTGGTTCTAACGAGCTGGTTGGTCTTTCTTTGGCTACGGCCCAGAACACAAGGGATATTGCCTCCGTATCGACGGAGGTCAAAGTACTTTCTGGTGAAGTTCACGAGATGCGGGGCGAATTCAGCAAGATGAACGCGGATCTCCAGAAAGTTATGGATAATTTCATCGATCCGTCGACTTACAAGCATTTCTTGATCCTGAATGGTCACAAGCTAGAAGCTGATATCGCGTACGCACAAATTTATGGTAGGGCGAAAAAGTCCATCATGATTATTGATGATTATGTGGGCGTCAAGACGCTGGACCTGTTGCGTGAAATCGCCAAGGGCGTTTCCGTGAAAATCTATAGTGATAATTGCAGTTTTGAAACCCTGACGGAACAGATGCAGAAAGATTTTTTGAGGTCTAGACCTGATGTTTCGCTCAAAATGAAAGAAACACACGGAAAATTCCACGACCGTTATATATTCTTGGATTATGGGTCAAAAAATGAAAAATTGTTCCATTGTGGAGCTTCTTCCAAAGATGCGGGCAACAAAATTACCACCATTATGCAGGTTGAATGTACTGAGATTTACCATACACTGATTGATATGTTGGGGTGAGGTTGATTGCTCTATATCATGGATAAACAAAGTCGCGAAATTGTCACTCAAGTGACAGATTATTTGACTATATTATCGCTATGCTGCACCTGAAATTTGCATTGAATCTGGAAAACCTTGCCGACGAGATGATCGACGCTCTCGGCAAGCATTGGACGGATCCTTTTGATTCGCCCATTGTCGTTTTTCCGGACCCCAAAATTGAGCAATGGTTCAGGTTGCGTTATATTGCCAAGCGCGGTGTTCTTGCCAATTTAGATATAGTCACTCTTGATAAATTCCTGTTCAAGTACTTGACTCAAGGGGATACTTCTAAGCAGAAGTTGACGGCAGACATTCTGTGCAATGTGCTGATTGCCTATTTGAACGAGGCGTATTCCGGCAAAGGAACGTCTATTCCTAAAGAAATCCGGAATTATCTTTATAAAAAAAACGGTGAAAAATTTTCCGGCGAAATCGACGAATCGAAACTGTTTGATTTTGCGCGCACTTTGGCAGGGCTTTTCCTAGAATACGAAACCAGCCGTCCGGGCGGATTCATTTCGCCTTTGCAGAACAAGCATCACGAGGGCTTGCTCGCCTATTGGAAACAGGGTGCCTTGCGTGACTTTTTCTCGGAAGAAAATCGACCCTTGCCTAAAGAAAAATGGCAACGCGAAATATATTCCCGCCTGTTCCATAACACAGAGGGTAAATCGCTGTTGACGCAGGTTTTCGAGGCGACTTGCAAGCGTACCGGCAGCAATACGGCTTTCTTGACGATTCCTTACTTGTTCTCGCAACGTGTTGATACTTCGCAGTGGACAAAGCCCGTGTTTATTTTCGGCCTTTCGGGTATGGGCCAGTTTTACCGTGTTATTTTGCAGCAGTTCGCCGCGGAGCACGATATTTTTGCCTTTATCCAGAATCCGTGTATGGAATTCTGGGAAGATGTCGGAAGTAAACCGGTTACCCGTTGGAACAAGAAGAACGAACCTTCTCGAATTGCGCTCCCGGCGCCCAAGGATTCCTTGACGGAAGAAGGACTTGCCGAAAACGAAAACATGTTGCTCAAGAACTGGGGGCGTACCGGCCGAGAAAATATTCGTCTGTGGTGCCTGGCGTCGGATTACACGTTTGATTTTGTTGGCTACGAATTCACGCCGGATTCGCTTTTGCATCAGGTGCAGTATCTTGTTTCGCACCGTTTGAATCGCATTTATGAATCCGAGGTGGGCGAGCTCAAATTGAGCGAAACGGATGCCTCGTTGACGCTTGCGGCGGCCCCGTCTTCTTTGCGCGAAGTTGAAAACTTGCATACGCAGGTATGCCTACTTTTGAAACAGGGTGTGCGCCTCGACGAGATGGTAGTCATCGCTCCGGATCTCGATTCTTACAGGACTCCAATTGAACAGGTGTTCAATGCGGCCCCGCGCGATAGTGAGTTCTACATTCCGTATGCGATTACGGATTACCCTGAAAAAGATTCCCTGGTCGGCAAGGCGATTGCGAACCTTCTGGATATCCATCAACAGCGCTCTATTTCGAGACCGGCGTTTTTTGACCTTGTCAAGAATCCGGTAGTGCAGTCTACATTGCAAATTACCGACAGCGATGTCGCCGCCTGGGAAAAGTGGGTGGTGAACATGAACGTTTACCGCCACGCCGGCGAAGACGATTGGAGCCGCTGCATAAATCAGATGCTGTTTTCGCAGGTGACCGATGCTCCGTTTGCCTCGGCCCATGAGCGTTACTTGCCTTACGAAGATATTGAATCGTCTGATGGTAATCTCACGCTGAAGTTTATCAACTGCATCGATGAACTCAATCGCTGGATTCGTTTTGCGGCAGAGGGCATTGAAAAGGTTCAGGCCAATTCGCTTGCGTTACTGAAAACGCATTTGGCGCATTGGGTGGGCCTGAATGCCAAAGAAGACCGCTTTGCGGTCGAAAAGAAAATTTGGCAGAAGGTTCAAAATGCGATTGACCTGATGGAATTCCAGTTCGATGCGGGCGCTCCGCTCATTTCATGGAAAATTGTCGGGCAGATGCTTTCGAGTGCCTGCGAAGATTCTCGTACGGGCAATACGCGGCTTTTTAGCAGTGGCCTTACATTTATGCGGTTCGCGGTCAACAGGGTTGTTCCCGCAAGGCATATCTTCTTTATCGGGGCGAATGCGGGCGTGTTCCCTGGGCAAAAGAAAGCGAATACGATGGATTTGCGCACGCAAACGACTCGCTGGCCGGGTGACGATACTCCGGTTGACAAGAATTGCTATACCTTCTTGTGCCAGCTGATGAGCGCTGCCGAAGGCTTCCACATCAGCTATGTCAACAGGAACCTGAAAAAAGATGAAGAACTTTTCCCGTCTTCGGTGATTAGGGACTTGCAATTCTTTATTGGCGAAAGCGCCTGCCCGAATAGTGCTGCTTTTAAGGAACGCAAGATTCCGCTGGACGAAACCCGCTCCGATGACGAACTTTTCACGCTCCGTTCGATTCGTAACAAGCTGAACCGAGTCTTTGTAAGCCCGACAGAAAATCAGGTTGCTCAACCGCAAGAGTTGCAAATTGCCTTGCCTGATACAGTGAGTGTGCGAGATTTCAAGCGTTTCTTTGATGATCCGTTCCAGTTCCAGCTTTCTCGAAAGGTGACGCTGCCCTCGGTCGAAAACGACCCCGAAAAGGAACTCTACGAACCGGTATCGCTCAATAATCTCGACAAGTCTATCTTGCTCAAGGATTTTGTGCAATCCATTTTAGATAGCGAAAAAATCAAGGATTCTACGACAGAGCAGGAATGGATTCTAAAGAAGAAAATTCCGCGTGGAGTGTTCGGCGAGGTCGCTCTCGATGATATCAATGCAGAATCATCGGTGATTTTCAACTTGATTTCCGATAGTTTCAAGGGCAAATCTATAGCTTATCAAGAAAAAGTGGAAGTTTCTTTGTCGGAAGGTTCCCATAGTTGGACGCTGCGCTCTAAACTGGACTGGCATCAAGTTATGGTTGATGGAACACACCGGTTGTTCAGCGTAAAGTCCGGCAGTGTTTCCAATACCGATTTTACCAAACTTTTCTTGGATGCGTTGTTGATAGCCGCTGCTAAACAAGACCCTGATTGTGTGACTCCCTTTGAACTGAGAATTTTCTCGAGCAAGAACGAGGAGGTCAAAAAAGAGTTTGTCATTAGCTGGACTGATGCTGTTCTCCGCTTGAAACAGATATATCACCGCTGCTTTGTCGAAAACTACCGCAAATGTGTTCCGGCAAAAATGTACGACGAACGCGACGTTCAGACTTTTGTCAGCTACCGCACAAAACTGGCTGGCAAATTTGGCGCCTGGTCTTATTTTGACGGCAAGAATCTTTTTGACCCCGAAAAATTTTCCGGTTTCTCCCGCGATAATTTCTTGAACGATTGGAATGATGCCGTGTCGGAACAGATCCGCTTGCTGGATCCTATCTGGAGCGAAGAAGATGAGCAATGAAGTTTTCGACATAGAAAAGTTTGACGGAAGCGAAAATCTTTTTATCGCGGCTTCGGCAGGTACGGGCAAAACCTACACGATTCAACAGGTCGTGGGTAAGCTTGTGGCTCAGGGAATGAACCTGAACCAGATTCTGATTGTGACCTACACCGAAAAGGCTGCGGGTGAACTCAAAGATCGCATCCGCAAAAAGATTGAAGAAGAATTCAAGAAGGATAGCGGAAATATTTATCTGCAGCAGGCTTTGCATGATGTGCAGGGGGCGCCTATTGGCACGATTCATTCATTTTGCCAAAAGGTTACGCAGGAATTCGCTTATGAAACCGATGTCCCGCTTAAGCAGGAATTGATTGACGACAGTGCGGTTGAAGAACGAATTCAAAAAATGATTCGCGATGTCTGGGCTCATGATGAACTCTTCCGGACATTTGTGAAGTACAACGGTGATGTCGATACCTTTACGGAACTTTTGAAGGCGGCCATTGCAGGCTATATTCCTGAAACAATATCGCTCTCGGGCGATGCGGGATTCCATCTCGGTGCAGAAGGCTTTGACCTCGACGAAGCAGGCGCCTTGGCTGAGGCGGTCTCATTTAAAGACCTTCGGAAAATTTTATGCATTGATGCTGCTTGTGATATTCTCAAAATCCATCAGGATGAACCTATTTCTAAATCCAAGACGGCAGGCGATTTGCTTAAGGCGGTGTCATCATGGGAAAAAGGCTCCGCCTTGTATAACGGCGTTTCATTCCGATTCAAGGTGTCGGGAAACGGCGAAGAATTGGATTCTGCACTTGGTGTTATCAAAGATCTGAAGGCTTTGCTGGATGAAAAATCGGGCGGAGTCCAGCAACTGTTACTGCATCGATGCCTTTACGAATACATTCCCAAGCTTTTTGACGCTTGGCAGCTCCACAAGAATGTGAGTAAGATTCAGTCCTTTAATGACATGATTCGAAATGTCTACAAGGCAGTTATCACAGACGATTCGCAGTTGGTGCAGTCCTTGCGTCAAAAGTACCTTTTCGCGATTATCGATGAGTTCCAAGATACGAACTTGTTGCAGTGGGAAATTTTCAAGCGCGTGTTCTTTGATGCGGATGACGGAATGCACCATATTTTGGTGGTGGGCGACCCGAAGCAATCGATTTATAGTTTCCAAGGTGCAAACGTCAAGGTCTACGAAAATGCTGTTTCGCAGATTGCGAATGGAAAGGTTCTTTCGACAAACTGGCGCTCTTCTAGATCAATGATTGAAGCGTGCAATGCGCTTTTCCCACCATTTGGTTTTGATTTTGAACCTTCCCTAAGTCCTGAAAAAGAAAAGAATGATGCGACTTATAAGGACAAAGTAGTTAAACCGTTTTGGATTAGCGAACCCGATACGGAACCGAAGGATTACGCCGAAACGGTTGTCAATAATATTGTAGACCTGTGTACGTTTAAAGGCAATAAGACTAACCTTCAGATTCCCGATAAGAATACGGGAGCCTTGCGTAATGTCAAGTTCTCGGATTTTGCGGTTCTAGCGAGAACCCGTGCAGAACTGGAAAATATCGAATACGGAATGAAAAAGGCCGGTATCCCGTTCCTGCGTTACATGGACAACAATTTGTTCCGGAGTCGCGAATGTGCAGAGTGGACTGCCCTTTTCAGGGCGATCGATGCAGACGACTATTCCGACCGAAACAGAAGCTTGCTTTATGCGGCGCTCATGACCGATTTCTTTGGCAAGGATATGGATTATATCAATGCCTTCAAACCGGACGAAGACGGCGCGCAGTTTATTTCCATTTTTACGCAGTGGCATGCCTTGGCTGAACAGCGTCGCTGGGCAGAATTGCAAGAATCGATTTATCGAGATGCCTACAATATCGTAAGCCTCAATGACCCGGAGCAACTTCAGAGCTTGAACAAGATTCGCCAAGTGGGCGACTACTCCATTGAATACCTGTATACCGCCAACGCCTCGCTCGAAGAATTGATTCGCCATTTAGACGGCCTTGCAGTCGGTAGTGAAGACGCTCTCGAAAATTCGAATATTGTCGCAAAGGGTACGGACCTTGACGTGGTGCAGACCATGACGATTCATGCGTCCAAGGGCCTTGAATTCCCGGTGGTGATTTCGGTGGCTAGCGAGCGCGGACATGTGGGGTCTTCGGGACCATATGTTTATAACAGTCAGTCGGGCGACCTTTCCCGCGAAATGACTTTTGAACAAGACGGAAAAGATATTTGCCAGCATGAAACCGAAGAAGAGTGGCGCAGGCTTTTCTATGTCGCGTTCACCAGAGCGTCGTACCTCATGATTTTGCCGTGGTTCCCGAAAGAAAAGATGGACAAGAACGGGAAAATGCGTGCCCGTTGCAAGGCCATGGATTGGTATGTCGATATTCTTGCGGGCTTTTGCGCTAAAAAAGAGAATAAGGCGTTCTTCGATTATATTCAGGACAAGCATTTTGCCGACCGCAAAAAGACCATGCAATCGATTCTCGAAACGATGCAAGAAAATGGCAATGCAGTCTCGGCGGTGAGCGTAGAATCTACGGCGCAGATTCTCAAGTCTTTCGAAGTCTGGCGCAAGTTCCCGCATTCCACTTCGTATTCGCAAATTGCCCACGGAACGCAGGAACAAGAAACGGACGAAGGCCGTCTGCAAAAAGATGAAGTAGACAATACGCCCGCAAAACAAGAGAGCGCTCCGCAACCGGTAGCGGACAATTACCCCCGCGGCGCAGAACTCGGTAATGCCATTCACAAGATTTTTGAATTGGTGGACTTCGAAGAAGTGGGCAAGTTGACACTTGCCGAAGCGCAGGAATATCTTCCGCTTTTGATGCTGGTGCAGAATTCCTTTACCGAAGAAAACCTGGATATCGAACATCATCCGGGGTGGGTGACGCGCACCATCGAAATGGTGTGGCATACGCTGAATGGCAATTTGGAAGTTGTGGAAGGCCCGCAAAAGAAAAACGAGGTGTTCAATCTTAAAGAAGTCTCCTTCGCAAATCGCCGGAGTGAATTGCCGTTCCATATGGCGCTAGATGGCGTGAAAGGGACAGAACTTCTGGACCGCTACTGCAAAGGCTTTATCGACCTTCTGTTTGTGCGGAATGGTCGCTACTGCATTCTCGACTGGAAATCAGACGTACTTGCCGATTACGGGAATGAATCGATGAAGGAACACATGATGCTCAGGCATTATGATGTCCAGCAGATTCTCTATTCTTATGTGTTGATTCGTTGGCTCAAGGGCTTTTATGCTGACTTGACGGAACAGCAGATTTTCGAAAAGTATTTCGGCGGTATTTATTACGTATTCTTTAGAGGCTGCGCCGAAGGGCAATTGTCAGGCATCATGTCGAGTACGTTTGAATCTTACGAAGAACTGAGCAATCTTTATAACGGGATTATCTAGCCATGGACAAGAATAACGAAAATTTGATGAATGCGTTAGTCGAATGTGGCGCGGTAACTCTTTTGCAAAAGAGATTGCTTGATGCAATTCCCGAATTTTGCCCCGATGCCGATTCGCATTTGATAGACTTGCTCGCGTTACTCCTTTGTAGGCAAGGCCGCGGCGATACGCGAATCCCGCTTGATTTGGATAGACTGGAATCGCGACTTTTGAATACGCTCGAAAATTTTGCGGTTCCTAGCAATTCCGCTTATATGGAATCGCTTCAAAGTGCGGTCGCGAAAATGAATGGTGGCGACTACGAAAGCGTCGTTGGTGGCGGAGATTCTGAAGAGTCTTTCTTTAAAAAGCCGTTTACGCTGAAGGATAATTATCTTTATCCGTCAAAATATTTCTATTCCAAGCTTGTCGTCGAAAAGAGAGTGCGTGAATTGTTCGTGGCTCACTCATTCGACAAGAGCGATGTTGCCAAGTGCATCGAACGTGTTGCCACATTCACAAAAGATAGCGCCGGAAATCCGGTGCGTCTCGAAGAGGCTCAGGCCGAAGCAATTCTCCGTGGTGTCTATGAAAACCTGATTATTACGGGCGGCCCAGGCACCGGCAAGACGACGGTTATCTTCTTCTTGCTGCGAGAACTTTATTGCGTGCATCCGGAACTTTTGGAACATCCGCTTTATTTGGCGGCTCCGAGCGGCAAGGCCGCTGACCGCATGAAAGAAAGCATCGTGAGCTCCATGAACTTGGTCTGTTCCGAGGAACTTGAAAATAATTTTGCGGTATACGACAAGATCGCGAAGGCAGAAACGTATACGCTTCACCGCCTGTTGGGTTATTTGCCAAACGAAAACAAGTTTTTCCATGACGAAGACAATCCGTTTCCTGAAAGCGCTGTTTTTGTGATTGATGAATCGAGCATGGTCGATATCACGCTTTTCGGTGCGTTCTTGAAAGCGATTCCGCGAAATGCCAAGATTTTCTTGCTGGGCGATGCCGACCAGTTGCCGCCTGTCGATGCGGGCGCCGTACTCGGTGACTTGCTTGGTGTAAAACTCAATTCGACCGTAATGTTGACGGTTTCCAGAAGGTTTAACAAGAATTCTGAAATCGGTCAATTGGCTTCGCTCGAAAATGTGGAAAATCGTTTTGCCTTCAAGCCGATTTCTTCGTGGAATCCTGGCGACGCACAAAATGCCGTGCAATTGCTGGCTACTTCGTCAGAAATCAACCGCGCTGAAATCGATAGCTTGCTTAAGAAATGGTTTGAGCAATACATGCTCGACTTTGCAACCTTGGCAAGTCAAATCGACCCGAAAAGGGAATGCTCTCCGCAAGATGAGGAATCTCTGTTGCGTCAGAAAGTTTGGGATATCTGCACGCATTCGAAAATCCTTTCGGCAGAAAGGCAGGGCGTTATCGGGACTGATTCAATCAACCAGTATATAGAGCAGTTCGTAGAAAAGCAGACCTTTGAAAAATATCGTGGGAAAAAGGTTTGCAAAATGCTCATGTTGGTCAAGAACCAGAAAACGTTCCGGCTTTATAATGGCGATATGTGCGTTCTCTGTTATGACAAGTTCGGCGAAAGTTATGTGATGTTCAAGAAGGGCAACGACTTTGTCTTTTATCCGACATACCTGTTCCCAAAAGATGTCTTTGAGCTGGCATACGCTTCGACGGTGCATAAGGCACAAGGTTCTGAATACGATCATGTGCTGATGTTCTTGCCAACCCGCCCGGGGCATCCCTTGCTGAATCGTCAGATTCTTTACACCGGAATCACCCGCGCCAAACAGTCCGTGACCATCATCGCCACTCCCGAAACCTTCAAGTCGGCCTGTGAAACGGTCATTGAGCGCGACACCGGTATCGAGCTGTAAGACGCGGTGTTTTTGCTCGCGGTGGCCTGTTTTCGCTGCCAAAATCATTGAAATTAGACGAATTTCGCGGATTTTCCTAAAAATCGCATTTTTGGGGCTTTGGGGGTGTTGAGAATTGCTGTTGTAAAAAAAGCAACGGAACTTTATAACTCTCAACGGATTGTAAACATTTTCTATCTATATTTGGGTAAATTATGGCTATGCCCGAAGTATTAGACTATTTGGAATACCGCGAGTTCCTGAAGGATTGGTTTGTCGAAACCAAGAAAGGCAGCCCCTTCACCTCGTACCGCTATCTTGGCCAGAAGACCGGTGTAGACCCGGCCTGGCTTGTGCGCGTGTTCCAGAAAGAAGGGCATTTGAACGAAGGCACGCTCCCGGCATTTATCCGTATTTGCGGACTTGATGATCGCCGTGCCGAATATTTCAAGACTTTATACCGTTTCAACAAGACCAAAGCCAAGCAGACTCTTTCGGAACTGTACTATCGACTCATGGAATTGCGTTCCATGGAAACCCGAATCCTGTCGACGCCGGAACTTTCGTATTTCGGCAGCTGGGCTTGTGCCGCTCTCCGCGCCTTGATTGGCATTACCAAGGATACTAGCGATATCGGCAAGCTCGGCAAGAGCTTGAATCCTGCCATTTCTCAGGACGAAGCACGCTCTGCCCTTGGCATTTTAAAGCAGCTTGGCCTTGTCGTGCCCGATGGCAACGGCGGTTGGAACATTACCGATCAGATTATTAGTACGGGTGGCGAAGTCAAGAGCCAGGCGGTTCGCGACTTCCACAGGCATACAATTGAACTTGCTCAGGAATCGATTGATCGTCACAAACCCGAAGAACGCGATATTTCTTCTGTCGTGTTTACTGCCGATGAATCTGATTTACCTGAAATCCGTCACCGTATCGAAGAATTCCGTAGAGGTTTGCTGCAGTTTGCCCGCAAGAGTGAACGCGCTGACCGTGTGTATGCTTTAAATATTGCGATGTTCCCTTTGTCTGACAAGGTGGACGACCCCGATACCGGAGCCGCTCCGCAAAACAAGGGGGTGTAATGCGCAACCTCAACGAAAATTTCTATTTTTGGAATGTGCTAAAGAATAGCCCCGCAAATATGGCTAAGTTCACTGCGACTTCGATTCTTGCCCTTTCCTTTGGGCTTGGTCTTTCGGCGTGCGGTGAAACCAAAACAGCGGGCGGTGGCCCGAGCGGTACCGAAGCGGGAAACGCCATTACAGCCCAGATTATCACAGCCGATAAAACGCCTGCAGCTCTTGCTAAGGTTCGCCTTATGGATAGCGAAGGCCTGGACGTCGAAAAGGCATACTCTGCCGAAGCCGACAAGAAGGGTGTTGTGACTATTGAAGGCGTTGCCGACGGTGATTACACTCTCGAAGCGAAACTTGACGGCGAAGCCCTGCAGATGCTGGTGAGCGTTTCTGGCGCCAGTGTCGATTTGGGCAAGGACCAACTGAAAAAGATGGCCGCTGTTTCTGGCGTGGTGGGCGACTCCGCTAACGGTGTTGTCAAGGTCCGCGGCCTGGGCCATTCCGCCAAGGTGGTCGACGGTGTCTTTACGCTGGATTCCCTTCCCGAAGGCGCCTTGAGCCTTGTGTTCATTTCGGACATTGATGACCGCGATACGAGCAGTACCTATTTGAAGGTCGTGGCTGGCGAAAAGACTGAGTCTAGCACGTTTGCCAACGAAAGTCGAGCCCTGTTGCTGGAAGACTTCCAGGATTCTAACTACCAGAATCGCTTTATGCCTGCGCGTACCTACGACGGTGGTTGGTGGTATTTTGACTTTGCCGAGAATGTGACTCCTGACTTTGTGATTGGTGAAAACCATCTCTTTACGCTTGCTAACGAAAACGGCAACATCTCGGCTCACGTGGCAGCCCATTTCGGCTATGCGACTGAAGATTCGGCCGGAAATGCGATTTCTGCCTGGGCAACCATGGGTGTCGAACTTGGCAAGAGTGACAAGGCGCTTTGCAACGATATTTCGTCGGTGGATTCTGTCGCCTTCCGCATTAAGGGAATCGGCTCTATTGTCTTTAACATTATCGATTCTAATTTGGAACCGGCTCACCAGAAGTTGATTCAGTTCGAATACGGTCTTGAAAACGAATGGGTGCGCGTGAGTGTGCCGCTGAATGGTGACAAGGGCGCTTTCAAGTGCGTGAACCAGTTGGCATGGGATTTCAAGACGATCAACGGCTACGCAGAAGTCTGGCTTGACGACGTCGAACTCATTGGTGGCGATCGCCTCTCCATTTGGGAAAAGTAGTGACAGTCCGCTCTGTAACCAGCAACCAAGACGATATATACAAGAATTTAGAAGCCGTGGTGCGTAAGTACGCTGCCACGACTTTTTTGCGTCCGGTGGCGGACCATACCCGCGAAGCGTTTGACAAGGCCTCGGACTTCGTGCGCTCTTTTTATGGGGCTAGGGCTACAGGGCGCTTGGATCTCGTGCTGGATTCGGGCTGTGGTACCGGCGAAAGCTCTCTGCATTTGGCAAAGAAATTCCCGAATGTTCCGGTCATCGGAATCGACAAGTCGGCGGTTCGACTCTCGAAAGCTGGCAATGAACGACAGCTCGAAGTTTCGGCGGGCGGTTCTTGCGATGTTCCGGCAAATGCCTTCTGGGTGCGCGCCGAACTCTTGGACTTTTGGCGCCTGGCGATTGAAAAAGTAGATGCGGGCGAGTGGCGAATCTTGCACCATGCGCTCTATTACCCGAACCCGTGGCCTAAGGAAAGCGAGGCGACTCGGCGTTTTCATTTGCATCCGATTTTTCCGACGTTACTTCGCCTGAGCCCGGTGACGGAACTCCGCACCAATTGGGATATCTATGCCCGCGAATTCGCCGAAGCCGCTCATGTCCTCGGTAATGCGCTTTCGCTTCGGTTCAAGGTGGAACTTGGCGCCTTTGATCCTGAAAATCCGGAAACCGCTTTTGAACGTAAGTATCAATCCGCCGGCCAGGAATTATACAAGGTTCTTGTGTCACACTGATTCGATTTTACTAACGTAAAATCTGAATTTTGTTGATTGAATAAAATGATACGAAAAAGGAATCACGTTAGTGATTCCCAATAAATGCGTAAGGCGAGTGAAGCAGGATTGCTTGCAAGTCTATTTTTGAGCCTAGCATTTAGTACCATCCGTGTGGCAACAAAAAAGAATTTCTTTTTGTTGGATATTACATTCTGTCTTTCATCCAGGTGAGGAATGCGCGGTTCTTGCGGGTGAACTTCACCTCGATTTCGGCACCTTCCTTCACAATGAATTCCGAAAGACCGTACTTGCTGTCCGGATTGCCCCAGTCGTAGGTGTAGCCAAGGCGTGTCCACGGGAATCCGTCTTTGCGGTAAGCAGAAGCATTCGTCTTGTCGAACCAGTTCTTGAACCACATGGCGTTTTCGCTTGTGTCTTCTTCAAGAGTGTTCGTGAAGGCGGTATTCATCATGTCGGTGTTGATTTCGGGGAAGAATGCCGGGCGGAACACGTCGGTCACTCGTACCCAGAATACGGTAAAGTACCTGTTGTCGGTGTCGGGCGACTTGCCTAAAAGCTGCTTCAAACGGATATCCCAGTTGTCCACCTTGTCGTGATTTTCGCGGAACCATTTCAAGAATTCTTTGTCGGTGAAGGACCAAAGCACTTCGTCATCTTTCAAGTGTGTGATTTCGCCGTCTTTGAATCGCTCGCCGTCGTTGTGCCAAGTTACCAGCACGACTTGAGTGTTGTCGCCGCTCAAGCTAGCCAAGTCGGAGCCTTCGCCGATGGTAACCAGCGGTTGAATGTCTTCGGCACCCAGGTTCTTTGCCTTTTCGCGAGCGGCGTTGTATTGTTCGCGGTAAAGCGAGTCGCGGTTCATGAAGGTCACCACGCTACCCTTGGTGTCGATCACGTCGCAGTACGGAATGTTCGGGTAACCGGCGGCCACTTCGTTCTTTTCGAAGTATTCGCTCAAAAGGTCGTCGTTGTGCGAGAACAGGTTGTCGTTTTCGAGGAACGAAATCACGATCTTGCAGAATCCCTGGTCCGGAATCTTCACGGCGTACGGGAAAGGTTTCTTGCCGTTGTCGGTCGTGTCGAGTTTCAGCTTGGTTTCGTCTTCGCCGCAGGAGTATTCGTAGCTGTACAGCGGAGCGATGCCTGGCTTCATTTCGCTAATGAACAGGTTGTCCTGTTCGTTGCTCCAGCCCGGTTTCACGATCACTTTCTGGGCGCCAAGCGTTATGTATTGCGGCATTACGTTTTCGCAGTAGAATGCCGACTGGCGGAACACGCCGATAATACCCGTCTTGGTCTTGTACACATCCGGGTCGTTAGGCTTGAGCCCCTTGGTGCAACCAAAGAGGGCCAAAGCAGAAATCGAAAGGGAAAGTAGGATTTTCTTCTTCATAATCGCCGGGAAATATAACTAAAATGAAAATGTCAAAATCGACAGTAGATTCTGGTTGCGATTTTTAAAGGTGTTGATAGATTGTTGATAAATTGAAGGGCCCGCGGGGGAAAGGTGAAAAATGTCCGTAAAACTTGCTTACGAGGCCCCTTGACCCCTTGATTTATCTAGGAATTTTTCTAATTTTGAGACTCAAAAATTTGACTTTTACTAAAGGTTACTACAATGAAAAGAACATTCCAGCCTCATAATCGTAAGCGCGCCAACAAGCATGGTTTCCGTGCCCGCATGGAAGACCGTTGGGGTCGTGCTGTTCTGAGCCGTCGTCGCGCCAAGGGTCGCAAGCGCCTCACCGTGAGCGACACCATCTACAAAAAGTAGGATTGGCTCATAGCCTCGTTGCGCTCCTATAGGCTGCCTAACCAGCCAGCTTATCGGCAAGTAGCCGTCCATGGGAAGTTCATCCGCACGCCGTCTTTCACGATGCGTTGGATTGAAAGCCCGGACGGTTTTTGTCGTTTTTGCTTTTTGGCAAAAAAGAAGAACGGTAACGCTGTTTACCGCAACAAGTGCCGTAGATTACTGCGGCCCCTGTTTTTTGAAAGGGTTCCCCATATCGCAAAGCCCGTGTGGGCAATGATCATTGTGAGCGACAATTCCGAGGTGATGTCTTCGGAACGCATGCGCGAATCGGCGCTCAAGGTGTTCAAGAAAATGGAATGGACCGATGGCCTGGACGCACAAGGTTAACGAGGTCGCAAAGACCCTTTTGATAGTCCCTATCCGGCTGTACCAGTTGATTCACCCGTTTTTCTTTCATGGGGTGTGCAGGTTCCAGCCGACGTGCTCGCAGTATGCGATCGAGGCCATCAAGGTGCACGGGGTGTTTAAAGGTTTCTATCTTGCGGCTTTTAGAATTTTAAGGTGCAACCCGTTTTGCAAGGGCGGCTATGACCCGGTCCCGCCCAAAAAGGAAAAGTGATGAACAAGAATACTCTCATCGGATCCATCCTTATCGGTGCCATCATGATTTGGTGGTTCATGACGACCAGCGCAAATAACGAAGCTGCCGAAAAGGCCAAGCTCGCAAAGCAAGCCGCAGCCAAGGAAGCTGCCGCTCAGGTCGCCGATTCTGCCGAAGCTCCGTCTGCAAGCGGACTCGTGCTCCCGGGCTCCACGGCCGAAGTCAAGGCTGCCCCGGTTCTCGGTGCCGCAAACGCAGCTGCCGATAGCGTCGTGAAGGATTCCACGGTTGCCGCAAACGACTCCGCCGCAGCAGAAGCTCCGAAGCCGATTGCCCAGCGCACGGTTACGGTCGAAACCGACAAGTTCATCATGACCCTTTCTAACAAGGGCGGTAAGGTCCAGAGCGTCATCGTGAAGGCCCTGCCGGATTCCGCAAACCATTTCCCCGAACTCATTCAAGATACGACTCTCGGTGCCCTCGACCTGAAGCTCGGCGGTGCTGACCTTTCCGATGTCATGTTCAATGTAGACGCTCCGGAATGGATCAATGTCGAAAACGATACCACGGTTCAGTTTGTCTTTACCGATGCTAATGGCAACCAGCTGGTGCGTAGCTACGGCTTTACCAAGGCTGGCGTCGCTGTCCGTCAGGTGAACAAGTTCAAGGGTTTCCGCGTCGAAAATTACGAGCTCTCTTGGAAGGGCGGCATGCGTGAAACCGAAATCATTCCGAAGGGCAAGAGCTTCGGCGGTACAAGCTATTTCTTTAGCGAAGTGATTTTCAAGAATAACGAAATCACCGAACGCGAAACCTTCTCTGACGCCATGACCTTCGACAACGCCAACTACTACTGGGTCGGCATGCGTCGTAAGTATGTGGCTATGTCGGTGCAGTTCGATTCTCCGGTGCCCGCACAGGTCAAGGCCAAGCACATTAACACCGCCACCGAAGGCAACCCGGATCCGGGTACCTACAGCCTCTCCATTGCAGACGCTGTTCGCGGTGATTCCGTTGCTTACAACTTCATGGTGCTCCCGCTCGAATGGTCCGAAGTTGAATCTCTCGGCCAGGGCTACGAAAAAATCATCGTGACCGGTTCCAAGTGGTTCCCGGGTTCCAGCGTGTGGTTCGTGTGGATTTGCGCCATGTTGCTCAAGTTGCTCAAGTTCTTCTACTCGATTATTCCGAACTACGGTGTCGCCATTATCCTCGTGACCTTCATTGTTCGCGGTATTACGACCCCGTTCACCATCAAGCAGCTCAAGTCGACTTCTGCTATGAGCAAGCTCAAACCGCAGCTCGACGAAATCAACGTGAAGTACCGTAGCGATCCGCAGAAGAAGCAGGCCGCTGTCATGGAACTCTACGCCAAGAACGGTGTGAACCCGCTCGCTAGCTGCACCGGTGGCTGCCTCCCGATGATTATCCAGATGCCGATCTTTATGGGCCTCTTCTTCGTGCTCGGTCGCGCTGTCGAACTCCGCGGTATGCCGGCATTCCTCTGGATTACCGACCTTAGCCGTAGCGACGTGATTTTCCATGGCTTCAGCATTCCGTTCATTATGCCCGATGGCCTCGCTCTCCTCCCGTGGATCATGGTGGTAACGACCTACTTCCAAACTAAGGTGACTATGAGCGGCAACGGCGCTATGGATCCTGCCCAGCAGAAGATGATGGTGTGGATGATGCCTGCTATGATGTTCCTGTTCAGCGCAGTGATGCCCTCTGGCCTTGTGCTCTACTGGATTGTGTCTAACTTCTGGAGCATTATTCAGTACAAGATAATTCGCCGCGATAACGGCAATAATAGTCCGAAAACCGTGAACGGTAAGAAGGTTGTCGACGCCGAAATCGTGAAGTAATTGCACTCAAAATTTATACTGAAAAAGCTCCCGATTTTTTCGGGAGCTTTTTGCATAGTAACAAAATTTATTTATACTCGTCGCCTTCGAGTTTCCTGTTTAGAATCTTGTATTTGGTTTTGATGGCGGTGCGGAGCACGGGCCAGCCGACTTTGTAGAACGCCTTTTGCCAGATTTTATCGATGGCTTGCGTTGTAGAGCTTCCGACATGTTTCGGGAGCCATTCTTTTTTAAAGTCGCTTGCAAGGCCTGCATCTATCACCATCTTGTGATAGTCGGCATTTAAAGCTTTGTAGGCGCCGTGGCGAATAAAGTGAACTTTTTCCTTAAAGTCAAAACGGCACTGCAAAAGTTTGCGCTTGATAAATCCGCCTCCTTGTGCAATCAGCTCGGGATAGGCGAACATGGCAGGTAAATGCGTGCTGTAGAGCGATGCCGTTTTGATTTCGGCTTCTTCAAAGACGCTTGCCATGCCGATTTCCAAGCGGTTTACCACATCGTAGAATGTTTCTTGCTCGGGCGTTTCCAACAGATGCAAATAGAAGGCGCCTAAGGCCTCTTGCTTTAAGTACAAGAAGAAAGATTGCAAGTGCGGGCGAACTTCGTCGTTTTGCGTGAGCGATACCACGTCGGCGGTACTTGCTTCGGCGCGGCGGATAAAGTCGGCGAAATTGTTCTGGAAGTATACGATGGAATCGTTTACGAGCAGCAGGCGAGTGATGCTGTTGAATTCCACAAGGTTGTTGCGCCCGTTGGCAAGGTCCTTCAGGAACCTGCGCCACATGCCAAAATCAAACCCGTGATTTTCGGTCAGGTAAAGCTTGATTTCGTTGTCTTCCAGAAACGACATCGTCTCTGCCGAAAGCGGACGCTTGTTCGTGAGCAGTATGACGGTAAAATCGGTCTCGGCAAGGTGCTTTAGCGCAAACCGCACATACCCGGGGAGTTTTTCCCCGGTCTGGTAGCTTGCGTAAAGAATGACCTTGCCGTTAGACATGAATTACCTTCTGCCGCCGCGTCCGTGGCTCTTGTTGCTACGGCCGGCACCCTTGCGGGAGCCTCCCTTACGCGGTTTGCTTGCCACGTGGAATCCTTCGCGGTCGTCACCACGGTCGTTGCGTCCGCCTCTGCCGCGAGAGCTGCGGCGTTCGAAGCTCGGGGCGTCGGAATCGAACCTGCCTCCGCGGGACTTTCCGCGACCGCCGCGATTCATGTGGCTGTGTGCCGAAACGAATTCCGGAACGTCATCGTCAAAATCTTCGTCGGGCTGGCTCACGTAACCGAGGGCTTCCGCCGCGGCGGCGCGGTCAGCGCGTTCGTGAACGTCGCGGTTGCGGTAGTCGCCATAATCGTCGCGCGAATCACCCTGACGGCGGCGCTTCTTCGGTTCGCTAGAGAGCTTTTCGATAATGCTGAAGTCCGCCTGACCGCGCAGAGGGTCCACCCTCAAAAGGCGCACCAGCACCTTGTCGCCGCGGCGGAACGTACGCCCGCTCTTCTTGCCAAAGGCGAGTCCCTGATCCGGGTTGAATACGTAGAAGTCATCGCCTGCGATATCGCGGAAGCGCACCAGGCCTTCGGCAATCGGGTCTGCGATAGAAACGTAGATACCCCATTCTTCGATGCCCGAGACGGTTGCCTCGAAGTCGTCGCCGATGTGGCTCTTCAAAATCCAGCAGCTGCACACCTTGATAGCGATGCGTTCGGTCTTCTGGTTCTTGACTTCGTTTGCAGAAATCAAGTCGCAGACTTCAATCACGCTGTTCTTGCGTTCGGCGTTGATTTCGGCACCTTTGCGCGCGAGTTCACGGTGACACCACAAGTCGGCGTAACGGCGAATCGGGCTGGTAAAGTGCGCGTAGTCCTGCCAGTTCAAGGCGAAGTGGCCGAAGCTGTTGCTGTCGTAATGTGCCTTCTGCATGCTGCGCAGAATGCGGTTGGTCAAAGTCTCGTCGCCTGCGGCACGCTTCACCAAGTGTTCGTAAAGCTTGAATGCCGTCGGGTTCAGGTTCGTGTCGCCGCTGCGGGGCTTGCCCAGGTCGCGCAACATCACCGGAGAATCCTTGAACAGGTCCGGGTACATGTAGTACAGTTCCATGATGTCCTTGGTATCCGGCGCTTCATGAATACGGTAAATGCCCTGGAGCTTGCGCTTCTTGAGTTCCTTCGCGCAGCAGTTGTTCGCGATGAGCATGCATTCTTCCACCCACGAGTTCGATTCGTCGGTCGTGCGCGGGTAAATCTTTTCCGGTTCGCCCTTTTCGTTGAACTTGCAGCCGAATTCGGTGCTCTGGAATTCTAGCAGACCGTCTTTGGTGCGGTTCTGTTTCAAAAGCGCGGTCACCTCGGCGAGCGCCTTGATGTCGTCGTCGCCGTTCTTCATCATTTCCATCGCCTGTTCGTAGGTGATGGACTTGGTAATCTTCACGATACTGCGGTGGAAATCCCAGCTGAGCACGTTCGCGTGCTTGTCGAGTTCCATCATGCAGGTGAAGGCGCAGCGGTCCACGCCCTGGTGCAGGCTACACACGTTGCTTGAAAGCTTTTCCGGGAGCATCGGCACAGCGGTCCACGGCAAGTACTGCGTGTAGCTCCTTTCCAGAGCTTCTTCGTCGAGCTCGGAACCTTCCGGCACGTAGTAGCTCACGTCGGCGATGTGCACGCCCAGCCTGTAGCCACCTTTGGCGGTTCGTTCCACGCTGATGGCGTCGTCATGGTCCATGGCGCCGTCGGGGTCGATACAGAGAATCGTGAGTTGCCTGTAATCTACGCGGCCCTTGAAATCCTTGCCGCACGGTTCCTTGACGCCGTCCACATACTTCTTGATAGCGGGGCTGAAGTCCTTCGGCAAGTTCGCATCTTCCATGAACTTGGTCTTGACTTCGTCCCAGCTGATGTTCATGGCTTCGGCGCTGCGGTCTACCTTGGCGAGGTAGCTGTGCTTGAGTTTTGGGTGCGGATACAGCGTGAAGCTGATGGTTTCGCCTTCCTTGCCCGGGGCCTGCCTGCGGTGGCACATCTCGTACACCTTTCCGGTTTCGAGTTCGTGCACTTCCCAGTCTTCTTCACCGGTCTGGTGCAGAATGCCGCGTTTCACGCGGGTTTCATTTTCCTTGTCGTTCTGCCTACGGCTGCGAGCACCCGGACGGCGATTGTCTTCGGGGTACTGTTCCGCAATCTTCTTCACACGTTTTTCGCGCTTTTCTTCGACGCTTTCGCCATCGCCCAGCTGGTATTCCTTGTGGCTGGTACGCTTCAACAGCCCGCGGTCCACCATGTCCGCGAGCATCTGCTTAAAGGCCATCTTCTGCTTTTTGGGGAGGCCAAGCGCGCTACGTAAGCGGCTACCGACCATCGGTTCGTCGCGTAAAATGGCAATAATCTGTTCTTCACTAGGTAAATGCTGGGCCATACTAAGCCTCCTGTTGGGCGTTTTGTCTGTAAGGCAAAGCGGATGAAATCATGTTGTGCATCTCGTCGCGCAACTGGGCGACGGATTTGTCTCTAAAACTTTCGGGCGTCTGCAACGGGTGCACCACGATTTTGACCACACCCGGAGTCTGAGCCCACTTGGTCTTGGCGAGTCGCTTGCCGCTATCGACAATCGTCACCGGCAATAGCGGGAATTCGTTTTCCTTGGCCATACGGAAAATGCCGTTCTGGAACGGGAGCATGTGTCCGTCGTTGCTGCGGTGGCCTTCGGGGAACACCGAAATCGTCACGTTGTCTTCAAGGCGTTTTTTCACGGTGGCGCCCATGCCCAAATTCTTGCGCGGGTTCCTGTGCACCGGAATGCAGCCGATTTTAGTCAAGACCCAACCGAATACGGGAATCTTCCAGAGTTCCGCCTTCGCAATGAACGATGTCATGGTAATCGAGGGCCAAATCACGTTGATGTCCAAAAAACTCTGGTGGTTTGCAATAAGCACGAACTTCTTGTGGTCCGGGATATTCTCCTTGCCTTCGATTTCGACCTTGATTCCCGACAACTTGAACAAAACCTGGAAAAATGGGATACATATGCGGGTACTGTCGGCCCAACGCCTGCAAAGCACGCCTTTGTAGAACATGAACGGAAGACCGATAACGAGAAGCCCTACTCCAATGAACAAGTAGTAGAAAATTGCACGAATAAATGCCATAAGTATCCTAAATATAAGGGTTTACACCCATAATGTATATTTTTTATGGGCAGTGGAACATAAAACTGAAAAAAATATGCTTATGTTGAAGGGGGAGGGGTCCCCCTGCTTGCAGCCCCGGCATATGTGCATGGCCTTCGCGATGTTGTTACCCGCTCACTATCACGGGAATTCCCGTGGCTCGTTCGCTTGCTAACAACATTCGCTTCGGCCATATACAATTATGCCTATAGCCGGGTCTTCCAGCACCCCCTCTGCGGGCGCTCGCCGCCCCGCAACGCCCCGGCTACAAACGGCTCCAGAAGTAAACGAAACTTGGCAACTCGTTGCCTTAGTTGAGTTATGCTCTATGAGTATAAGCTCGCTTCGCGGACAAATTACGGCCTGCGGCCTTTACTGTCCGCTCACCGACTTACTTTCCTCCGCCTTTGGGCATGACGCTCCCGCTGTCATGCCGGGCACTGCCCGGCACCTCCTTTGACGCAAGCTAAAAAGGCCACACGGATTGGAAATGCCTAACGGCATTTTTTACAATATAATTGTCACACTGATTCGAAATCACTAACGTGATTTCTGTTTAGACA
This sequence comes from Fibrobacter sp. UWB10, assembly GCF_900182935.1. Taxonomy (NCBI): domain Bacteria; kingdom Pseudomonadati; phylum Fibrobacterota; class Fibrobacteria; order Fibrobacterales; family Fibrobacteraceae; genus Fibrobacter; species Fibrobacter sp. UWB10. Next base: position 792,870 of record NZ_FXUE01000001.1, on the reverse strand, counting down.
TCGATAATGGTGGTTACTCAACCATTACGCAGCGGACAGATGTTCCTGAAATTTTTGTTTGATAACCAAGTGAAATGGTTGTTTGAGAACGACTCATACCATTACACGAAGCTCGAAGTGGGTTTGAAGACTGTTCAACAGGATAATACCAAAAAGTTGCTTCAGCAAAATCATCAAACCCCCCTTCAGTTGTCCTAATCCCAGTACCAACAAGGCTATAGCCAGTATCATCGCTGCCGCCAAAGCAACCAGCACGGGTTCCCTTTACTCCATCTTCATTGTTATCAGCATGCACCACAATGTAGTAGTCATTATAAGTCAACAGACGCCAGCCACTGGGGCATATTCCCTGGTGGTTTGGCTTGATTAAATCGGCACAGCTTTCGGTGTTGCAACGGCTCGGCAACTGCATCATTTCTGCCCACTGGTATAGGCCACCGTACTTGTTGCAGTTAGCAGTATCGTTTTTGTAACAGTAGCGTTCTATTTTAGAATCATCTTCTTGATCCTCAAAGCCCCAAACGAATTCGCCGACATTCAGGTTTTCGGCCATCACCTTGATTGTGGCAGCCTTACCTGCCGTGTCTTTGCCGGTAATTTGTATGTAATAGTATTCACGGTTGTCGCGCGGGTCAACAAATGCTTTATACGCGCCAGCACGCCAAAGCGATCCATTAAACTCCTTGTCGAACGAACTGCTACTCGACGGTTCCACCACGCTGCTGCTCAAAGCCACAATACTTGAAGAAGACCGCTTAACTTCTTCGCTGCTGCTCGACTTCGGCGTAACGCTTGAAGAAGACTTCACAGCGCTGCTGCTAGAATCTTCTTTTTTGACAGAAGAACTGCTCTTGTCTCCGCTGACGGAGCTAGATGAATTTTTCACTGTCGCCGAGGAACTAGATTCGTTTGTCTTTTCAATTGACGAAGACGATTCCTCGCTTGGGTCCGAAGCAGGCGCAGAACTACTAGATTCATCGCCACAAGCGACAAACAAAGCGGCAATAGTCAACAACACAAAAAACTTTTTCACAGAAAACCTCCTAGAACCTCAAAAGACCCGTTTTCACCAAATTTAAATTATTCTTCTTTCTCAAATTTAAAAAGCCGACCCAAAGGATCGACTTGGACGTTTCGGACTTGCCAAAAACGCTATTTTAGAGCTAACATTGCTGAAATCACGCTGTCAGGCACGTTCTGCGAACGTAAGTAATCCGCACGCTTAGTTGTCAACGCATCGTTCTTTTCGCGTTCCTGCTGAGCACCTTTTTCTATACCTTTTTCCATACCACTCGCAAGCCCCCCCCTCCGCCCACCTAGCCCTGTCGAATACAAAAAGCCCGGTTGTTGTGCCGGGCTACCAAAATTGGTTTTAAGGTTTTAATTCAAGTACTTTCTTTTCAGAAAGACCCGAATACTTGACAATCTTTTCGATAGGTTCGCCGTCAGCAAGCATTGCCGTTGCCATTTCGAGTTTGGCTTCAGCTTTGCCTTTTTCCTTGCTTTCATAAAGGTCATATTCGAAAGTCATATACCTGTTCCTTATGAGAGTGTCGGCTTTGTAATAAGACACTTGGTCGTTGATGGTTTTAGTTTCACGGGAGTCCACATTCCTCGTCGCAAAATACTTCATGTACGCATTGACGACTGGGTCTTTGAAATCCTTGTACCTTGTAAATATATAATAATTCTTGTAAGTGAGATCGTTCAATGTGACGTTGAAATCTTCGCGCGCCCTGTTTTCGAAATGATACGCAGGAAAGTCCCGCCCAAAAATATCCATAGGGCAAAGAAAGATGATATACTGTTCTTTGAGATTGGTGTAAAAGCTTCCCTTCGAAAGGGCTACGCCGTCCCCCACGCTTTGATAGTATCTGGCGCGCTGCGGAAGCTCCTTAGTATCAACCATTTGCATCTCCAAATCAAAGGAACGGATTGTTTCACCATTTTCGTTAGTTTCACGCGCGAACACATCGTAGCGGACGCCCTTGTGTTCCGCATCGTAGCTCAAGACCGCCTCAGGAACCGGAGTTTCCAAGTGGTCGATTTCAATGCCCAGCAAGTGTTCTATGAAGGGCTTTGCGATGTGCTTGTTGCTGAAAACGAGCCCGAACATAATCGGGTCTGTTATGTCAAGGTCATCAAAAGACTTGATATTCATTTTTTTCCTTTCGTGTTAAATTGTGGAGCACTCCCTCTTTTATTAACACGCCAAAATGAGCCAAAGTGTCTACTTTTGACCCTTGTTTTTGCAGAAAAAATTTTTTGCGCCGGAATCACAAGCAAATCCTTTAAAATCCTTGCTTTACAAATGGGTATGAAAAGACGATAATATATTGAATTTTCTAAATTGTACCTGAACAAAAAGGATTTATTATGGCTGATTGCAACGAAAAGAAAGAGAATGCCCCTTCCGAGATCATGAAGAAGGCTGAAGAATTCCTTGCCTCCAAGCGCAAAATTTTCTTGTGGGGCGGTGTCGATGACGAAAGCGCCGAACGTATTGTGAAGGAACTCTTGTACCTGGATTCTCTGAACCACGAAGACATCTATTTCTTCATCAACAGCCCGGGTGGCGTGATTTCTAGCGGCCTTGCCATTTACGACTGCATGAACGCTATCCAGAGCGATGTGGTCACGGTTTGCTGCGGCCAGGCAGCCTCCATGGGCGCCGTGCTTTTGACTTCGGGTGCGAAGGGCAAGCGTTACGCTTGGCCGAATGCTCGCATCATGATTCACCAGCCGCTCATTCACGGTGAAATCGTTGCCCCTGCAAGCGATATCCAGATTCAGGCCGAAGAAATGCTCCGTATCCGTAACATTACGGGCAAGATTCTTGCTGAAACCTCTGGCCACACCATGGAAGAAATCGACCGCGACACGGAACGCGACAACTTTATGAGCGCCGAAGAAGCCAAGGCCTACGGCCTGGTCGACAAGGTCGAAAGCATCGTTTAACGATTTTACGGAAATTTTCGAATGGGACTTTTTTCTGCCATTAAGAGTGGCCTTGCCAAGACCCGCGACGCCTTGATGGGCGAACTCAAGGGTATTGTCGGTGCAGGCAAAATTACAGACGACACTCTTGAGGAACTCGAAGAACACCTGATCAAGGCCGACGTGGGCGTCGAAGCGGCATTCCTGTTGACTGATGCCTTGCGCGAACAAGCTTTGGGCAAGTCGCTCACGACCGAACAGGTGCTGGGCATTATGCGCAGCGAAGCGGAACGCCTGCTCAAGGATCCGCCGCCGTTTGAACTCAAGGGCAAACCCCACGTGGTGCTTGTGATTGGCGTGAACGGCGCCGGTAAAACGACTACAATCGGTAAGCTTGCCGCCCGCCTTAAAGACGAAGGCAAGAAGGTGATGATTGCGGCTTGCGATACGTTCCGTGCTGCAGCCATCGACCAGCTTGAAACCTGGGCTGAGCGTTCGGGCGCCGAATTCGTGAAACATCAGGAAGGTTCTGACCCTGCGGCTGTGGCGTTCGATGCCTGCAATGCGGCCGTGGCCCGCGGCTGCGACGTGGTTCTGATCGATACTGCCGGCCGTCTGCACAACAAAGACTACTTGATGGAAGAACTCAAGAAGATTGTCCGCGTAATCAAGAAGGTAAGCCCCGACATGCCGCACGACATGTGGCTTGTAATCGACGGCAACACCGGACAGAATACCATCAACCAGACGAAGATTTTCAACCAGAGTTTCCCGCTCACCGGCCTTGTGGTGACCAAGCTCGACGGTACGGCCCGTGGCGGCGCAGTGCTTTCGATTGCAAGCTCGCTGCAGATTCCTATCCGCTGGATTGGTATGGGTGAACGAATCGACCAGCTGGTGCCTTTCAGCAAGGCTGAATACGTGGAAGGCCTTTTCGAAAACGCTCTGGAAGAAAACGACCAGTAAGATAGGTGTCTATGGCTTTAGTCGAAAACAAGACGATGGGGGCGCGTGCGGTTTTTGCCGTTGCGCTTCTTTTGTTTTCTGTTTTCGGCATGGGCGGCTGTAGCGGCGAAGTCTCGGTCGACCAGAAGTTCGTTGACTTGTTTGTCGAATTGCGCGTGGCTGAAATCACCTATGGCAAGGATTCCCCAGTGGGTCGCTTGGTGCGCCAAGATGCCTTGAAGGCCGCAGGTTACACGCGCGAACAGTTCCTTGCGAAAACTGACGAAATCTTGAATGATGAACGCCAGTGGGTGCCGTTCCAGAAAGCGGTAACCGCTCGCATCGATTCTCTGCTGGCGCCTCCGCCGGGACCGAATGCGACGGCAGAAAATACGCCGGCGAAAGGAAACGGCCCGAAAAAAATGATGCCTCAAATGCCTGCGCATAAGGGAGGTGTACATTGATTTTACGCTTGTTGGTGCTTGTGGTGCTTTGCGCATCGGTTACTTTTGCCGCCCCCCTGAACGATGCGGTGCCTGCCAAGAAGGCTGCTAAAAAATCCTTGGTGCATTGGATGGATTATAACGAAGCGCTTGAAAAGGCGAAGACGGGACCGAAGCTGATTTTTGTGGATTTGTATGCGGACTGGTGCATTCCTTGCCGCGTGATGGAAGCAAACGTGTACAGCGACCCCACGGTGGCTTCGCTTTTGAATACGCGCTTTTATGCCGTTAAACTCAATGCCGAATCGCAGGATTCCATTATGTGCGACGGCCAAAAGAAAACGGTGCAACGTTGCTATTTTGATGTATGGAAACTGAATGCGCTTCCGGCTTTCGTGCTTGTTGCCCCGAAGGGCATGAGTATTTTGACGGTGACTGATTCTATGTCGCCGCAAGAGTTGCAATACATGCTGTACCAGTTCCTTGAAAAAGAGAAGGAGTGGATGTCTCGATGAACGAACAATTCCTTTTTTATGTACAAGTGGTTTTCTGGGCGATGCTCTTTTTGTTGGTGCATGGCTATTTGCTGTTCCCGATGACGCTCCCGTTCGTGAGTGAAATTTTCAAGCGTCGCAAGGCTCCGGAACAGGGCAATGTCGAACTCCCGACGGTATCGATTCTGATTTCTGCCTACAACGAAGAGGCGGTGATTGAACGCAAGATTCAGAACATTCTGGAAATCGATTACCCCAAGGACAAACTGGAAGTTTTGATTGGCGATGATGGCTCTGCAGACAAAACTGCCGAAATTGTCGCTCGCTACGAATCGCAGGGGATCACGCTGGTCAAGGCTCCCAAGAATGCGGGCAAGGCCGCTATGCTGAATCGCTTGAACAAGATTGCGAAAAATGACATTTTGCTCTTTTGCGATGCGAACACGATGTTTTTCCCGAATGTGGTGCGCAAGCTCGTGATTCCGTTCCAAGACAAGAAAATCGGTTGCGCCTGCGGTCACTTGATTCTGTCGGACAAGAGCGGCTCTACGCTGGGTCGCGGCGAAAGTTCTTACTGGGATTTGGAATCTGAAATCAAGAAGTTCGAAGGCGTGCTCGATATGCTGATTGGTGGCAACGGCGCCCTCTATGCAATCCGCCGCAACTTGTATACGGAACTGCCGATCAAGAAGAGCGTCATGGATGACTTCTTTGTGACAACCAAGGTGCTTGAAAAAGGTTATTACTGCACGTTCGTGACAAGCGCTATCGGTACTGAACAGACGTCTAAGGAATCGAGCGGTGAATTCCGCCGTAAGGTGCGTATCGGCCGCGCGAACTTTAACTTCTTGTTCTCTTATTTGCCGCTGTTGAATCCGCTGCACCCGCTGCTTGCCTACTTGTTCTTCTCGCACAAGATTCTGCGCTGGTTCTCTCCGCACATTTTGATTTTGCTGTATATCGCTAACGCGCTCTTGCTTACAAGCGGACTCTTCTACCAGATTTTCTTTGGCGCGATGTCGCTTGCCTTGCTGGTTGCGGCTTTCAAGATTGTGCCGAGCGGTTACTACTTCCTCTCGATGAACTACGCCATGCTTAAAGGTTTCTTTATGGCGTTCAAACCCGAAAAGAGCGGCGGTTGGGCTCGCGAAGCCCGCAGCGACGAGTAAATTTTATAATTTGATTTTACGTGAGTAAAATCCAATCCGTGTGGCATTCATGAAGAACTTGACGTTTAAATCCCTGCTGTTGGCTTTAGCGTTTGCCGTTATGCCGGCAAGTGCATTTACCATGGATGTGCAGGGTGGCATCGTCAATCATGTGAGCGAAATGGGCAAGTTCAACTTGAACATATTCGGTCACTTTTGGTATCCGATTGATCAAATGCTCTTTTTCGGTATTGGCACGGGTTATCAAGAAATCGATAACGTGAGCTTGATTCCGGTATCGGGTAGCGTGTGGGTTCGCCTGCCTATCGGAAGCACTGTTTTGCCTGTGGCTACAGGTGACTGGGGCTATTTATGCGGCTCGAATCACCAAATGTTCTGGCGTGCCGGAGGTGGCCTTGATATCAAGAATGGTGATTTCTCATCCATCATGGTAATGGGTGGCTACCAGTTCCTTGACCACGACGGCAAAGGCTACGCCTACGTGCAGGCGGGAATTCTGGTAGAGCTGTAGCTTATTTCCCTAATTCCTGCTCTAGGAACTGCTTGTTTTCAATGACTTTCTGCTTTTGCGGATTGTCCGGATATTCCGTCAGGCATTTGTCAAGCGGTGCGATTGCGTCTTGCAACAACTTTTTCTTCTTGGCGGCATCCTTTTGCTTTTGTGCCTTGGCAAAAGTTTGACTTGTTGTCTTGCGCTGTTTGGTGCAGAAAGCATCTGCAAGCTTTGTGTAGAGCTCGTTGGCTTCTTTGCGGAGCTTGCTTGCCCTCAGCTTCATCAAAAGTTCCTTGGCTTCGTTGAACTTTTCCTTTTGCAAGAGCGTGTCTGCCTTGGCGAGAGCCTGTGCCGGGTCGTGCGATTCCCAATACTTGGTGGCTGCTGCATCATTTGCCTGCGCCAGTTCGCGAATGTGGTCGATGAGCGCCTGAATGTGCAGGTCGTTTTCGAAGTCGCGGTAGCGCATCTGGAATGTAAGAGCCTGCTTTTCGGCTTCAGCGAATTGCGCTTGGTTGTCCGCTAAATCCTTGATGGTGGCGTATTCCTTCTTTGCTTTTGTGAGCGTGTTCTTGTAGGCAACGCTCTTTTGTGCCTTGGCCCATTGTGTCAGGGAATCGCCCGGGGCTAGCGCAATCAAACTGTCTGCGGTTTGTGCCACAAGACCGTAGTCGGAATTGGCGCGGTTCATGTTCTGAATCTGGAATACCATCGGCTCGAATGCTTTTGCCTTTTCGGCGCGAGTCTTTCCGAATTCATTTAGCATGGAATCGGCCTTGGATTCCCACTGTTCCCACAAGGGCTTGATGACGCGGAAACGTTCCAGGTAGGCGCTTGCGGAATCGGTATAGCCTGCCTGGTACAAGGTGTTGGCGTAATCAAAAATGCTTTGGACAATAGCAGGAATTGCTGTGTACGGGTCGGAAATTGCGGCGCTTGTTTGGCCATTGCTCGAAGAACTGCTGTAATCGGGGACAGTCGGAATATTTTCCGGGGTAGCCAATCGGTGGTCATCGAGTGCCTGCGAATTGAAATATACACCCGATTGTTCGCTAGATTCCGGTTGAAGCGACGAATCGCTCGACGGAATGCTGGACGGTTCTTGTTCAGAAGGTTCTGCAGCAGAAACGTTGGTCGGTTCTGTTTCGGGAGAGGGTGCATTGCCGACGCACGCCGTCAGCGCAAAAGCACTTGCTGATAACAAACTAAGGATTTTGATTCGCATTTTTTCTTCTTTCGCTAAGTTCTGTTAACGGCCAAATTCTTACAAATTAGTCTGCTTCAATAGGCACAAAGGCGTTCTTGCTGTCAAAGCCTTCAGGCAAATCCCAGTCGTCGTCCTTGGGCATAGCGGCAGCCTTCGGCTGTGCCGGCTGCGTGGGCTGTGGTTGAACTGTCGGCGTAGTAGCGCCTTCCGCGGTTGCTCCTTCGGCAGGTGCGCTCGGGGTAGCTTCGGCTACATTTGTAGAATCGGTTGATGCTGCGGGAGCTGCTGTCGGCATGGGCAAACTGATCATGATGCCGTGAGCAGCGGCGGTTTCTGCGGCCGCGGCGTGAACCTGCGGCGGCGTGAATCCCGGAACTTCGATCCACGGGAGCGGGCGACCTTGTTCGGCGCTACCGCCTGCGATAATGCTACCGGTCATCGGGTCAACGGTCAGCTGGCCGCGTTCGTTCGGGAGTACCAGCGGAACTTCGCCGGCGGCAAGCATCGAAATGTCGAGGAAGTCAATCTTTTCGGGCAGACCCAAAATGTTGATTTCTTTCTTGGCAAAGTCAGCCCATTGCGGCAAACCACCGCTGGCGCCTGCAATACGCGTGCGTCCAGATTTCAGCGGCTTGTTATCGTCAAAGCCCACATAGCTACCGATAGCAATCACGGAGTCGGTGGCAATGCCATTCTTTTCATTCACGTAAGTCGGGAGTGCGCCAAGGAAGGCCACGTTGCGGTAATCATTCGTAGTACCGGTCTTACCGAGGGCGGGGTAGCGCAGCGTAATGGCTTTATCCGGCGAGGTCACCGTAATGTGTGTGTACTGGCTACGAGCGGTACCGTTCGTGAACACGGAATGCAACATCACTGCAATCTGCGAGGTAATCGAATCACCGAGCACTACCTTGCTTTCGCTCTTGTTTCTAAAGATCACCTTGCCGTCGCGGTTCTTGATTTCCTTAATGAAGCACGGATCGGTCCAGTCACCATCCAAGCACTTGAATACCTTACCGGTTAAGAGCGTCTGGTAAGCAGTCGAAATTTCAGCCAGCGTAATGTCGTTCACGCCGAGCGGCATACTGAACACTTTCTGCAACTTCTGGTGAATACCGATTTCTTTGGCGAAGCGTGCGTATTCGGCAAAGGCGAGCGAACGTCTGTAATCGGGCCAGTAACGCAGGTGTTCTGCATCCAAGTAATCCACTTCGCTATCCACAGGTTCGATCATGGTCGAAAGGCGCTTCATGTCGGCGAGCGTAAAGTGGTTGAGCAACACTACGGAATCCAGCGGCGGGAGCTCAATCGTCGGGTCAAGTTCTTGTGCCTGGCGTTCGCGCAAGATTTCAGAATAGCGCTTGTAGTTGTGCTTGATAAAGCTAAGAGTCTTGGCGTCTTTCTTGGACTGCTTTACGGCGACATCGTTGAAGGTTCCGTAGCGCAGGTTCAGCACATCGCGGGCCTTGTCGTCTTTGCCTTCGAGCCTGTAGCGTTCGGCAAGAGCGTCGCGGGCTTTGGTGAATTCGATTTCGCGCTTGGTGTCTTCTTTCAGAATCAGGCCGTACTTGTCGCGCAAGCGTTCAAAGAACTTCTTGGTGTCTTCGTCTTCGTGGCGGGCCATGTCATTCACGGCGGCGATGTCGTAGAATTCTTCAAGCGAAAGTTTATCGAGCAAGTGTTCCAAGAGCCAAATGCTGGCGATGTTTTCAGAACGCGTGGCAGACCAAGCGATGCTTACGACATCACCCTTGTTCTTGTGGTCCGGGCGCGGGAAGTAGAACTGGTTCGTGAACTGGAAAACGTTGAAGTCGTTTTCCAGCATGTCCAGATAATTCCAGTGGTACTTGAGGGCGAGCGCGTAAAGAATCGGCTTCCAACTAGAACCCAGCTGACGCACGGCCTTAAAGCTACGGTCGAATCCGGTATTGTGGAAACCGCCCTGGCTTGCGACGACGTTACCATTCTGAATGGCGAAAAGAGCGCCCTGCAACACGGGTTCGGTTTCAATCTGGCAAGGAGCGAATCCGTCGACAATCTTGTCATCCATCACGCTCACCAAAAGAATGGCGCCCTTCTTGAGCTGCGGTGCCAAAATCTTGTTCACATCGCCGCCGGCCTTTTTCGCAAAGTCCTTCACGGCTGCTTCCGAAACCAAACCCTTGAGCTGTCCGAAGTTGAGCGTTAATGCCTTGAGACCGCCCTGGTCATCGACCATGATGCTGTCGACAGTGCCGTACAGGTAGTCGCCCTTACGTGCCGTCTGTGCGCGGTTTGCAAACTGGGCCTTCGGGAGCACAAAGCCACCGAGCTGCATCTGGAGTCCGCTGATGTTTGCCTGCAAAGCAGTCTTTGCTGCGTCCTGGCTGCGGGCATCTACTGTGGTAGTAATCGAAAGCTGAGCCTTGCGCCAGTCTTCGATGCCTTCGGCTTCAAATTTTTTCTGGAAGAATTCGCCGTCCAGCTTTTCTTCAATGCGGTCGAGCATGGTGCTCACGCTAAAGCGGAAGTTGCCGTGGTTGAATTCCAGCGGCTTAGCGAGTGCTTCGTTCATTTCTTCTTCAGAAATGTAATTCTCTTCGACCATGCGGCCGAGTACGTATTCCAAGCGTTCCTTGCCGCGGGCCAAGGCTTTTTCGCGGCGTTCGGCGTTGCGCTGGATAAACGGGTCGTAGTTGAACGGGCCCTTCACCGAACCTGCAATAAAGGCGCATTCGGCAAGTGTCAGGTCCTTGAGTTCCTTGTTAAAGAAGTACTGGGCGGCAATAGCTACGCCCTTTCCGGTACCCGAAACGTGGAACTGGTTCAGGTAGAATTCCAGGATGTCTTCTTTGCTAAAGTGCTTTTCCATGCGGAGCGCATTAATGAGCTCCTTGCCCTTTTCCTTGATGCTTCGTTCTTCACGGCCAAAAATGTTCTTGACGGTCTGCTGGGTCAGCGTAGAACCGCCTTGGCGCATGTGCCCGCTCTTGATGTTTGAAATCATGGCGCGGGTAAAGCCGTAAATGCTGAATCCGGAGTGCGTCCAGTAGCCGGCGTCTTCGGCGGCGATCAAGGCGTTCACGATATTGGCCGGAATATCACCGTAAGGTACGTACACGCGGTGGTTTGCGTCAAAGAAGGCGCCCAAAAGTTCTTCGCCATCATTATAATAGACTCGAGTTTCGCCTGAAAGCACCTGCAGGATGGTGGAACGGTTGAACTGGTTGTCCGGATCCTGGGTCGGGAGTATCTTGAATACTACGATGTAGGCGGGAATGCAGCAAATGAGGCCGACTAAAGCGAAAGCGGCCACGATTTTGAACAATTTGGAGAAGTGACGCATATATAAAATTTAGAAAATTTGGTTTTTCGCTCCATGTAATGTAAAAAAAAGTGCCATTATGGGGCTAAATTTGCCATTTTTGGGTCGATACCCTTGAAATTTTACTGAATTTTATCTAAAATTTGTGTCCCCAAGATGGGAAGATGGCCGAGCTGGCCGAAGGCGCGTCCCTGCTAAGGACGTATAGGACTTAATCCTATCGCGAGTTCGAATCTCGCTCTTCCCGCTGCAAAGACCCTCTGGAGCAATCCAGAGGGTCTTTTGCGTGAAAAAGTTCCTTTTTTTACTTGATTTTTCTATTTTCAGAATGGATATTATAGGAAAAGTTTTCCAAGGAGCAAATATGAAAGCATCAAGTTTTATTGTGGGTCTTGCTGTAGGTGCCGCGGCCGCCATTGCCGCTTCCAAGAAAATTAAGGCCCTTTGCGACGATGAAGATGATTCTTGCGATTGCGACAGCTCCGCCCTTAAGGATGCCGAAAACGCTGCAGAAACGCTTCGCAGTTCTATCGATAGCCTCAAGAGTGAACTGAGCTCCCGCATCGAGTCCGAACAGACTTATGCCGCCCAGTGCGAAGACCTCAAGGACCAGGTCGCCAAGAAAGATGCCGAAATCGGCAACCTGAAAAACCTCTGCGACAAGCAGGCTGGCGAAATCAGCAAGCTCGAAGCCGCTAAGGCAGGCTAATTAACCGCAAGATTTTGCAATTTATCCGATTTCCGATGAGGGACTCGGAGTTTTTCGTTTAATAAAGGTATATTTGACCCATGACAAAGTACCTTTTTGTTCTGACTAGTTCCCCGAAGGATTTTTTCTGTGAACAGACGCTGGTGGCGATTGCGTCTCTCCGCGTCCATAACCCGGGCGCTTTCGTAACGCTCCTGACCGACGACAAGACGGCGGCGACTCTGACCGGCCCACGTGCGGTCCTTAAAGATGCGGTCGATGAACTCAAGGTGCTCACCCTCGACGAAAAGTTCACGCCCATGCTCCGCTCCCGTTACCTCAAGACGGTCATGCGCAATGTCGTCGACGGCGATTTTCTGTACATGGATTCCGACATTGCTATTGTAGGCGATCTCTCGATTCCCGAAGAATGGAAGGGCGGCATTTATGCGGTGCTCGATTTCCACACCAATCTTTCGAAGGCCATCAACCGCAAGAAGGTTTTGAACAACGCGAAAATGATGGGCTTCTCGCCGATTCTGAACGACGAAATCTTTAACGGGGGCGTGATGTTTGCTGCAGACACTCCCGAAGCCCACAAGTTCTTTGAAACTTGGCACGAACTCTGGCTCTATTGCGTGTCCAAGAATTTCCCGTACGACATGGCAAGCCTCGCCGAAACGAACTTCAAGTTTGGCTATGTGACGCAGAAAATGCCCGGTGGCTGGAACTGCCAGCTGGCTTACGGCAACAGGTTCCTCCCGACGGCGAAGGTGCTGCACTTCTTTGGCTCGCGAATCATCGATACCCGTGGTCACAAGGTGCCCGCCAGCATGGACTTGTTCTTGCCGAAAATTTTGCGCAAGGACTTCTACACCAACCTGAAAAATATTCCGGTGAAGGTCGACGCTGACAAGAGCATTTCCATCAACGAATATTATGACGACGTGATTGCCCACGCCAAGGAAGAATTTGAATTCCAGACTCGCAAGGTGGGTGCCGGTGGCGCCTACATTATCCGCAGCTACGCCTTCGCCAAGTCGCTCGCCTGGATCTACAAGCACATGCCGATTCTAGTACTTCCCTTGAGAGTTTTCGGAAAAATCTTGGGGAGGTAGCATGAATCTGCTTTTCAATCTGGTCGCAGTACAGCCGATTCATAGTGCCAAGTTCCACGGCGGTGGTTCCTACGGCGAAGTGATTTTCTGGGCGCTGGTCAAGCGCGGTGTGCAATTCAGCTGCGCCTACGACGGCAAAAAGTACTTGGATCCTATGATTCTCGATGCCTGCAAAACGCAGAACATTCCGCTGTTCGATATCAACGAAAAATTGCCGCAGCAGATTATCGACGAAAACCAGATTGATACCTTTTATACCCCGCTTTACTCGCTCGAAAAAAAGTGGGACATTAACGTCAAGGATTTCGTGTTCACTTGGCATGGTGTGCGCGCTCTCGAAATGCAGTACAGCTGGGCCGGTGTCGGTTTCGCCAAAAAACTCGGACAGAAGTTCGAAGCGTTGGTCCGTTACCGCGAAAGCTGGAAAAAGCATTACTACAAACCCAAGTACCAGGATTTGGCCAAGCGCATGGCCGAAGGCAAGGCCCGCACTATTACGGTGAGCGAACATAGCCGTGCTTCCATCAAGTCGTTCTTCCCGGAACTTCTGGATTTGGAAATTCCGGTTTTCTACAGCCCTATGACGGCATACGAACCCGAAGGATTCTTGCCGCCGGGAGTCGCTGCGAAAAAGTATTTCTTACTCACGAGCGGCGCCCGCTGGGAAAAGAATAACCTGCGTGCTGCGATGGCTTTCGATGAACTAGTCGGTATGTATCAGTCGCAGGGCAAGCCGTTTGATTTTAAGATGGTGATTACCGGGGCCGCAAACCCCAAAGCTTACTTGCGCCATCTCAAGCATAAAGACCGTTTTGTATTACTCAGCTATGTCGAAAACAAGGAACTGGAATTCCTGCATAAGAATGCCTACGCCTTTGTATTCCCGAGCTTGAACGAAGGCTTTGGCTATCCGCCGGTGCAGTCCATGCGCTACGGCGTGCCTGTGGCCGCAAGCGGTACGACTTCGATTCCTGAAGTCTGCGGTGACGCGGTGCTGTACTTTGACCCGTATTCTGTAAGCGAAATCAAGAACCGCCTAGTGCAATTGCTTGATTCTAAAATTTATGACGAGTATGCGGCCCGTGCGCCCAAGCGCTATGTCGAAGTGCATACCCGTCAGATCGCCGATCTCGAAGAAACGGTGAATTTTATTCTGAAGGTTTAACCTTTATTCTTTTTAAGCCAGCTTCCGCACAAGTACATGCTGAAGATGATACTTGTGATAAGGAACATAGCTATACCGAGGCATGCAAGGTCGCCAATGCCCTTGAGACCACGGTGAGTGGTGAACAAGAACCCGACAAAGCCTGCGATGGTGGTAGTGGAACTGGCCATCACGTTACGGCCGGTAGTGTCCATTAACTGACGGAGCGTCAAGTTCTTGTCGGACATCCAAGAGGTAATCATGTGGATTGTGGCGTCAATGCCAATACCGAGTGTCATGGGTATCACAATCACATTGTAAATGCTAATCTTTCCGAATTCAAAGAAGTCTGTCAAGAACCCGAGAAGTCCAAGCGTCAAGACAATACCCATACCAAACGAGACACAGCCCGCCAAGAATAGTTTGGGCTTGCGGAAGGAAATGATGAGGGTGCCGAAAATGACGAGGATAATGACGAGCGCAAGTCTAAAGCTATCCTTCTTGACCAAGTCAATAACGTCGGAAAGAATGAATTGCGAAGAGAAGGTGCGAAGGTCTTCGCCGTCAAAGTTCCAGTGGCTGTAACGCTCCTGGAAACGGTGTAGAGCCTTGGCGTCCCAGCTCGGGAAATCGCCGTAAATAAAGCCAATCTTTCCATAGCTACCGTCTTTTTCACGAAGCAGGTCCAAAGCCCAACCAGGAATGTCTTCGGCAGTAAATGTTTTTTCGATGCTGGCGAGCTTGCGCAGATTTGCAACGTTTGCAGAATCATCGCCTTCGGCTCGGTCAAACACGCGTGCGTCTACAAGGTCGCGGATTTCTTCGATGACTTCGAGTCGCTTTTCTTGTGAATCCTGAGGCGGAACGAAAGTCTTGAGGGTGAGGAAACTGCGAAGGGTAGAATCGTGTTCTACATGCAGGCGCACCATCAATGTGTCGTAAAGAAGGTCGAGCTGCTTCGAGGAGCTACCCATGACTGCGGCAGGTGTAGAAGAAGAACGGTTGTTGATTCTTGTAACGCCTGTGCGGATACCTTTCTTTACTTGAGTTTTTTCTGTTGAAACGCGGCGCAAGTTACGCAGGTTATGTTCAAAGTCTACGTCTTGAGCGAACCAGAGCGAAACGATTCCGAGGGCGAAACCCGCAAAGGCTGCATACTTGAAGAAACGCAGGATTTTCGCTTCGTCCCAAGACTTTGGCAGCAGCGAGTTATCGGGAGCCTTCGGGATACCGCCCATGCACTTGATGAATACCGGAAGTACAAGGACCGAGGTGAGCATGCTGAACAGCACGCCCATCGAGGCTACCACGCCAAATTCATAGAAGCCGCGGAAGTGGGCCGCCAAAAGTGTAAGGAAAGCTGCAATCGTGGTAAAGCTTGCAAGCACAAATGGCTTGAGCATTTTGCGTTGAGCAGCTTCCAGGACTTCTTCGAGGGTGGCGTACGTGCGCATTAACTTTTGCGACGTTCCCAAAATATGGATAGCGTAGTCAATGCCGATACCCAAGATAATGGAGGCAACAAATACGGTAAAGGGATTCAGCTTGCCATAGAACAGGGCTGTAAATGCAAGAGTCGGAAGGCAAGCGTAAAGCACCGAGGCGGTCACCAAGATTGGGCCCTTCACACTTCTGAAGAAGAAGATGGTGAGGATGATAATCAGAACAAGGCTAATAGCAAAAGAGAAGATGGAATCGTTTGCGACTTCGTCGACTTCTTTAAGTCCTTCGTAAGTGCCTTCTACAGAAAAGCGGGTAGGAACCGGATAAGTCTTGTTGCTGAAGTAGGCGAGCAGGGTGTCTGTACGGGCAAGAATGTGAGTTACAAATTCGTAGTCGGTCGAGGGCTTGATAAGCTTGGCGTTTACAACGCCGTTGAACAAGATTTTTCCGGTGCTGTCGGGAGGCGGACAACCGATAAAGCGGTTTCTCAGGGCAACGGGTACGGGCTTTTTCTTGTGCCATTCTTTGCCATCAATAGAGGCATTCTCGTTTTTCTTCTTGAAGAAGGAATCGAATGCGCCTGCGGCTTCATCGGGGAGACCAAGTTCCTGAGGAATGTCGGCGCTGAACCAAACGCGTTCTTTTTTCTCAGTCGATGCGGAGTCTGCAGACGATGCTTCTAGAAGGTCAACGACCAGGGGACCATTTTTGCGGCCGATTTCGAGTTGCAGGTCTTCCAGGTTGTCGCGGATTCTTTCAAGGTGCTTTATGGGCAAATAAAGCAGGGCGTTATCCATGAAGAATTGGTTTTCGTTGTCGACCTGGGTCGAAACGAAATCACCTTGCCAGTTCTTGTGGATGTATTCGCGTATGGAATCCTGCAAGGCGGCGACCAGATAAACGTCGTCACTTTGGATGGCGATCATGAACTGGTCAGTAGAACCGAATCGCTGGTAAGACTCTTCAAGGGCCTTAACGCTGGGGGTGCCTTCGGGCAGCAAGTGCGATAGGTCGGCATCCAGTTTGAGACCAGGCTTAAAGAGAATGGGGATGGCGCATAAGAGTGCCAAGATTAGGTAAAATGCAAGAGCCTTGTATTGGTGCTTGCAGATAAGAGGAATGTACCAACTCGAAAATTTGTTGATTAGGTTCATAATTTCTCTCGTTATTGCTTGTTCGGCGGCATAATCCTGTTCTTATAAACAATGTATTCCCATGCTTTTGCCGCTGTTCGCATTTTTCTTGTAATTGTTTCCAAAGAGTCTTGCGCAATTGTGACAGGTTCTCCTGTGACAAAGCTGTTCACGGTATTGTCGGTGTACCAGGTCGGGTTTAGGTAGACCGTTTGAGCAATCGCGTTTCCGGTTCCGTCAACAGGTAAAACGTAATAGGCTGTAGAGTCTTGCCTCATGGCCATTGTTCCGTAACGGAATGAATAAATCGGTTGAATACTTGTATCGTGAAGCGGGTTGTTAATTAGGTCGACTCCCATAAAATGGTTCGATACGTCTAACCCTAAATATCCAATGACAGAACTAGCAATGTTTTGTTGCGATGTTACGTTGGGAATAGTCGAAGGAGTAATGCCTGGCCCCTTGAACATAAGCGAAATCCAGGTGAAGCCTTCGCTTGCCATTCCGATTCGTTCTGCATCTTGCTGTTGGCGCCCGTTCGGTGCGGAGTGGTCTCCGGTCAGTATGATAAGCGTGTTTTCAAAGCGAGGGTCGTTTGCCAAGGAATCTAGAATAATGCCTACTGCGCTATCCATGTAAACGGCGGCTCTAAGGTAGGCGTCATCAATATTCGGCGGAGTTTCACCCATTTTCTTGGGCAGGGTGAACGGGGTGTGCATCGACAAACTCATCCAATGGAAGAACGTGGGCTTGTCTTTGGGGCGTTCCTTGTAACGTTCGACAAAGCGTATTGCCGAAGAAACATCGTCTGCGTATTCCTGCTTGAATTCATGGTAGTCAAACCACTTGCTGTACCAAGATTCTTCGTTATCGAATCGAGGGTCTGCGCCAAGAATGACTTCTGAATAATATCCGGCTTCTGAAAGTATTTCAGAAAAACTTCTAAGGTTTGTGTTCGGGAAATCGCGCAACAGAGTCTTTGTCGGGAGGCTGATTACGCCGGTCATGATTCCCAAAAGGCCTTCTACAGAGGGGTTGCCTACGCTGTAAGTGTTCGGGAAATACAGGCTGTTCTGGGAAAGTTTGCAAATGTTGGGGAAACGTTCGCAGTTGGCAGGGATTCGCATGTCGAATGTCCATCCGCGAAGCGATTCGATTGTCATCAAAAGAATATCGGGCTTTTCTTCGAGAGACTTGTTCTTGAATTCTTCGATAGATTTTTGTTCGTTGGTCGATTCTTTCCAGAACGGATATTCCTTATCCGGGTTTCCGCCTAAAAGGGCAATTCCTTCGCGAAGGTTCTCGGGCTCTTTTTCAAAGCCGACATCTTCGAATAAATTTTCTGCCAGATTGTATACGACTGGTCGAATGCGGTCCCAGCGGCGTTGCGAATAGTTGTACCACAAGTGTGAAGTGCAACCTAATGCGGCAAGAACAAAAATGATGCCTGTAGAAATGTAGAGCTTTCTTTCGATTGTTTTGGAACCAATCTTAATCGGGGTTGCTTTTTTAGCGAGAACAATAAGCCCCGTTATGGAAAGTATGACTATACCCAGGGTCAGCAAGAAGTGTCCAAGACCGCCTAGGGCGATTTTTGAAACGAGCGTCGAATCGGTCCAAGCATACGTATAGGTTTTGATAAACGATAAGGAGAGTTTCTGACTCATCCAACGCTGCAATTCGTCATCGACTCCACTGAGTACGAGGTAAATAGCCGCGAAAACAATGGCGGTTATTTTGATTGCTTTCAGGTTCTTTTTATGGAATGCAAGAGTCAGTCCTGAAAACAGGAGTGCAAGTGCCGAAGAAAAACCGATTTCTGCGTACAGCGTATGCCATATAAAGCGGTTGTAATCGGGCACGAGCGATGAACCCGTGGGGGTGTCCATCATGTAAAGTATACACAATAGCGCAAAACGTCCGACAATGAGAATTGCAGCAAAAACCAACCAATAAAAGGGAAATGTGTGTTTAATCGGCTGTTTTTTTACATCTTTGCTCATGGTAGTGAAGATAGCATTTTTTTACGGGTAACTTGTGTAATTCATCCTTGTAAATCGCCTAATCATCGACTACTTACTGTTCCTAGCCCAAATGTGCTTTGGGGGCGGGGTGTATTTTTCTATATTGCGAGCGATTATGGGAAATCTGGAAACAGACAGTAAGTTCTTAAAAAAGGCGATGATCGTAAACGTGGTGGGGACAATCCTCAAGGTTTGCGGACCGCTTTTGACTTTTGTGATGGCGCGTATTTTTGGCGCCGCCGAATTTGGAATCTTTGTCTCGGCGCAGACGCTCCTTTTGACGATTGCGCATTCGGCAACACTCGGCCTCGATAAGGGTCTGTATTGGTATCTGCCACAAAATGGCTTGCAGGGTCGTCCCCGTTACGACGGTATTATGGAATCCTTCTGGATTTCGGCGGCTATTGCAATTCTTTGCACCGCGGTGATTTTTGTGGGCTCGTTTACGCCCTACATTTCCAAGGAACTTCCGTGGTATGCGTTGTCGCTCCTGTTCTATGTGGGTACGTACGTTTTCAGTACCGCATCTGAAGGAAATCGTCGCCCGCAAAATGCGGTGTTCGTGAATTCTTTCTTGACAGTGACGCTTGCTCCGGCCACTTCGATTGCGCTCCACTTTATGGGCATTCCGCATGCGCTTCCGCTTGGTCTCTTGGTGGGCCAGGTGGTGGGCTTCTGTGTGCATTTTGTTCTGTTACGTCGTCAGTTCCCCGAAATGCCTTTGCGCCCGCACAAGACCGTTTCTTGGGTGCTGTTGCGCTACTCGCTCCCGCTGGGTGTCGATGAATTTGTGTCCTCTTTCTTGATCCGTTCGAGCCTCTGGATGGTCATGCTGTTCCTTGGACCTGAAAAAGCGGGTGCTTATGGTATCATGGTCACGATTTCGAATGCACTGCAGACTATTCGCGTGGGCTTTACGCCGATTCTTACGCCGGTGGTGGCGGGCATGGACAAAGGTCGCCTTAAGACGGACCTCAAGCCGGTTTACAGCTACTGCGTTTTCATGGTCACCTTTATCCAGCTTATGATTGGTTTCTTTATCGTGCTGTTCCCAGATTTGATTTTGGGCATTGCAGGTAAGGATTTCATTGTGCAGCCGGAAACGCTTGGTATTTTGCTTTTGGTGCACTTGGTGGCTGGCTTTGGTGGCATGTCCTTGGTGGTCTTGAACGGAATGGGCAAGAGCCTTTATTCGCTCATTATGGACATCATCTCGCTTGGTGTGGCGCTTGCGTCGGGCTACCTGCTGATTCCGACCTTCGGCTTGGTGGGTGCAGCACTTTCCATGCTTTGCTACAATGTGGTCGCCATCATTTGCAATAACATTTACCTCTTGAAAATGGGCCTGCAACCGTATTCCTTGCGCCTCTTGTCGCAGGTGGGTTGGATTATCGCCTTGGTCGCTTTCTATATCGCCATCAATACACAGGTGATTGTCTTGTCTATGCCCCAAAAGGCGGGCGTTTACGTTTTGATTCTCTTGGCCTTGGGCGCTTATGGCCTTGTGGTCAAGAAAAAGATGGACAAGGACCGTAATGCTATTACATCGGGGAGCTCGAAATGAAAAAGATTGAACAGCAAGAATGTCGCGAAATCCAGATGAGCATTCTGGACGAAATTGAACGCATTTGCAAAGAAAACAACTTGAAGTATAGCCTTGCTTACGGCACGCTTTTGGGGGCGGTGCGCCACAAGGGTTACATTCCTTGGGACGATGACATCGACATTTGCCTTTTGCGCGAAGACTATGAAAAGCTGATTGCCATTCTCAAGGACAAGAATGCGCCTGCTCATAAGGAATGGCTCACGTTGGTCGATGACACTTGCGATGGTTACTTTTATCCGTTTGCCAAAGCCTACGATAACCGCACTACGGTCAAGATGGAACGCCATAAGGGTGAAATGGGTATCTGGGTCGATATCTTCCCGCTTGATGGCCTTCCGAAATCCCGTTTCTGGGAAAAGGCGTTCGTGCTGTATTGTAGCTTTTTGCGCGTGATTACGCTTGCTATTACAACGGACTTTAAGTCGAAGGGTTACGATGCCTGGACGCTTTTGTATAAGCGGTTCTTCTACGCCGTTGCCTGCGTTGTGGGCAAAAAGCGTTTCTGCCGTTATGTGGAACGCGTGATTCGCCGCTATCCGACAAACCATTCGGGCCGAGTGGCAACGCTCTTCTTCGATACCAAAACAGACCGTATCCTCGATTTGGAAAAAATTGCGGAAACGGTCGATTATCCGTTCGAAAACCGCAAATTTAGCGGTTACAAGAACTATGATTACTACCTGTCGGAATTCTACCGCGACTATATGCAGCTTCCGCCCGAAGAAAAACGCTACAATCACGGTCTTGACGTGTGGTGGAAATAAGGAAAAACTTATATTTTGAAAGAAATTTGAAATCGGGGCCCGGCCCCGTAAAAGGTAAAATATGAACTACTTGGACAGAAACGAATTCAACTTCAAACCTTCGCAGAAGGTGCTTGACGCGGTCAAGAATTTTGACCCCGAACAGCTCTGCTTTTACACCCGTATTTATGACGAAGGCAAAAAGAGCATTTTCTCGGTAAAGCTCTCTGAAATTTACAACGTGCCTGAAGAACAGGTGCTGCTCGGTTATGGTGGCGAAGACATTCTCAAGAACGCTGTCCATTATTACCTGATGGTGGGCGAAAACAAGACCATCATGATTCCGGAATTTTCTTGGTGGTACTATAACCGTATTGCCGGTGAATGTGGCGGTTCTTTTGAAATGTATCCGCTCCACGAAAAAGAAGATACTTTCGCCTACGATGTTGACGAAGTCATCGCGCTCACGAACAAGATTCACCCGCGTATGTTGCTTCTCGCTTCTCCGAACAATCCGACCGGTAACTGCCTGACGCCCGAAGAAATCGGCCGCATCATGGAAAATATCCCGAACGATACGATGGTGCTGATTGACGAAGCTTACGCATCGTTCATCACGACGGATACCGCTTACATTGCTCCGCTCGTGAGCAAGTATTCGAACCTGATTATTTCTCGCACGCTTTCCAAGTTCTTCGGCCTCCCGGGCCTGCGCATGGGCTTCGGTTTTATGGGTAAGGGTCATGAATCGTTCCTGAGCTATGCCAACAAGTACCTCGGCTACAACCGCTTTAGCGAAGCTGTGGCAATGGCCGCTATCGAAAGCGAAGATCATTATCGCAAGGTCGCCGACGATATGGAATGGGACCGCCAGCTGTTCAAGAAAGAACTTGGCAATCTCCCGGGCTTCAAGGTTTACAAGAGTGTCGCAAACTTCATTCTGATCAAGTACCCGACCCGCATCAAGGAAGCCTTGCAGAAGGCCATGGCCGAACAGGATTACAAGATCAAGTTCATGAGCGACAAGGGCCTCGAAGATTGCTTGCGCATTACCTTAGGCCGTAAAGAACAGATTCAGGTGGTGGTGGACACCATCAAGCGTTGTGCTGCCGTATGATTGCCGTAATTCTTGCTGCAGGAATGGCGAAGCGTTTGCGCCCGCTGACCGATAACACGCCTAAGTGCCTTTTGGATGTGAAGGGTCGCTCGCTTTTGGAACGCTCCATGGACGCATTGAAGGGCGCTGGCATTCAGGAATTCGTGATTGTAACGGGTTACCTGAATCACATGATTGAAAACTTCGTGAAGGATCATTATGGTGATTCCATTCGCGTCACTTTCATTCATAATGCTCTTTACGATTCTACGAATAATATTTATTCGCTTTGGCTTGCAGGCAAGGCGGTTGCGGGCAAGAAATTTCTGTTGCTCGACAGCGACCTGCTTTATGACCCGCAAATCGTGAAGAACGTGCTCGCGTCCAAGGCGGCGAACGTGCTTACGCTCATTCGTCATGAACTCGGCGAAGAAGAAATGAAGGTTGTCTTGGGCGCCGACGGGAATATTTCTGAAATTAGCAAGACCTGCTCCCCGAAGGCCGCTGTAGGCGAAAGCCTCGGCATCGAAAAAATTGGTGCAGCTTACTCCAGCGCTCTTTATGCAGAACTTGAAAAGATGATGAACGTGGAACATTTGGAAAATACGTTCTACGAACTCGCCTTTGAACGCATGATCCCGCAGGGTCATACGTATTCTGTTCTGGATGCGTCGGACTATTTCTCTTGCGAACTCGATACGGTCGAGGATTTCGAAAACGCGAAGTCTACGATTCCGCTAGAGTAACCCGTGCTCTAGGCTGTAGTCTGAAATCTTGAGCAATGTATCGAGGGTCGCTGACAAGTGGCCCTCTTCTTTTTGTAGTTTGCCGGTCAGTTCGGTTTCCTGGCGCAGGTCGCTATCGGCAAAGATATGCGTTTCATCTTGGGCGGGGTACTTCGCAATAAAGCGGTAGCCGTCAAGGCCAATGGCGGCATAGCCCGAGTATGCGCCGAGCGAAAGGCCTGCAATTTCCTTTGCTTCGGTGCTAATCGTGGAATCGACTGCGGCAGAATCATTGGCAACAGAGTCTGCCTTCATTACATTTCCGCGCAGCAAGTTATGTCCCATGAATATGTTCGGAACTGCAAAACCGGCGAGTTCAAGTACAGTGGGGGCGACATCAATTTGTGCTGCGGTCATCGTGTCGCGAATGGCTTCTAAGCCCTTTCCGTGAATAAAGAACGGAATCCAACTGATGTTTGAAAATCCGCCACCGTTCATCGTCGAAACACCGTTTTCACCCAGAGGGAATCCGTGGTCTGCCATAATAATCACGTAGGTGTTCTTATACCATTCCTCGTTTTCAACAGCGTGAATGAATCGTGCAATTTGCCTGTCGGCGTAATTCATGGTCACGTTGATGCGTTCTTGCAACGGGCGGTTCTTTTCTTCGTCGGTCATGCCAGCGGCAAAGTTGAACGGATAGTGGTTCGAACGCGTCATGAGTGTGGCAAAGAAGGGCTTGCCTTCTTTAGAAAGCGTATCGCGCACATATTCAATGGCGTGATCTACGAAGGTGGAATCATCTTCGCGTTCGCGGTTGTAATGCTGTGCGGTGTACCACTTGGACATCCAAACGCCCAGATTATCCCAGGCAGGGTCGGCGGCCGACATGTAATGCGTGCTGTAGCCGTTTTCTGTCAGAACCTGCACAAAGCTTGGGATGGTAACGTGGGCTAAGTCAGTTGCTTGAGCCAAGCGAGAATGGTGAGGAATGCCGATGTGCGTCGAAAGCACTCCGCCGGTGGTAGGAACGCCGCTTGTATGCATACGTACCCATGCGTGGGAATGGGCTGCGAGCGAATCCATGAACGGGGTGGGTGAAGGCTGAATTTGCGGGTTCATGTAGCCCGTATTGCGACCACGCTGCGATTCCATAAGCACCAAAATAAAGTTGGGCTGCATTTCACGCTGGGCCTTGAGTTTTTCACTGTTCAAGAGACTTGCGTTCGGTACGCGGTAGAGCGGGAGCCCGTTGCCTTCTTTGGCGTCGGAGAATTGCCAGTCGGAATCGCCTTCGATTTTTTGCCACAAGTTCTGGTAAGCGGTGCGGTAAGTATTCAGATCTGCTTCGGAAAGGCTGACGGTTTTTTTCGCAATGAACAGATCGTTATAAATTAGTGCAACAACCGGACGGAGCTTCGTCATGCGTGCGTTGCCAGTCCAGATAAAGTAAACGAACAAGTAAGAGGCGATGTAGAATACAAGCATTGCGATGACGGATTTTTTCACGTAGAATCCGTCGTTCGGGCGGTACCACTTGCAGAACAGTCGGTAAACACCGTAAGTCAGCGGGAGCATGAGGGCCAACACCACAAACTGCAGGTACGGTACAGAAAGGTCGTTTGCCACGTAGTCGTAGAACACGATGATAGAGGACGTGTCCTTGTAGGTGTCGACAAGCCCGAAGGTCAGGTGACCGCCCAGGAATCGTTGGGTCTCGTTATCTAAAAGCGTCAAAAGCAAAATCGCGGTGTGGAATACGGCGTAGAGTACGGTGACGATTTTCACGACAATCGCTTTGACTGTTGCCTTGCTAGCGGTGATTCGGTAAACGATTCCGCCTAAAATCAGGAATACCACGAGGGCGTTCACAATCCACAGAAAATCAATGCAAACGGCATGGAAAATGAACCAGTCCGGTTTAGAGACAAACGGGAATCCGTAAGGGTTGCTGCGGAACAGGAGCAGTACGCGAAGCAAAATATGCGTGACCCAAGCCGCAAGCGAAATAAGAACTAGTTTCTGGAAGGGGGCTAAACTTGCCGCCGCATTCTTCAAAAAGCCGAGAATAGAAGGTTTCATGTGCTTAAAATAGAAAATCAAATTATGTATATTTGGCCTATGATTCTTCAAAAGTGGGCGTTGATACCTTTATTGCTGATCGGTCTCGTTGTGACCGCTTGCGAAGAAATTGAAGAAGAAAAGCCCTGGTTGCAGGTAGAACGCCCCGAAATGCTTTTTACCGACACGACCCTCATGGATAGTTATGACAAGGGCGTGCTCGCTTGGAAATTAAAGACTGCCTATTTGGAACGTTGGGGCGATAAAGAAGTTGTGTTTGTGCGCCCGGTGCTGGTGGATATCTACGATTCTCTCGGAGAACGTACCGCTTTTTTGCGAGCTGATTCCGGCCGTATGGATTTGAAGTTTACCTACGTGTATGCCTACGGGCATGTGTATGCGCTTACGCCCAAGGGTGCTTCGGTGCGTTCGGACTCCTTGATTTGGAACAAGGGCGACAATTTGGTGACGACTGAAAGCTACGTGCGCGTGGTGAGCGAAGAAGGCGACGTGTTGCAAGGTCGTGGCTTTGTGAGCGACGCCCACATGGACAACTGGCGCATTCTTTCGAACGTAACAGGCATTTTCCAAGATGCAGCTCGCCGCTTGAAAGAAGAAGACAAGTCGCAGGCTAAGGAAATTGAAACGCGTGATAGCGCCCAGGCGGCAAATCCGGCACCTCCTTCGGCGGCCCCAGCCCCTGCTCCAACGCCAGCTCCGACTCCGGCAACTACTACCGCTCCTGCGCAACCGCCTGCACCTCCGGCAAATGTTTCTAAAGGCGCGGTTGTCAATGCCGCAAAATCTGCAGCGCAGAATGCGGCGGAGTCCTCAAGGGACTCGGCAGCGGTAAAAGCCGAAAAGAAGTTTATTGATAGAATCAGGAATAGGGGTAACCGAGCCAGAGCGAAATCGAGGGACGAGCAATGATCAATCGCTCCGGCTTTCGCTTGAAATGGCTTTTGCCGCTGCTCCTTGTCGCGATTTTCGCGACAAGTGCCGCCGCACAGACCTCGCCCTTGATCATGAAACATGCCGACAGCCTTGCTGTCGCCCGCAAGCGCGGAACGCTCTTGCTGCAAGGGCGAGTGCATTTTATTCATGACAGCATCCAGTTCCGTACACAGCGTGCCTTCTGGAACAAGAATGACGAGAGCGTGCAGTGCAGTGGTGGCTTCCTATTCACGCACCCTTCGGGCTACATTAAGGCACAAAATGGATGGTATCGAAAGAAGTCCGGAATTGCAACCGCCTCGAACGAGGTGTTTGCCGGTGATTCGGCGGATTCCTACTTGTTTACAGGTGAGTATCTGGAATACGACCGCGAAAAAGAAATTCTTACCATGCCGCAAAAGCCTAAGCTTTATCAGTATGAAAAATTGAAAAGCGGCAAAATCGATACGGTCACGATTTCGGCTAGGCGCATTATTTACAACAAGAAAGATGCTTTTGCTCAAGCCTTTGATTCGGTAAAGGTGACGCAGAACGACATGGTTGTCACTTGCGATACGGGCTATTTTGACCGCAAGAACAACTGGCTTAGCATGAAGGGCCACCCGACTTGCGACATGAAAAATTACCACCTTACAGGTGATTCTATTTTCTTGGTACTCGACTCCACTGGAAAGTCACTCAAGTCGGCGCTTGTGATCCGCAACGCTCACGGCGTGCAGCAAGAAGAACCCAAGAGAAACGCCCCTGGCAGTGTGACCGAAGCCTTTGGCGATACGCTTTACGCCCAGTTCGACAACGACAAGATTGAACGCCTTTATGTGAACTTGAATGCCCGCGGATTCTTCTACGAAACCGACCTCAAGGACTATCGCAACCTTATGGACGGAGACCGTTTAGACTTGTACTTTAATCAAGGCAAGATGGACAAGGCGGTGGTGTCGGGCAAGGCTCAAAGCACCTATTTCTATGTGAAAAAAGACCGCTCTGTTTCGGGCAAGAACGAAGCTGCGGGCGATACGATTCATATTCTGTTCGATGCGCAAAAGAATGCGGTCAAGTCGCTCAAGCTTTTGGGGCGCGCGACCATGGCAAGCGGTCGCTATATCGACATGGAAAAGGAACAGCGCAACAAGAAGGCGATGGCGGATTCGCTTAAAGTGGAATCTGGCGACAAATCTCCTAGTGAGAGAATGAAAGCTAATTTGGATAAGATGAAAAAAATGCGCAAGAAGCCAATTGTTCCGCCGAAAGATTTGTAAATTGGGAGTGTATGAAAAATTTAGTGAGTACCATACGCACGGAACACCTGAGAAAGGTCTATGGCGGTCGCCAAGTGGTGAGCGACGTGTCCATTCGCGTGTCGCAGGGCGAAATTGTCGGACTTCTCGGACCAAACGGTGCGGGTAAGACAACTTCGTTCTATATGATTGTGGGCATGGTACGCCCGGAGTCGGGCCATATATTCCTCGACGACATCGAGATGACCGACAAGCCCATGTACAAGCGTGCGCGCCTCGGCATTGGTTACTTGCCGCAAGAAGCATCAATCTTTCGCAAGCTCAGCGTCGAAGACAATATTATGGCAATTCTTGAAACGCAGAACATGAAGCGTTCCGAACGCAAGCGTCGTCTCGAAGAATTGCTCGAAGAATTTAAGATTACGCACATTCGCAAAACCAAGTCCATGAGCTGCTCGGGCGGTGAACGCCGCCGTTTGGAAATTGCCCGCGCCTTGGCGAGCGATCCGTCTTTCCTTTTGCTTGACGAACCGTTTGCAGGTATTGACCCGATTGCCGTGGCTGATATTCAGTCCATTATTTCGGGACTTAAGGAACGCGGCATGGGCGTGCTCATTACCGACCATAACGTGCGTGAAACGCTTTCGATTACTGACCGCGCCTATATTATGTACAAGAGTCAAGTGCTTACTGAAGGCTCTTCGGAATACTTGGCGAACGACCCTGAAGCCCGTCGTATTTACTTGGGCGATAGCTTTAGCTTAGGTTAGGGGGCTTCGTGGATATTGGGATTCAACTTGGTACAAATCAGCGACTGGAGCAAAATCTTTCGCCCCAGCTTAGGCAGTTTGTAACCATTCTGCAGAAGAATTCCCTAGAACTCGATACCGCCATCAAAGAAGAACTTGAAAGCAATCCGCTTTTGGAACTTGATGACGCTGCTCCGATGGAAGAACGCGAAGTTCACGAAGACGAACTACCGGATTCCGGAGCGGAACTGCGCGAAGTCAAAGACGATTTTGACGATTACGATTCGGGCGACTATTCTAGCCTCGAAGACAGCGCCATGGGCGACAGCAGCCTTTTGGACGGCAGCAACGATATCAATTACGAACAGTACTTGAAAGACGGCTCCATGAACGAAGACGCGCCTTTCAAGGACTTGAATGTGGGTAACGATTCCGACGATGAATGGGACCGCCCCATTAAAGATCACGGCAAGAGCCTTCAAGACAAATTGCGTGACCAGTTGTTGCTTTGGTCGGGCTCTCGCGAACAGCTGGAACAGCTGGCCGAAAGCAATTGTTCTGAAAAGAATTTCCGCTCGTTGGTAGAATACCTGATTGATTCTCTCGATGAAAACGGATTCCTGCAAGAAGTCCCTGCTGATGTGGCTCCGGTGCATTTGTCGAATGATCCGTACATTAACGAGATTGAATCCATGCTCCGTAACGAGGTCCCGCTAGAGGAATGCTCGCTTCCGGTGCGTGAGGCGGTGCATGTGTTGCAGGGCTTTAATCCGCGTGGCATTGGCGCCCGTAACCAGCGTGAATGCTTTTTGATTCAAGCATACGCTCTCCCGAATTTTCCGCCGCTCGCCATCAAGATTCTTGAAAATTGCTACGAAGACTTGCTGGCTCTGCGTTATGCCAAAATCGGAAAGTCTTTGGGCGTTTCGACCGAAGATGTGCAGCGTGCTGTTGCAAGCTTTGCTAAGCTGAATCCGCATCCGGGATTCCAGCTGTCCAATTCGCGCGTGCAGACGATTGCTGCAGACCTCAAGGTGGTCGACAAGCATGGCCGTATGGAAGTCGAATCCGTGCGTTCTTCGATGCAAAAGCGCTTGCGCGTGAATCAGACCTACAAGGCGATTCTCGACGATAAGGGCGCATCTAAGTCCGACAAGGAATACGTGCGTACGCACCTCTTTAAGGCGGTCGAATTTATCAAGGCGCTCGACAACCGCTACACGACTATGGAACTTGTGATGCGGGCAATTTTCAAGCGCCAGAAAGACTTTTTCACCAAGGGCCCGGCATTCCTGAAGCCCATGGTGCAACAAGACATTGCCGACGATATCAAGCGCGACGTGAGTACTGTGAACCGTTCGGTCAACGGCAAGTATGTGGATACGCCCTATGGCATTTTCGAACTCAAGCAGTTCTTTACTTCGGGTGTCAAGCAAGATTCCTCGCCCGATGGCGAAGAACTCAGCTCGGCAACCATCCTGGATGCCATCAAAAAGCTTGTCGACGAAGAAGACAAGAAAAAGCCTCTTTCGGACCAGGCGATTGCAGACAAATTGATGGAACAGGGTATCAAGGTTGCACGCCGTACGGTGGCAAAATACCGCGAAGAAGAACTTCATTTGTTGCCTGCTAGCAAGCGAAAAAAGCTCATTTAGGCCCTTTTTTGCCTAAAAAGACTGCTTTTTTTGCAATTATTCCAATTTGGAATAAATTTTTTTGAAAATTTTTGAAAAACACTTTGTTTTTGAACAAAAAAAGATGTATATACTCTAGACGTGGAGCAAAAAGCTCTGCAATACATACGAAAACCCTTTTTAAGGAGGTTAATATTATGGATATTCAGTTCTCTGCTCGTCACTTTAATGCTTCTGCCGGACTCCAGGATCGTATTCAAGAAGAAATGGATAAATTAGCTCGATTCTACCCGAATATCACCAGTGCCTCCGTTATCCTTGACCACGAAGTTGAACATCAGCGTCATTGCGAAATTACTGTGAACATTACCGGCTCCCAGGTGGTTGCCTCCGCCGACGAAGAAAACATGGGCAAGGCAGTTGATGTAACTCTCGAACGCATTAAGGTGCAGCTCAAGAAGGCAAACGACAAGCAGAACGATCACCGTGCCCAGCCCGTTTCCGAAGTTGTATAACCGGTTGCAATCGTGGCTGAGTCTAGATTAAAAGACATAAAGATCCTGCACCGGGAACGTCTCCTGGTGCGGGACTTTTTTTTGCATTACGGCAGAGACCTGCAAATGGCCTGCCATTCTCACGAGTCTGCCATGGACGCCCCTATTGCCGAAAGCGGTATTCACCGTCCGGGTCTTGCCATGGCTGGCTATACCAAAGTTTACAGTTCTCAGCAGATTCAGGTAGTCGGGCACACTGAATGGAACTATCTGGAATCGATTGGCCCCGAAGGCCGCGCGAAAGTTTTTGAGAACTTGTCTGTATTCAAGGCCCCGATGTGGGTGGTGACGCATTCGCAAATGCCGCACCCCGAACTCAAGGCCATGTGCGATCGATTGAACATCCCGCTGTTCTCGACCACGCTTCACACTTACGAATTCAACAAGATTGCCCAGCGTATTCTTGAAGAATTCTTTGCCCCGCACGCTATTATTCACGGCAGCTTGGTCGACGTCTATGGCGTCGGTATGCTTTATGTGGGCGACAGCAACGTGGGCAAGTCCGAATGTGTTCTGGATCTTGTAGAAAGCGGACACCGCATGGTGGCTGACGACGTGGTGCACATCAGTAACGTGGGTCGTGCCATTATCGGACGTCCGGACCCCTTGATCAAGCATCACATGGAAATCCGCGGTGTGGGTATTCTCGATATCCGCGCTATGTTCGGTATTCACGCTATTCGTAAGGTGAAAAAGATCGAAACCATCGTGGAACTGCAACAGTGGCACCGCGATGGCGGTTACGATCGCACAGGGCTCAACGAACAGGAAGAAGAGGTCATGGGGGTTAAAATCCCGAAAGTCGTGATTCCTGTTGCTCCGGGTAAGAACCTGACTGTGATTTCTGAAGTGATTGCGATGAATACTTTGATGAAATATAGCGGTCAGAACGTGGCTCAGGACTTCAATGAAGCCCTAATGCAAAAGATTAAGGCCAAGGCCAAGGGCGAGTATGTCGATGATTTGTTAGATTTCGACAATCAAAACTGGTCTTACTATGAATAGGGTCACAAGACGCATTAAAGAGAACCTTTTTCCGTTTGTCGTATTCGTCATTCTCGTGACGTCATGCTCTGCGGCGTGGTTCTTTTTTCATCCGTCCAGTCCGTATCACGAACGCATGTCCTTTGTGGTTTCGTTCGATGCTGTGGGAACTCTTTCTCCGGGGAACCGAGTCGAAGTGCGCGGCATTCCCCGTGGACAGATTACCAAGGTCGAATTGACTGATGAGGCTGTCTACGTGTCGGTCGAAGTTCTTGCCAATACCAAGATTCCTCGGAATTCTGAGTTCCGCTTGATTACTGCAGGCCTGATGGGTGAACGCGAAATGTGCATTTTGACCGGCAATTCTAAAGACTTGGTGCGCGATGGCGATACGCTAATCGGGCGCTTCGACGAAGGTATGGCTGGTTTTGGTAAAAAGCTAGGCGCTATTATGGCAGACATGGCCGAACTCAAGGATTCTCTGAAATCGGTCATGGACTCTCTTTCTGACGGCCAGGCCGGTGCGCAGCTGGATCGAGTTTCGAAGAAGGCGAACAGCGTGGTTCGTAAGACCAAGGTGAACGTGAACGAATGGAAACGCGAGGTGGAGGCGCTTCTGGATGAATCCGACCGCAGTTTGAGCAGTGCCCAGGCGGCATTGGAAACAATTGCCAATACGGGGGCCGCCAAAGTTCATGACTTGACCAACTTGGTAGAACGTACCCGGAAATTACTGGAATCGGTTAAGGCTCTTAAGGAACAATCCGTGCAAATTTTGGGCAAACTAGCGCAGGGGGATAACACTGCCGGATTGTATTTGAACCCGACGTCTGAGTTCAATAAGGCTCTCGATAAGCTGCTTTTAGACACAGATGCCTTGCTGAAAGACATCAAAAAGAGCGGTTTGGATATTAATGTCGATATTTTTTAAAAAAAGTTTACCCCTTTCCCGAAAAAAAAGTTATTTATCACTTTATCGGTACAAACGAGTATAATCGCAACCAAGGAGAAAACCATGGCTGAAAAGAAACCTGTAAAAATGAGCGATGCTGACCTCAAGTTTTTTGAGGATATGTTGATTGAAAAACGTAGGCAGATTGTTACGGCACAGACCGACTTTGACAAGACCGAAACGTTCAAGAATCAGGCGCAGGCGGGTGAAGGTGGCGAATCTAACAGTGCCGACCTTGCAACCGACTATAACGCTCTTGAAACGAACTTCTCCTTGGCCGCCCGCGAAGGCAAGTATCTGGTTTACCTTGAAGAAGCGCTCAAGCGCATCAAGAAGGGGACCTTTGGCATTTGCAAGGTTTGCGGTGAACTCATTCCTAAGGCTCGCTTGATTGCTGTTCCTACGGCCACCAAGTGCGTGAACTGTAAGGAAGAAACCAAGCGCAAGGAAAAGGAAGATAGCCGCCTTGAAATGGCTCGTATGCTTGCCGAAGCCCAGCGCCGTGAAATGCAGAAACGCGCTGCCGGTAAATAGAACTTAGTTGGCAGAACTTAGAGCTTAGTCTATTAAGTGGATGTTTAAAAAGCGCCCTTTCGGGGGCGCTTTTTCTAAGTTCTACAGCGTAGCGATCTAAGTTCTACCAACTTTAACCTTTAGCGAGCAGTTCCATGAGCTCGTTGTCGAGGCGGTCCGGATTGTCGTACTGCTTCAGGTTCTGGTGCAGGGATTCGCCCTTGGAAACCAGACCGAAGTCCAGGTTCTTGTAGTTCCAGTAGCTGTAGCCCACGTCGGCATCGCGCAGAATTTCCATGAAGTCGTGCATCCAGGCGAGCTGGTATTTGCGGGCGACTTGCACGTAGACGCCGAATTCGTTGCAGGCGACCGGCAGGTCGTACTTTGCGCGGAAGTCGAGTGCGTTCTGGATGCTTTCTTGCAGGCGAGCCTTGTCCCACTTGCCGAATTCCACGTTGAGGCGGGTGGTGGCGCCGGCCTCGGGAGCGGCGTAGTCGCCTGGCCACGGGCGTTCAATTTTGAAGAACGGATCGTTAATCCAGGCGGCTCCCTGGTGCGTAAAGGTCACCGGAGTGTAGGTATGAAAACTGTAGATGGCGTTGTCGTCGTCCATCGGGGTCAGGTACTTGAATTCGTGGGCGCTGTTCCACTTGTTACTGCCGACCACAATCGTGTTCTTCGGAGCGTGCTTACGAATGGCCCAGAAAATTTCGTCTTTTACTTTGTCCCAAACCAGGGAGTCGGCGGCGGCGGGCTCGTTCAGGAGTTCCATCATCACGCGGGACTCGCCGCTGTAACGTTCGGCCATAAACGACCAGACCTTGGCGGTATCCTTGCGGGCATCGGCACTTACAAAGAAGGGCTGCTCCTGGTAAGAGCCGAGATGAAAGTCGTGGCCCGGGCACTTGTGCAGGTCAAGAATCACGTATAGGTCATTTGCCAGAATGTCCTTGATGGCCTTGTCCAGCAGAGCGAAAACTTCTTCTTTAGGCTTGATCGTTCCTTCGTCGAACAAGTTGAAGTAGTCCACCGGCAGGCGCACGTGGTTGAACCCCGCACCGCGGATGCGCTTGAAATCCGCGTCGCCGAGGAATGTCTTGATGTGTTCAATGATCCCGGGAAACCCTACGGGATCTTTTTCCTGGATGCAGTCTACCTGACTGAACCATCCACCCAAATTCACCCCCCGCAGTCTCTCTTTAATCATTGTATCACCTATGTGTGTGCGAAAAGGCTGAATTGCCTTACTCGTTTACAATCGTGAGGTCTTCTTCGGCAATGTTCAGGCTCATGATGACTTCCATGTCATCGGGAAGATCCTTGAAATCGACTACCAGTCCAACCTTCTTGGATTCGTCCTTCTGCTTTTCGAACAGGACGACATCAAAAATCTTCATTCTTACCACCGCCTCTTGTGTGACGGGGATTTCTACTGTCATGCCCTTGCTAATGGGACCTTCAACAATCTTGCCCTTGAACACCAGAGACGTCTGGTCGTCGCCGAGCGATGTCTTCTTTACATGAAATACAGCCATTATACCTTAGCCATTTTCGGTTATTCTTTGGTTATTTTATTTTTTGACCCTGTTGTAGGTCGTGGCGAAAAATTAACTTTTTTACATGGCTTTACGAGTTGGACGAATCCCTTTTTTGGTCTGTGCGCCGTTTTTTCATGACTTCCTTGGACGAGAGTCCGAATTTAGCGACGTGGAATTTGTGGATGGGGCGCCGAGTGCGCATTGTGCTGGGCTTAAGAATGGGTCTATCCATTTGTCGCCGGCGTCGTCTATTACGTTTGCGCAAAAGCCGGATGCCTTTGTACTTGCTCCTGACATTTGTACTTCGTGTTCTTTTGAAGTGCGCTCCGTGAAGCTGTTTTCGAAGATGCCTATCGAAGAACTGTCACACAAGATGGTGTGCCTTACGGCACAGAGCATGACCTCTATCAATCTGCTCAAGATTTTGCTGCAGGAACGGTTTGGGCTTGAACCGGTGTATAAATCTGGAACCTACGAGTCGACTGATGACGCTTGCCTTTTGATCGGCGACCAGGCTCTCGAAGAAAACGAACGCCACCGTTTTGCTTACGATTATGACTTGGGTGCGCTTTGGCAAGACTGGCAGCATGTGCCTTTTGTTTTTGGTGCCTGGATTATTGCAAAGAGCGCTCTCAAACCCGATTTAGAACAAACTTTGTTCCGGTATTTGCAGGCGACTCGCGATAGCGTTGAAAAGTTCCGTGAAAATCCCATTCAGGCGCTTGACCGTTGGTTGGCCTGCTACCCGGTGGACTTGCCTCGTTCCATAGTCGAAAACTATTACTCGGCTATTGATTATCGCTTTACCGATGAGCGTAAAAGTTCGCTTTCGCTATTTTTTGAGCATGCCGCGGCTCTTGGACTGATCGAAAAGGCTCCAACGCTTGAATTTTTATATTGACATTCCCCCTAAACAATGTTATTTTAAGTTAACAGTCCTTGGTTGATCGAGGAGGATGTGATGGTAGAAGAAAAAATTCTTGTTGTTGATGATAATGAAGAAATCTTGGAAAAGACCAAGGATCTTTTGGAACGCGTCGGTTATAGCGTTGAATGCTGCAATTCTGGAAAAGACGCGCTGGCTTATTTGAGCGACAATAAAGTGGATTTGGTTTTGCTCGACATCAACATGCCGAAGATGAACGGTTTTGATGTCTGCCTCAGAATCAGACAGCGCCATGCTTTGGACGACCTCCCTGTCATATTCCTCACGAACCGCGAAGATTCCGATAGTGTGACTAAAGGATTCCAGGCCGGGGCTTCGGACTTTGTGAGCAAGAGTGCCATTGCCGAAATTTTGCTTGCGCGCGTGAATGTGCATATTCGCTTGTGCCGCTCGTTGCATAACCTTAGAGAAATTTCTTTGACCGATGACATGACGGGTTGTTTTAACCGCCGTCATGGCATGTTTTCGCTGCGTGAATGGTTCTCGCGTTCCAAGCGTTACGGTACGCAGTTTGCCATCATTTATTTTGATTTGAATGGCCTGAAGGAAACGAACGATAGGTATGGTCATCAGGCTGGCGATTTGCTGTTGCGCTCGGTTTCGACTTCGATTAAAGAAATTCTGCGTGAAACCGACCAACTCTTTAGAATGGGCGGCGACGAGTTCATGGTCATTTGCCCCGAAACCGATGTGAAGGGTGCGTTTGTTTGCGCGGAACGTATGGAAAAGATTGTGTCTGGCATTAAGATTGTCGAAAACCAGGCTTCGTTTGCCTACGGTATTGCGCATTCCAGCGAAGACTACAAGGAAGTTGACGACATGCTGCACAGTGCCGACGTTTCCATGTACAAGATGAAAGAGGAAATGAGGAAATAATGAGCGATGAGTGATGTACAAATGTGTGATGATTCATTTCACATTTGTCTTTCCACATTGCGTTTTTGAGTTAAACAAAAAATCCTGCTTAAAAGCAGGATTTTTTTGTTGTTTGATTTTCGTGCCTGAGTCATGCTGAACTTGGTTCAGCATCAGCTATTGAATGGACTTCAGAAGTTTCTTCAGGCGCTCGGCAATGGTTGCCCAGTCGCCTGCGGCCATCAGCTTCGGGTCGTAAATGCTTGCGCCAAACGAAAGCAGGTTTGCGCCGGCCTTCAAGTAGCTTGCTGCGTTCTCTGGGTTCACGCCACCGCATGCCATCAAGGGAATGTCGCGGAACGGCCCGCGCAGAGCCTTAATGTATTCGGGGCCGCCTACGCAGTTCACCGGGAAAATCTTGACGGCAGTAGCGCCTAAGTCGAATGCCTTTTGCACTTCGGTCGGGGTGAGTGCGCCCGGAATAATCGGGATGCGAGCCGTGGCCGAAAGGCGGATGATTTCGTTGCGTGTATTGGGCGTCACGATAAATTCAGCGCCTGCGGCAATAGCCTTGTCCAAGTCGCTCCCGTGGCGGACTGTGCCTGCGCCCACGGTAATGCCGTGAGGCTTGGCGGCAGCCTTGAGGGTTGCAATAATCGATTCGGCATTTGCGGTGTTCATGGTGACTTCGATCGCCTTGAGGCCGCATTCAACAGCGGTCTTGACGCATGCTTCTTCGGCGCCTTGGGGAATGTCGCGGAGAATGCCCACGACCGGCATCGGTTGTAAAAATTCAAGCAGATTCATGCCCTTAAAATTAATAATTAAAAATTAAAAATGAACAATATTTTTTCCCATTTTTTCATTCTTCATTTTTAATCGTAACAAAAATTGTAAAAGAAAAGCGCCCTTTCGGGCGCTATTTTAAATTCTGCAGTATTGAGAACTACTTCACCATAATGCTCTGGGTGGCAAGAACCTTGTCGTTTTGAACGACTCTTGCAATCAGGGCGCCGCGGTGCGGAAGTTTCGCGAGGTTCACTTCGGCGCGGGTTCCGTAGAAGTCCTTGGCCATCAGCTGGTTGCCGAGCATATCAAAGATCTTCACGGTCTTGGTGCCCTGTGCGCTTGCTAGCACATAGAGCTTGTTCTTGGCAACCTGCATGCGAGCCTTCGCAATTGCGATGGACTTCATGAAACCGACGCGGTCGCTGGTGGTGTTGCCCGGACCGTAGCCCCACAAGAGCTTGCCCTTGCTGCGGAGAACAATGTAAGGATCCTGCGGAGCTTGCTGGAGATCGCCTCGGTCCTTTTCCCAATCGGGGGCGCCTGCGTAAGCGGGGGCGTCCTTGGTGGCGGTGTGGGTGGTAAAGCTCCATCCGTCACCCACGTTAACCTTGGAGTGCTGCATGAGAATGTCGCATTGTCCGCCCGAGCTCATTCCGGAGGATACGCCAATGTCGAGTCTCATCCTTCTTCCAAGGCCGATGGTTCCGAGATTGATGGCTTGTTCCCAAGTATAGGTCTTTTTGTCTTTATTGTAAGTGTCTTCGACTTTTATGGCCTTTTGATTTCTCATAGAGCTTCTGAGTTCGTCAACGTTTTCGCAGGGCTTGTTGAAACCTGCCACGTCGTAAGCTTGGCAGATATCTAAATCAAGTAGGACTCCACAAGCGTTCATTTCTTCTTCAGTTGCTTCAAAGTAGATGTAGGCAACAAGGCTGTCGGCGTCTTCAAGGGTCTCGTTAAAGAGGTTGATGTTGAAGAAATCCATGTCGCCGAAAGTGTAATGATATGCCGTTGCATAAATTTCACCGGAGAAGGGAGAACGTTCCGTGGAATCGCAGTTGTCACACTTCTTTTCATAGTAGTCGCTGCCGCCGTTGCTTACAAACGTCAGTGCAGACGTCAAAAGTGCTGCAGCGTTAAGAGTGGCTTCAGAAGTATAGAAGTTTTCCCAATCCATTTTACTATCATCATCTTTTGAAGTATTGGCAGGGGATTGCCATCCGATCAGACCACCGGTAGGAACGGAATATTTGTAACTAAAACCGGGTGTCGATTTGCCTTCGGGATTAGATGCCCTGTGGTGCGGGTGAGCGTCATTTTTGTCGCCTACGCCGTATACAAAGGAAATATCCCAGGGGTTTACGCCGAATAGGTAGTTCAGCTGGTTGATACCGAGCTGGAGCATTTCACTAGCCTTGAGGCCTGTGCTAGCCATGGTCGGAAGTGTGATTTTCTGTTTTTCGATATCGGCTGCGACATCGGCGTATGCCAATACGTCAAAGATATTTCCGAGTTGATAATGGTTGAAAATCCAGGCTTGGTCTGTCTGCATGGTGTACCAAGTCGGGTCATACTTGATCGTATTGCCTTTGAAGCCAACGTCACCAGTCGGGAGAACGATCGATGCTGTACCGTCGCTTACATCGCCTAGATTGTAAATCATATCGGCAAGGCAGTCTTCGATAGCGGCTAAGCGTTCTTCTTCAGAAAGCCCGTAATCGGTTGTAGCCTTGGTCTTGTCTGCAAGAATCAACTTATACAGGGCGTACAGGGCGTAGGTATGTGCATTTGCCCAGCTAGTGTTCTTGGCATTTTTTAGCATGCCTTTTTCGGTGGTAGAGAACCAGCCGCCTTCAAAGAATCCTGCTCCGGTACCAGTAGCTTGGCTTTTGAAGAGATCCTTTGCGCGGATCATGTCGTCGGCATATTCTTTTTTGCCGGTAGCGTAAAGGAGCGCGACCGAAGCGAGAGCCAAGTCGTCTTCGAATTCGTTGTTGCCTACGTAAGCAGGGGTTGCCCAACCTGCTGCAGTCTTGTTGTTTACGAAGGACTTGTCGCCATCATATTTGTCTTTGCCTTGGGCGAGATTCTTAGCAAAGTCATACATCTTTTCGGCGACCGTCAAGCAGGCTTTTGCGAAATCTTTGTCGTAGTTGGCGTATTCTTTACTTAAAATGGCAAGACCGGCAGCGATTTCGCCAGAAATGTTGGATCCGAGTTCGCCGAGTCGCACATCTCGTTCAGCAGGGCCTCCGCGATGTTCTACATTCAAGTAATCCTGGGCTTCCGGGCGTCCCCACCAGCTATGATCGCTACCAAAGTTTCCGATGGAAACCGGCATGTCATCAATGACTCCGTTGGCAAGTTTGTAAGCCTTCAAGAAAAAGTCTGCACCGTGCGCGGCTTCGCGCAATACGTCGGGAATTCCATCGGTCTTTACAAATTCAGCGTGATTGTAGGCGTAGTGGTCTACGTCCTTAGCGGGGTTGGTGGCAGACATCACAGCCAAAGCCATAAAGGCAAAAGCCTGTGTTTGGGATTCCTTCAGGTGGTCTCCGGCATCGTACCAGCCACCTTGCAGTGCACCTTCTTTCGATGTAAGTTCCGGGGTGGCATTGGTAACGATGTTTACCACTTTGCCTGCGCCGTCTTTGGTGTGGCTCGCAGCGTGGAACCACGACTCGGAATTACCGCTACGCTGGATACCTAAGAACTTGAGGGCGGCATCCTTTGCCATGGTGTAGACGTTGTCGCTCACAATAAAGGTGCTGGAAATTTCGTCGCCTACCTTGATGCGCAGGCGTTTGTCGGTAGGTACGCTTTGCGGAATTTTACCGACAAAGATTTTGCCGGAAGGTCCGGTAATTTCAACCTTGTAACGCTTTTGATCATTAGTTGCTGCGTCAGTGCCGGCAATAATGGCCCAGTCGCTTTGGGTTTCAGTTTCGGTTGCGGTAAAAGTTCCGGTTACCTTGGTGCTCAGCGACTTGCCGTCAACATCCACGACTTCGAATTCGGTGGCCTTGGAGCCTACATAGTAGAACTGTCGTTCCGTATCGCTCTTCAGGTAACCTGCCTGGTTTACGCGGATCGGAGAAATCTTTGTGTTAATAGCGTCGTAGTAGGCCTGGTTCAAGGTGTCGGGCAACAGGGCGCCCGCCTTGAAACTTGCAGGAGTTGCATCTTTCGGAAGCATGCCTGTCTTTTTTGTTATCGTCGTATCGAAATTTTCGAATACCTTCGCATCCCAGCTCAAAGGCCAGGTCGGGCGAATCAGGTCGTAAGGGGTGGTTGCGGCCATTGCAGCCGTAGCCGAAAATGCAAGAGACGCGGCAACTGCAATTGGCCTAATTTTTTTATTCCTTCTCATAATTTCCTCCAAAAGTAATATAAGGTAATTATAAGTAAAGGAGAGTTAACTTTCAAGCAGGTGTGTCAACAAATGCTTCAGGTTGCAATTTTGTGTGACCGCATTCACCTTATTCTACATTTTATTCGAATCTTAATGCCTCAATCGGGTCAAGACGGCTTGCCTTTCGGGCGGGATACCAGCCAAAGAATACGCCTGTTGCAAAGCATACGGCAAAACTCACGATGACGCTGGTAACAGAGACGCTCATGGGCATATTGAAGGCGATTTTTACGATTTCGGAGGCGGCAATGCCAAGCGCAATTCCGATAACGCCGCCAAGCAGGCTAATAATCACCGATTCGAACAAAAACTGGAACATGATGTCTTTGCCGCGGGCACCGATGGCCATGCGCAGGCCAATTTCTTTGGTACGCTCCGTGACAGACACATACATGATGTTCATGATACCGATACCGCCTACAAACAAACTAATTCCTGCGATAATCGTGAGCACCAAAGAAATCATGTCAGAAGTACTCGTAATGGTCTGAATCATTTCTTCTTGCGTAAATACGCGGAACGGGTCAACGGGTTTGGTCCAGCCGCGCCGTTCCTTCAGGATTCCCATGATTTCTTCGGTTGCCTTTTCGGCGTAACCCTCACCTATAGAATTTGCAAAAATCTGGCGGATGTTTGTGGTTGCAGAAAACCTGCGCATGACCGTCTGGTATGGCGTGAAAATCACGTCATCGTTGTCTTGCCCGAAGTCGCCGGAGCCTTTTGCTTTCAAGGTCCCGATGACTTTCAGGGGAATGTTCTTGTAGCGAATCGTCTTGCCAATCGGGTCGCCTTCAGGGAACAGGTTTTTGACAACGGTTTGCCCGATAACGCAGACTTTAGACATGCGGTCCGTGACGTCATCGAACATCACGCCGTCTTCGATTTCGTAGTTACGAATCTTGAGGTAGTCGGCAGAAATACCGCTCAAAGTTGTGGGGGAGTTGTTGTTGCCTACAATCGCTTGCCCGCCCACAGTCATCATGGGAGAGACGCCGTTAATGTAGGTAGCATTTTCGCGGATAGCGATGATGTCGGCTTCTTCAAGGAGTTCGCTGGTAGATTCCTGCTGCACACCGCCGCGTCGGTCACGGTTTGGCATGATAATGATGGCGTTTGAACCCATCGCCGTCATCTGTTCCTTGATAGAAATTCGGGATCCTTCGCCCATGGCGACCATGGCAATTACCGCCGCAACACCAATCACGATGCCGAGCACCGAAAGGAAGGTGCGCATGCGGTTACGGAGCAATGCCTTGAGTGCGATTTTGATTAGAGTGAATGGCGACATTATTCCTCCTCAAACGTTTCTGGCGGAGGGAGTGCTTCGAAGGCGGCCTTGGCGTCTTGCACGTTTTCGTTTTTCACATCTTTCTTAAGGAGCCCGTCGCGCAGCGTAATGGTACGCCCACTAAAGGTGGCAATGTCGGGTTCATGCGTCACGAAGGCGATGGTTTTTCCTTGACGGTTTAGCTCCTGGAAAATCATCATGATTTCGTAGCTGGTTCGCGTATCTAGGTTACCGGTTGCTTCGTCGGCGAGGATAATCACCGGGTCGTTGACAAGGGCGCGTGCGATAGCGACTCGCTGTTGCTGGCCGCCCGAAAGTTGGTTCGGCAAATGGTTCATACGACTTTCGAGTCCGACCATTTTTAATGCTTCGATTGCGCGGCGGTGGCGTTCTGCGGCAGACACGCTGGAATTATACAACAAAGGGAGTTCTACGTTTTCGATAGCCGTGGTACGGCTGAGCAAATTGTAACTTTGGAACACAAACCCGAGTTTTTTGCTGCGGATTTTCGCGAGTGCGTCGCGCTTTAATTTTTCGGTGTGTTGTCCGTCTAGAATGTATTCACCGGAGGTCGGCTTGTCCATGCAACCCAAAATGTTCAGCATGGTCGACTTGCCAGATCCGCTTGTACCCATGATAGTCACGAATTCACCGGGGTAGATATCAAAAGAAACTCCACGCAATGCGTGGACTGTTTCATCGCCCATTTTGAAGTCTCGGCGGATATTTTGTATTGATAAAATCGGGTCCATAATCGCTAATTAGATGCCTATTAAGAACATTTGGTTGCAAATCTACAGAAATTGCGGTCATTTTGGGGTGTGAGCGGCGTCACATGGAGTTTTAATTTGCTGAAAATACTACATTGGAAACAAAATGTAATAAAGACATGCGAGGGATACAATGAAAAAAATCATTGCTTTGTCACTAGTCGCTGGCGGTCTTGCTTTTGCCCAGTCCGGGCTTCAGGGCGGTACCTCCGGTATTCATCAACACAACGCCTATACGTTGGGCCAGTGGGGTATTGAACTCGGTACGGGTGGCGATATCTCTACGGACTCCTGGTCTCAGTCTCGTGGTGGCGTGATCTATCAGGGAAATCAGGAACGTGCTTTCCATGGTCAGGCAGGAACCCTTTCGGGTAATGTTCATGCCGCAATCGGTCTGCGCGATTTCTTGGACCTCGGTGTGGCTCTTCCGCTGTACTACGACCACGCTAACCTGAAGGAAAAGGGTGAAGGCGATATTTGGAAAGCCAGCCGCGGTGACGTGGATATTTGGTTGAAGGCCGGTCTCGTTGGCGATGCCAACAGCTTCTTTGGCCTTGCTATCCAGGGCGATGTCTATATCCCGACCGGTGACGAAAACGTGGGCGTGCGTCCCCGTCATGCTTGGTATTTGAATGACGATGGTGATAAGACCAACCCGTATACTTCTACCGAATTTAACTTTGCTGGAACCTTGGTGCTCTCCTTGAACTTCGGCGCACTTGGAGTGCCGGTCTTGTGGAACACCCATGCAGGCTTTGTCTATGCCGGCAAGGGAACCAACACCTTGGTTTACGGTACGGCTTTGAACGTCATGCCGACCAGCTGGATGGATATCTTTGTTGAATACTCTGGTGAAATGCGTGTCGAAGAAGGTGCTTACCGTCGCGACCCGATGGACGACCCGATGCTCCTTACTCCGGGTTTCCGTTTCCACCTGCCGTGGAACATCGACATTGCCTTGGGTGCAGACATTGCTTTCCGCACCTTGGCTAACCTCGGTTATGACATTGACGAAGAAATGAAGAACGTCAAGGAACACACCATTCATCACGACAACACGACTGGCCCGGTTAGCTACGGCTATGCTCCGACCCCGACGGTTGCTGTGACTGCTGCTCTGACCTGGCGCTTTGGCGGCAATGCCAAGCGTGACGAAGACGGCGATGGCGTACCTGATGGCGAAGACAAGTGCGAACACACGATTGAAAAGGTTGTTGTTGATTCTGTTGGCTGCCCGGTCGATAGCGATAAGGATGGCCTGCCGGATGGTCTTGACCAGTGCGAAGGTACTCCGGCTGGTGCAACGATCGATACCGTTGGCTGCCCGATGGACTCCGACAAGGATGGTATCCTCGATGGTCTTGACAAGTGCCCGAACTCTCGCGAAAACGCTCCGGTTGATTCTCTCGGTTGCGAACCGGACTTCGACAAGGATGGCGTACCTGATGCTCTCGACAAGTGCCCGAACACCCAGGCTGGCGTGAAGGCAGACTCTGTCGGTTGCCCGCAGGATACCGATAAGGACGGCGTGTACGACGGTCTCGACAAGTGCGAAAATACTCCGGCTGGTCTCCAGGTCGATGAAACCGGTTGCCCGGCTGACGCTGACAAGGACGGCATTGCTGATGCATTCGACAAGTGCCCGAATACTCCTGCTGGTCTCCCGGTTGACACCCTCGGTTGCCCGGCTGACGCAGACAAGGATGGCGTGCCCGATGCTATGGACAAGTGCCCGAACACCCGCGAAGGTGCTCAGGTGAATGCTGAAGGTTGCGAAGGCGACTTCGACGGCGACGGTATTCCGGATGCCGCTGACCAGTGCCCGAACACCAAGCAGGGCGTGGCTGTTGATTCTACCGGTTGCCCGGCTGACGCAGATAAGGATGGTGTACCTGATGCTCTCGACAAGTGCCCGGATACTAAGGCCGGCTTGAATGTTGACAACACGGGTTGCCCGCTCGACTTCGACAAGGACGGCGTACCTGATGGAATTGACCAGTGCCCGAACACCCAGGCCGGCGTGCCGGTTGACTCTGTGGGTTGTGCCGCTGACGCTGACAAGGATGGCGTGTACGATGGTCTCGACAAGTGCC
Organism: Fibrobacter sp. UWB10; assembly: GCF_900182935.1. Classification (NCBI taxonomy): domain Bacteria; kingdom Pseudomonadati; phylum Fibrobacterota; class Fibrobacteria; order Fibrobacterales; family Fibrobacteraceae; genus Fibrobacter; species Fibrobacter sp. UWB10. The sequence goes on along the minus strand of NZ_FXUE01000001.1, from coordinate 748,828 downwards.
CGGATACTCCGAAGGGTGCATCTGTTGACACCTTGGGCTGCCCGGTTGACAGCGATAAGGACGGCGTGGCTGACTTCCTCGATAAGTGCCCGAACACCCTCGAAGGCGTGCGTATCGACAAGAAGGGTTGCCCGCTCAACAAGGCTGAAGACCTCGAACAGTTGAAGAAGGGTATTAACTTCCAGAGCGGTTCTACGAAGCTCACGAAGGCAAGCTACAAGACCCTGAACAACATCGTGAAACTCATGAAGAAGTTCAACACCGCCAACATCGAAGTCCAGGGTCATACCGACAACACGGGCGACGAAGACAGGAACAAGCAGATTTCTCAGGATCGTGCTCAGTCTGTGGTGGATTACTTCATCCAGAACGGTATTTCTTCTGACCGCGTTCGCGCTGTGGGCTTCGGCTCCGACAAGCCGATTGCCGACAACAAGACGAAGAAGGGCCGCTCCAAGAATCGCCGTGTTGAACTCGTACCGTTCTAATCGGAATTTTTGAAAAGCTTGTGCAGCTCAGCTGCAAAAAAGGGTCGCCGCAAGGCGCCCTTTTTGTATATGCGAACAACGATTTTTTTTAGAGTTATTTTTTAAAAACCCACTTCTTGTAGAGCGTAAAGCTTGCGATGACGTATACACCGTTTGCAACGATGTTTGCGAAGAAGCCGGGTTTCATGAATTGCGAAATGAAGTCGGTAAACGGTTTGCACCAGGCGGTGTTCAAAACGTAAACGGTGGCTTCGAGCGTTACAAAGTTCAAGGCGTAGGCCGCAAGGAACACGATAATGAATCGAATGATTTCGGTGCGTTTGCGGTTATGGCTCTTGAAATTCCAAATGCGGTTCATCAAGTAGCTGTTAATGGCTCCAAAGATAAACCCGAGAAAATTCGAAAGTTCCAGATTCCAGTCGAGTATTTGGTGCATCACCCAGACAGATGCTAGGGTAATGAGCGTGTTCATAACGCCAATCAAGTTGTATTTGATAAAATGTTTCACACGGGAAAATCTAAAAAATTATTTTTACGGCACTATGACTTGGATTGATGCGAAAAAGTGTTCAGCGGCCGATGCCGCAGCGATGATCAATGATGGTGATGTGCTGGGTGTTTCCGGTTTTACTTTGGCCGGTTACCCCAAAGATGTGCCCACGGCTTTGGCCGCGCGTGCCGAAAAGTTGCATGCCGAAGGCAAGCCTTTTAAGATCACGCTTTTTTCTGGAGCATCTACGGGCGACAGCTGCGACGGGGCTTTAGCTCGGGCGCAGGCGGTGTCGCTTCGAATGCCTTACCAGAGCAATCCGAGTTTACGCAAGGCGATTAACGCTGGCCAAATCAAGTATATCGATGCCCATCTCGGCAAAATGGGCTACTTGGTGCGTACAGGTGCAGTGCCTGCGCCGACGGTCGCTGTCATCGAAGTCTCTGCCATATTGAGCGACGGTCGTGTATGCCTTTCGACTTCGGGCGGAAACTCGGTGACTTACCTCGAGATGGCGCCCAAGATTATTTTGGAATTGAATACGCGCCTGGGTGATTCCTTCATGGGAATTCACGATACCGCGCTTCCGGAACTCCCGCCGCATGCAAAGCCGCTTGCCATTTACAGTGCCGGCGATCGTGTGGGTTCTGAATTCGTAAAAATTGACCCGAACAAGGTCATCGCCGTTGTCGAAACATCTCGCCTCGACGAAGTGAATCCGTTTGTGGAACCAGATGCTGTCTCTAGAAACATTGGCGAACGCATTCTGGACTTTATTTGCTTTGAAGAAAGCAAGGGCCGACTCCCCAAGGGAATGGCCTTCCAGAGTGGCGTGGGCAAGGTGGCAAACGCTGTCCTTAGCGCTATGTCCGATGACAGCCGCCTTGGAACGATTGATCTTTTTACCGAAGTCATTCAAGAAGCTGTGTTCCCGCTTTTAAAGAAGGGTAAACTCGGCGTCGCTTCGGGTACCGCTCTTACTTTGTCTGAAGGCGCGCAGAAGGAATTTGTCGAAAATGCGGGCGAATGGAAAAAACACTTGGTGCTTCGCCAGCAAGAAGTGAGCAACAGCCCTGATGTGATTCGCCGCGTGGGTGTGATTTCTATGAATACGGCGCTTGAAGCTGATATCTTTGGCAACGTGAACAGCAGTCTGGTGTCGGGCTCTTCGATGATGAACGGAATCGGCGGCGCAGCGGATTTTGCCCGCAACTGTGCTCTCGGATTTTTCTTGACGCCATCGGTCGCAAAAGACGGCGCCATCAGTTCGATTGTACCTTACGTGAGCCATGTGGACCAGACCGATCACGATACCATGATTTTCGTGACGGAACAGGGTCTTGCCGACTTGCGTGGCCTTGCTGCCGAAGAACGTGCAAGACTCATTATCAAGAATTGTGCGCACCCGGATTTCCGCGAACCGCTCACCGATTTCTTGGAATATAGCCTGAAACATGCGAAGGGTTTGCACATGCCTTTGGCCTTGGAAAGGGCTTTTGAAATGCATTCCAGGTTCCTCGAAACTGGAAAAATGCGCTAAAAAGTTCCGTTTTTGCAGTTTTTTCGTGATTCTACTCATTGCCCCTGTACAGGCGGGGGTCTTTGGTGAATTCTATTGGCTTTTTTATTGAAAAAAAAGTAGTTTCTTGTTATATTGCGAATAGCTTTTTAGGATCGACGAATGAATCGCCTGTTTTGGATTATAATCTCTGCTTGGTTCGCCTTCTCTTTGCAGGCGTGTTCTGGCAATTCCTCTTCTTTTGAAGATGAAAATGATCCTGATGAATATGGTGACAGATACGATGATGATGGCGACGATAATGGCCGCTCGAGCGGTTCTCGTTGGGATAAAAAATCCAGCGGCGTTGTCCAGAAAGATTCTTTAGGACGTCCTTTGTCATCTAGTGCCGGAGGCTCTTCCGGTGGTCAAGGGGGCTCCGAGTCTGGCAATTCCAGTTCTTCGACGGGTCCTGTTATTGGTGTTGAAGATCCGGTTATTGAAGATACCACGGTGGTGGTCGATGTAGATGCCCTGCCGGAATGTACTGCTAAAAACGAAGGCGAGTCCTTCTTGGTCAAGAGCGAAAATGTCTTGTATTTTTGCTTGGCTAAGGAATGGGTCCCTTCTGACGCTGTTGCTCAAACGGCAGGAATTTCTTGTCGCAATGGCGTGATGGTGACTGGCGAAGATGCCGGTGATGATGACGAGAAGGGCTCAACGGGTGGATATAGCTCGCCTTGGGGTAACTTTGGCGGTGGTGGCAGTTCCGTAAATACATCGGCTGTCGATGATTCTTCGGCTGTGCCGCGTATGGTGGGGGCGCATCTTGTGGGTGTTGCCGAAAAGGGCCCGTTCCGCTATGGTACTTCGATTAAGCTAATCGAACTTGACAGTACGCAGCATTTGGCCGATTCCAAGCGTACGCACAAGACTTGTATTTTGAATGGCGATGGCAATTTCAATTTTGACAGCGTCGACTTTGTGTCGCCGTATTTGCGCGTTAAGGCAAACGGTTACTTTAGGAATGAACTGACGGGTGGACTTTCTTCATCGCCGGTGACTCTTGAAGCCGTGGTTGATGTGACCGAAAAAGATACGGTGAACGTGAATATCTTGACTCACATGGAAGCTCCGCGCGTGCTCAAGCTTGTGGAAAACAGTGGCAACAACCAACCGGTTCGCGCTGTCAAGGCACAGGCTTTGCGTGAAATTCTTTCAAGCTTTGAAATCCAGTGGGATAAGTCTTCTGGCAGTTCTAGTGGCGGAAATGGCGGTGGCTTTGGTGGCTGGAACTTTGGTGGACAGCAACAGCAGCAGCTCACGACCGATGGCCGCTTTGCCGAAGATATCGGACTCTTTGATGGCGATGAATACAGTGGCGCCTTGCTTGCAATCTCTATCATGATGCAGCGCAAGGGTTCGGGCTCTGAAATGGTTTCTTATGCCGCAGGCATTGCCGACCGCATTAAGGGCAATGGCAACTGGGACGACAACAACGCAAAGGCCGACCTTGCTGACTGGCTCATGGTGCTTGATACAAGTGGTTCTTACGCGACCATTCGCAATAACATTGCTAGCTGGAATATGGGCAAGGTGCCCGACTTTGAAAAGCACCTGAAGCGTTTCTGGTCTAGGGCTTATAACTTTGGCGATTGCAATGCGCAGAATGCCGATACGGTCAAGTGTATTTCGAACAGTTTGAGTGCCTACTTCTGCGGTGGTGGCTACGATCAGCCGGGTCCGACAGTTCGCTTTATTTGCGATGCCAATACGCATGAATGGCGTGCTGCAACTGCTGTCGAAAAAGACACCTACGGTTACGGCAAGGGCGAATATCCGGGCCAAATCAAGAACGGTCGCGTTGATAAAGAAACGTACTACGTTTACGATGATGAAAACAAAAAATGGCGAGTCGCGACTAGCGATGACATTCAGGAATTCGAAGACATCGAAGATGTTTACAAGAATCTGAAGTCGGGCGAAAAGGTCATCTTCTTCTTGCGCCATGCCAAGCGTAGCGATGATACCGGTAAGAACGGCCACTTGACCGACGAAGGTAAGAGCCAGTCGCAGGGTGTTGGCGAAAAGCTGAAGGGCGAAGATATTTATTTTGCCAATTCGACCTATACGAGAAGCAAGGAAACTTGTGAATATATTGCGAAGGGTGCCGGCGCAAGCTACTCCGAAAATACGCTTGAAGACCTTGATGGCGAATGGTATGTGAAGGATAACAACAAGCTTGAAAGCTACAAGAGCAGCAATGGTGGCGGCTGGGTGGTGGCTTCGCAGTATGCATACAAGGGCTCGTACACCGACGCCTTCTACGATCTTGAAGATTACAGTGAAAAGTATATCAAGGAAATAATCAAGCCTGAATTTGCGAATGTGAAAAAAGTGGGCGTGTTTATTTCGCATGACATGTTTGTCGTTCCGCTGACGGCGTACTTCACCGACAAGAAGGTGAACTTGCGCTACTTCGATACCAAGCAATGGATCAATTACCTGGCGGGGCTTGCCATCATTATGGGGAAAGACGGAACCATTCGTTATGTTCCGGTGAGGGGACTAGATTCCGGAACCATGACGATGTAGGTCGCGTATGAGAAAAAAATGGTGTGTGGAATGTTTGGGTGCAGCCTTGGCAGCGACCCTGTTTTTGGTTGGCTGTAGTTCAGATAACAGCGGTGGTGTCGTAAATGGAGGCGACTCTTCAAACGAGGGCTCGACAGAGGTAAAGCCCGATACTCAGGCGGTTCAAGTGATTGAGCCAATCAATGCGCCGCTTTATGTTTTTGAAATTCTTGAAGAACAGATTGCTGCTGCCGATTCTACTGATTCCGTTAGCGTGAATAGTATATTGGATTTGTTGGCTCGCCCTCGAGTGGATCAGCACTTGATGAACCATGTCCCGTTGGATTCTGCGGTAGAACGCGCCAAGTACGAAACGCTTGCGGCCTTCGGGGTAGATTCCCTGCAGTATGCAATGGATTCTAACGCGGTGTTGCTTGCGATTTCGGCGATGATGCAGAATCGCTTAAGCAAAGAAGAAACGCAGAACTTTATCGGCACTTTGGGCGAAGACCTGAAGGGCGATGGCGTGTGGAATGATCCCAACTGGAAAATTCAGGTTGCAGACTGGATTGTAGGGCTCGATAGCAATTGGCGCTATGGCGAAATTCGAAACAACGTAACGTCTACCTATGGCGGAAATGTGCCGAATTTTGAGCGCTACATGCGTGGCTTTATTCCGCTGGCTTACGCTTTTGAAACTTGCTCCGATGCGAATGCGGGCACGGTAACTTATGTGAATCAAGGCCAAAGTGCTTATTTCGCAAATGACTACGAAACGTCGGACCATTCGGCGGTGCGTTTTATTTGCGATGCAAATGGATTCCAGTGGCGCCTTGCGCAACCCATGGAAAAAGATACGGTGGGCTTTGGCCCGGGTGAATACGACCGGGAAATTCGCGAAGGCCGCGTGATTCATGATAACTATTACATTTACGATGCGGGCGCCTGGCGCCTTGCTACCCCACAAGAAGCCGATGGCTTTACCGACTTGGTCGAAGTCTATGCGAATTTGGCTGCCGACGAAAAGGCTGTATTCATTCTTCGTCACAGCGAACGCACAGGCGAAACAGGCCCAAAGGGACACTTGACCGATAACGGCAAAAAGTATGCCCAGGATTTGGGAAAGCGCCTTGCTGCCGTGAATCAGGAAAAATTCTATTTCGGCTATTCGGGCTACACTCGCACTCAAGAAACCTGCGAAAATATCGCCGAAGGCTACGGTCAGTCGAAATACGATTTAGAAGTGCTTGCCGGACTCGATGGCGACTGGTACATGAAAGACAGCGTGAAGTTTGAAAGCTATTCGAATTCCGATGGCGGCGGCTGGGTGGTATGTTCCAAGTATGCCTTTTTGGGGGCTTACCCAGATGTATTCTATGACTTGGAAACGCGCAGCGAAGAACTCTTGCAAAATGAAATTTTGGCGAATTTGGGCAAAATGAAGCGGGTGAACTTCTTGGTTTCACACGATTACCTGATTGTCCCACTGCTTGCCTACACGACGAATGGGCATGCGAATGTGCGCTTTTACGAAAAATGGAAATGGGTGAATTACATGGCCGGGGTGGCCATGATTATCTCTCCTGATGGTTCGGTTCGTTATATACCCGTAAAAGGTCTCGAAACCGGGGTGATGTAGCTTTCGGCGGCGTTATTCAAGCGTCGCTTTTTCTAAATTTTCACCGCTGATTTTTACAAAACAGAAACCCAAAAGAATGGATTGAATCCAATATGAACGAAACACAGACCAATGCACCCGAAGCTCAGGTGGCTCCCGCCGCTCCGGCCCAGGATGTGCAGCAGCCGGCTCTCGTTGCTCCGCAGCCTGCAGCAAAGGTGAAGGGCAAGTTCGACGAACAGCTCGGACTCATGCTCCCCTCCGATGCAGCCCAGGTCCAGGCGCAGCTTTCTATGCCGGGTATGAATGACGACATGGTTTACAAGATCGTGGAAACCCACGCTGGTAACCATTCGGTTCTCTATAAGACCTACGATCAGGCAGTTCTTGCACGCGACGTTCGCGATTCTATCGAAAACGCCGGCGGACACAAGGTGTTGCCCATCGCCAAGGCCAAGCTGGGCTCGACCTACTGCAAGGGCGAATTTTCGACCGAACAGGGTTGTAAGGGCGACTCCGACACCTTCGGTATCGGCTCCCTGATCGAATTCCAGGCAACCGGTCTTATTGTGGTGATGTGCGTCATCGTGGGCCTCACGGTGCTCTGCTACCTCATGAACTTCATTATGGCCAAGCTCGGCCTCAACAAGGACAAGGCTCCGGCACCTGCAGTTAAGGCTGCTCCGGCCGCCGCTCCTGCTGCCGCTGCTCCGGTGACTATCGGCCCCGCCCATTGCGACTGGGATCCGAACGCAAAGAGCGTTCATCCGGGCTTCACCAACAAGCAGCTCCAGGCCTTCCTCGGCATTGCCGCCGTGGCAGCCCTCGAAGAACACCCGGGCATGAGCAACGACCAGTTCCTCGCCCTCGTGACCGCAGCGGCGACCCAGGCTATCGGTCAGCCCTGCCGTGTGACTGCTTACAGAAACATCAACTCTCCTGCTTGGACGATCGTCAAGTAAGGTAAACTTTTAAAACTCAACAGGCTTTTAAGCCAGGAAATATCAAAATGAAGAAAACCGTCCGTATCAGTTTCGAAGGCAAGACCTACGATGTCGAAGTAGAAGTTCTTGATTCCAATGCCGCCGTTGCCGCTGCTCCTGCTGCAGCCCCCGCTGCCGCTCCGGCTCCGGCCGCCGCTCCTGCTGTTGCCGGTGGTACCGAAGTCAAGAGTCCGCTCGCTGGCTCCGTGTTCAAACTGAAGGTCAAGGTCGGCGACACCGTTGCTGCCAACCAGGAAGTGGCTATCATCGAAGCTCTCAAGATGGAAAACCCGGTCGTCGCTCCGTGCGCCGGCACCGTGAACTCCATTGCCGTCAAGGAAACCGACACTGTCGTCGACGGCCAGACTCTCATGACTATCGCCTAAGAGGTACAGATAAATGAGTTCTCTTTTAAATTCGGTCGTTGAGTTCGCAGGCGACACCGGATTCGCATACGTCACCCCTTCGATGATCGTGATGTGGATCGTGAGTTTCGTCCTGATGTACTTGGCGATTGTCAAAAAGTATGAGCCGCTGCTGCTCTTGCCGATTTCGCTCGGCGCACTGGCGGTGAACATCCCGAGTGCGGGATTCTACGATGGTGGCTGGAGCATCGAAGGTATGTTTACCCCGACGGCAGGCCTCTATTACTACATCAGCCAGGGAATCCACCTGGAACTCTTCCCGCCCATCATCTTCTTGGGCGTGGGTGCCATGACGGACTTTGGACCGCTTATCGCTAACCCGCGTACACTGCTCCTCGGCGGTGGCGCTCAGTTCGGCGTGTTTGCGACCATGTTCTGCGCCGTGGCTTTCGGTGGCTTTACTCTCGGTGAAGCTGCCTCTATCGGTATCATCGGCGGCGCCGACGGTCCGACCTCCATCTTTACTGCAAACAAATTAGCAAAGCACCTCATCGGACCTATCGCCGTGGCAGCTTACACTTACATGGCCCTCGTTCCGCTGATCCAGCCGCCTATCATGCGCCTCATGACCAACGACAAGGAACGCAAGATCCGTATGAAGGCTCTGCGCAAGGTGTCCAAGGCCGAACGCATCGTGTTTGCCGTGATGGTGATGATCGTGTGCATCCTCGTGGTGCCCGATGCTTCTGCTCTTATTATCATGCTCATGCTTGGTAACATCTTCAAGGAAGCCGGCGTTGTCGAACGCTTGGTGAAGACCTCCTCCAACGAACTCATGAACATCGTGACGATCTTCCTCGGTACTTCCGTGGGCCTCACGATGTCTGCCGACATCTTCCTCCGTCCGCAGACCCTCATGATTATCGCTATGGGTGTGGTTGCCTTCGGTTTCTCGACCGCTGCAGGCCTCTTCCTTGCGAAGATCATGAACAAGTGCACTCCCAACAATCCTGTGAACCCGCTCATCGGTTCCGCTGGCGTGTCCGCCGTGCCGATGGCCGCCCGTGTTTCTCAGGTGGAAGGTGCCAAGTATGACCCGCAGAACTTCTTGCTGATGCACGCTATGGGCCCGAACGTGGCTGGCGTGATCGGTACTGCAGTTTGCGCCGGTTACATGATTTCTCGCTTGAGCTAGTTCTCACGAATCTCTTATGCAAAGGAAACCCTCGGCAATCGCCGGGGGTTCCTTTTTTTCAACTTGTCATCCCCGGCTTGGCCGGGGATCTCCTTTTTTTATACCTATATTTATTTTAATAGTCCCGAGAAGGAGAGAAATCATGTTTATGAAAAAGGGAATCCTGTTTGCCCTCGTCGCCCTGCTTGCCCCGTTTGCAAATGCGGCAAAGACGATTACGCCTAAAACTCCTGCACTTGTAGACGATTGCTACGAGATTTCTAGTGCCGAGGAACTGTACGGTTTTGCCGATCTTCTGGGTACATTTAATCCATCGTTTGGCGGGTGTGTGAAGCTGACTGCCGATATCGTCGTGAACGAGAATGTCTTGACCGAAGACGATTCGCTCAATGTCGCGGATACGGCGAACTTTGTCCCGTGGATTCCGATGTCCAAATTTTTTGGAGTTTTTGATGGTCAGAATCACACGGTTTCAGGATTGTATTATGTAAAAATGCGGGATACCACATTGTTTGCCGCGCGAACGCCCGCAGGTCTTTTCTCTGAATTAAATTCTTCGAAAGGGGACACAACTGTTGTCAAGAATCTAGGGATTGTGGATTCGTATTTTTACAGTGAAACCGATGATGTTGGTGCCATTGTCGGGACTGTTGGATCCGGATCGGCTGTGTCTATAGAAAATTGTTTTAGCCATGTGCGAATAGAAGTGGAGATGGCTTTAAAGTATGCAGGTGGAATGATTGGTGAAGTGTATGGTTTCGTGTCTGGGGGGTTCGCGTCTGTCAAAAATTGTAGGGCTTCAGGATTCTTTGCTTCGAGTGGCGGTGGTGCTTCTGGGGGAATGGTTGGCTATATATACGATGGTGCTAGGGCACGTATTGAGAACTCTACCAATAGTGCGTATATAAAAGCTGCTAAAGCTGCGGGTGGCATGGTAGGCTCTGTTAGTGGGGTTGCGATCATTGAAAAATGCGGCAATACTGGAAGTGTTCATGGTAGTTATTCTGGTGGCATTGTTGGCGAATCCGTCGAAGAAGGCGATTATATCAGTGGCGTTTATATCAGGACGTCATACAATGAGGCTGAGATAAGTGGGTATCAAGCCGCTGGTGGAATTATCGGTCATTTGGATGGCAAGGTCTTTGTGGAAAATGCCTACAATACAGGAAATATTATGGGGGCCCACTATTCTGGCGGCGTATTGGGCTTCTTCAAGCCTAGGTGTGGTTCCCATGTGGAAGGGGCATATAGCACGGGTGCGGTGGATGCTTCTACATGGTATCGACAAGGGTTTGTCGGTACATATGATAAACGCAATACCTATGATTGCCGGTACCCTGTTTTTGAAAATGTTTTTTACTTGGATACGTCCTCGCGAACAGTTGATTCGTTTGCTGTCGCGATGCCTGAGAATTTCTTTAAAGATGGCACCGCGGCCTATCAGCTGCGCAACTACACCTATAATTATGCCGATGGAACTGTGTGGGGACAAGACGTGGGTACAGATCCGTATCCGGTTTTCAAGGATGCCATTACGGGGATGACATCAAGTGCTATGGCTGCATTGATTCTGCATACTTACGAAGGCGACACCTTGGTGTATCCGGATAAGTACGTTCCCGGTTACGAATTCAGTCTTCCGTATGTTAATCGAGATAGTTATGTCTTCCAAGGGTGGTATGAAAACGAGGAGCTTACGGGCGATGCCGTGAAAAATATCTTGGCTGATTCCGAAGGGGATAGGGAATTCTGGGCTAAACTGTCCAAGATTTGCAACATTACGTATAACGCTGTTGGAGGTGTTGTCGATACCAATGTGGCGACATCGTATGTAGAAGGCACGGGACTTACGCTCACGCGTAAAATCTCACGCGACGGTTATGTGTTTGCCGGATGGTATACGGATAGCGAATATAGCGGTGAACCCGTGGCTGAGATTACTGCCGCTGAAACAGGAAACAAAGTGTTTTATGCTAAGTGGATTAAGAAAGAAATTCCGTCGAAGGATGCTGATGGCTGCTATGTCATCAAGACGGCCATGGAACTGTATGGTTTTGCCGCCATCGTGGGCGGTACGGACGGTGTTGAACGAGAGCATTATGCCTGCGGGTCTCTTGCAAACGATATCGTGGTAAACCAGGATGTGATCGATGAGAACGGCATGCTGAACGAAGCCGAAAAGCATAAGTTCTTGGAATGGACGCCCATAGTGGAATTCGCAGGCGTATTTGATGGCAAATTCCACTCTGTTTCGGGATTGTATTTTAACGATTCTCTGGACGATAAACGAAGGGGAACGGGATTTTTCGCGAGTGTGGATAAGAGAGGCAATTACATAGATGTGGTTGTCAAGAACCTGGGTATCGAAAAATCCTATTTTGCGGCGAGAGATCTTGTTGGCGCTCTTATGGGCAGGACTATTCATTATGAATACGTGGCGCAGGGCGGCATCCAGGTTCTCAACTGTTATAGTACGTCTACCGTGCATAGCTATGAACAGGGGTCTGGTGAAATCGGTGCTAGCGGCCTTGTGGGGGGTGATGTCGGGGCGACTGATCTTTATATCGAAAATAGCTATAATGCCGGGCGTATCGAGCACAGAGGTACTTACGGTGGAGGCCTTGTTGGCTGGAAGCACTATTATGAGAAAAAGAATTATTTGACCATTGTCAATAGCTACAATATAGGACCGGTTCTTGATTTATATACGGGTGCAATTACGTATGATTTGATTGGCGAGAACGATGAAAGGACGACCATAGAGAATTCTTATTATCAGGAATATAAGAATGATGAAGAATATGGCGGTACACCTTTGGCTATGGAAATGTTCAAGAATGGAACTGCGGCGCGTTTGTTGCACAGTGGCGAGAACGGCTCTATCTGGGGACAAAATGTTGGTGTGGACGAATATCCGAACTTCTCTGGCGTAGTCAAGAATTATAGCGGTGTTGAACATGCTGTGAGTTTCCATACCTTCGATGGCGATACGGCTTCGTATTTCACAAGCTATATGCAAGGAATTGAAACTGCGCTTCCCGATACGGCAAAGCGTACAGGTTATGCTTTCTTGGGCTGGTATGCCGATTCTACACTCAGTGGTGAGGCGGTAAAATCCATCGCGAAAAATGCCACGGACTCGTTGGATTTCTATGCCAAGTGGGAAAAACTTCGCTATAAAGTTGTCATGAAGGTTGACGTAGTTGGTCGCGGTAGTATTGGTGGCTTGAAAGAAGATGGAATATACGAGTACGAAGAAGTGGTGGCGGTTGAAGCGCTGCCCACTGATAATTTCAAGTTCGCTTACTGGGCTGATGACGTGAATAATAAGGATCCGCTCCTTGCGTTCAAAGCGGTGAGCGATACAACAATTGTTGCTCACTTCGAGAGAATTCCGCGCAGTTCTTCATCTTCTGTACCGAAGTCGTCTAGTAGCTCTAGCAAAAATAAGGAAGGCTTGATGACCGTTGCACAGGTTCCGCAGTTTATGCTGATGGCTGTCGGTCGCGACATTCAGGTGTCGGGCATCTCTGAAATGGCTCGCTCTTACACCGTATTCGATATGCAGGGCCATGTCCTTCGCAAGGGACCTGTCCATAGCAAGAACTTCGCAATTCCGGTGAATGCCGCTGGCAATTACTTGGTGCGTATTGGTTCCCAGGTGCAGCGCGTGTCGGTGAAGTAGTTTTTGCGACATCATTTGAGGAATCCCTCGGCAAATGCCGGGGGGTCCTTTTTTGTAGGGGCATTGTAATACGTGCTGAATTAATGTATATTTTTGATAAAATAAGCGAGGAGAATTATGAAAATCGGGTTTGTTTTTTCGGCCGTTTTGTCATTATTTGCGATTCAGTCTTTTGCCGCAAATGGCACCATGAAGGGGGATGGCTCTGCTGAAAAGCCTTTCCAGATTGAAGACTACGAAGACTTGAAGGCGATAGGCAAGGGCGCCTATCTGTATTCTTCGGATTACGTATTGACAAAAGATATCGATGCCTCTGCTTCAAAAAACGAAATGTGCAATGCGGATGGCTGCAATGGTTTTATCTCTATCGGTAAGAATAAGGATGCTGCTGACAGCATTATTTTCTGGGGGAATATCGATGGACAAAACCACACCATCAGCAACTTGAATATTTGGCTCCCGTGCGAAAGGGATGTGGCGTTTATTTCTTACTTGGGGGGGTCCGTTTCCAATCTGAATTTTGATCATAGCCATGTGACGGGCAGGGTGTCCGAATCGAACTATGTCGCGACGGTGGCTGCAAAGTTGATGGGAACCATCAAGAACGTTAAGGTGACAAACGGTTTTGTTCAGGGACAAAACTATGTGGGCGGTATTACCGGCCATGCCACGAAGGATTATAACGATAAAGCGACTATCGCGGATGTCTCTTTCCAGGGGACTGTCAAAGGCTCGCAGCGGGTGGGCGGTATTGTCGGCCAGTTGGACATGAATCTTGATACTGCCTATGTTGATGCAGATATCATAGCCTTGAAAAAAGATGTGGGCGGTATTGCCGGCTATTTGACGGGTTATGTGAATAATTCTCGTTCTAATGGTTCGATTGTTCCGGGAACGTCGGAGATTGATGATGTGGGTGGCATCGCTGGCTATTCCAAGGGAATGGTTTATTCAAGTGTTTCCTTGATGAACTTGAATTCTTACGGATACGATTTCGATGATGATATCGGCGGCATCGTTGGCGACAACGAGAAGGGCGGAATTATGTATTCGTATTCCCTTGGTAACATTGAAGGCGAATCGCATGTCGGCGGTGCTGTCGGAAACGGTGGTTATGTGTACGCTTCGTTCGCCATGGGTTCGGTGAAAGGGAAACGGTATGTCGGTGGCATTGCTGGTTCCGGTGGGAAGATTATTCATTCTTATGCAGCAGCTTCAGTTCAAGGGAATGGTGATGTGGGCGGACTTGTCGGGTATTCTCCCGATTCGATTTTTAGTTCCTATTGGAATGCCGAAATTTCGGGCCTCGATTCGAGTGCGGGTGGTGTTGGCCTTACGACAGCCCAGATGTTAAAATGGGAATCTTATGCGGGTTGGGATACCGTGGGTTATGACGAGTATGCTATCGATGGTACGGACACCTGCTTTTATTACGAATATGCGGGTTATTGCAGTAGCCCTACGGGAAACTTTATTAAAATTTGGGATATTGACGAAGGCAAGTCGTTTCCCTATCTGAAAGAAAATCGTTTCTCGGAAAAGGCTCTTATTCCAATTGCTATTCCGACGGTAGTGTCTAAGTGGCAAGAAATTCCGGTGGTAGCCTCACTCATTGAGGTGGATGGCGAACTTGTTGGAAAGTGGACAGGCTCTGTGCAGCCGGTGTTTGTAAATGATTCCCTTTGCAGAGATTCTTTGTACTATGGCTACAGAATTGGTGCGGTTGTCGGTACGGATACGGTGTGGGGAACATCGAGTCATGTGGCTATCCCGAATAAGATTGAAATTTCGACTTTTGCAGAACTCCAAAAAATTGGGCGCGACCTTGCGTACCCGCTGTTTGGAAATTACGAACTGACTGCCGATATCGATGCTAAAGGTTTGAAGTTCGAACCCATAGGCGATAGCGTGCATATTTTCTACGGAACGTTTGACGGCAAGAATCATACCATCAAGAATTTGGCAATTGACGAGCCCACCCGCGACTTTACAGGAATGTTTGGATATGTTGAAAGTGGCGTAATCCAAAACTTGACGCTTGAAAACACGAAGGTCGTTGGCTCCTGGGTTGTGGGCGCCTTGATTGGCGAATCACGCAATGCTGTCGTGAGCCATGTCGTTTCTTTAAATGGCGATGTTCGGGGCGAATGGTCTGTAGGTGGTTTGATTGGCTACAGTGTCGCAGATAGTGTTGTTTATGTCGGAACGACCGGAAAGATCAAGGGTACGGAAAATGTTGGCGGCATTATTGCCTACACAAGGAGCCACGTTACGTTGACCGATGCGTTCTCTGTTAACGTTATCAAGGGCCATGAAAATGTCGGTGGCGTTATTGGCAACGATTATGACTACAGCTTTGGTGATGGAATGCGTGATGTCTATCGCGTTTATTCAGCAAGCATGTTCAAGGCTCCCGAATACGCTGCCGAAGGAATTCTTGGGGACGGTAGTAGCAAAGTGGTGGATGACAGTACATGTTTCTTTGACAGCACTGTTGCTGGAATTAGCCGAAAGGGCAAGACGACTGAGGAGATGCTGTTAAAGTCGACGTATAAGGATTATGACTTTGAATCGGTATGGGAAATCCAGGAAGGCGTTTCTTACCCGTACTTCAAGGGCATGGACCCGATATTGCCGGGTACGCTTGTAGATGACGGTACGGTAAACGTGCTCGCCGGTGCTGGCTCAGAAATAGACCCTTACAAGATTTACGATTACGATGATCTCAAGTATATCGGCAAGTACGAATACGGGCTTGATAAGCATTACAAGCTGATGGGCAACATTGATGCTACGATTTCGTTTAAGGAAAATTGCAATGCTGACAGCTCCGTTTGCAAGGGCTTTGAACCGATTGGCGAATTCGGCGGTGTGTTTATCGGGAACAATAAGATTATAGCAGGCTTGAATATCAATCGCCCCGACGAAGATTCTGTTGGGCTTTTCCGGACTTTGGCGAAGGGTGCTAAAGTAAGCGGCATTGTCTTTGATACAGCTTCGTATTTTGGAGAAAGCTATTCATACGGTTACAACCGTGAAAAGGGCGTGGTACGTGGCAAAAACTATGTCGGTGTTCTTGCGGGTGTCGATAATGGTGCGGATATTGAAAGAATCTATGTGAAAAATAAAGTTCTCGGTGGAAACTATGTAGGCGGAATTGTCGGAAAGAAGACGGAGGGCTCCATTTCGTTAAGTGCATCGAGGGATACCGTTTCTGGTGTAAATTATGTGGGCGGCCTTGTGGGCGGCTTGGTGAGTTCTCATGAAAATCGCGTTTCCGATTGCTATTCCCTTGCAACGGTTTTGGGTGAGAAGGATGTTGGCGGATTGATTGGCTACTCGAATACGGTCTGGGTGGAAAATTCCTTTGGCGCGGGCAATGTCGTGGGAACCTCTGAATTTGGTGGAATCACTGGTAAAGATATCAAGTCGGTTTATACGTCGGTTTATTACGATAGTACAATATGGCTTGTCACCATGACGGCGATGGGCGAACTTCGCAATACGCAGCAGATGGTTAAACAGGAAACATACAAGGATTGGGATTTCAAGAATACCTGGAAAATTGCCGCTGATACCACATACCCTTATCTGACTTGGATAACAAAGGCTTACTATATCGGTAGTACAATCAATCAAAAGTTTACTCCTGATAAATACAGGGATTCGACGATGATGCACCTTGCCGGTTCTGGTACCGAGAGCGACCCGTTCATCATCAAGACCTATAGTGACCTGAAATCGATTGGCTTGGGTAAGTATAAACTTTCATCGGTTTACCGGTTAGGAAATGACATTGACGCCTCTGCCTCTAAAGACGAAAAGGTTGATTATTACAGGAGTGGATTTAAGCCCATCGGACTTATTCGTTACTATGTCAAAGGACTTGATATCCAAGATACAAGCAATGTATTTACAGGTAAAATTCATGGCGCTGGTCACACGATTACGGGCTTGTATATTTATACGCGAACGAGTGAGGTAACTAGCTTTATTGATTCGATTGGCAGTACCGGCGTTATCGATAGTTTGACTTTTAAGGAATTTGAATCTCATGGGACGTCTCATGCAGCTGCTATCGCTTCTACAAATGAGGGAACCATCAAGAATGTGTCGGTCTTCGGCAGTGTCGAGGCGTCTGACTATGGGGCTGGTCTCGTAGAAATTAATAACGGCGTTATTGAAAATGCATCGTATACGGGATTGGTCTATTCAGGCAGCAAGAAGGATATCTACACGTGTATTTTAGCGGGCTTTGTAAGGGAAAATAACGGCACCATAAAGGGCGCTCAGGGCAATTTGACTCTTAGGGGCGCACTTCATGGCGGAGCTGGAATTGCGTATGAAAACAAAGGAACAATCGAAAGCTCAAGGTTAAATGGAGACCTTCATTTGGGCGCAGACTATGCTGGCGGCATTGTGGCGAAAAACGAAGGTGTTGTATCGGCATGTACCGTTTCGGTGAATATTGAATCTACGGGATCTTATGTAGGCGGCATCGCTGGCTTTAACCGCGGCACCGTATCGGCCTGCTCTGTTACGACGGGCATTGAAACTTCAGGATCTTATGTGGGTGGCCTTATCGGAAAGGACGACGGAATTGCCGAAAAATTTGAAGTGTCGGGAACCGTGAAGGGCCTCGACTATGTCGGTGGATTTATTGGCGAAGCCGATGGCAAAAAGGACTTTGCCTCGCTCCATACAGCGATGGATGTAACCGGCAGACGTTATGTGGGCGGACTTTTCGGCATGACCAGCAGGAATATTTCCAAGTCGTATGCGACCGGGAATGTCAAGGGAACTGGCGAGAGCATAGATGCTTACAGTGGGGCTGCTGTCGGTGGGCTTGTTGGCTTGACTAGCGCAGATGTAGACAGCTGCTATTCGACAGCCTCTGTCGAATATGGCGCCGGGCTGATCGGCGTGAACAGGGGCACAATCACCAATAGCAATGCATCGGGAAAGATTGTTAACGGTGCGGGGCTGGTCGGTGACAATAGTGGCGTAATCCGCGATTGCTACACAACAGTCCACATTGAAGACGGGGAGGGATTTGTCCGTGTGAACAACAACAATGCGGTTATAGAGAATTGCCACTCGTCTGTTGTTATAGAATCGAAAACAGAAGGAGCGGGATTTGTCAATTACAATACGGGCACTATAAGCAAATGCTATGCAACGGGTTCACTAAAGTCTTCTTCTGGTTGGTATGTTGCTGGGTTTGCGGTAAGCAACGGTGGCACCATTACGGACAGTTACACTACGATTGATATTGAAAATGGGGATGCGGGCTTTGTAAATAACAACGAACTTCCCGGTGTGATTGAACGTTGCTATGCGACGGGCTCCATTCGCGTTTCCAGGGATGGCGCCGGCGGATTCGTCTTCAGGAACGACGGTACCATTAGGCGGAGTTTTGCTACAGGCGATATATTCGAGGAGACTGAAAATGAAAATATCGATTGGGCAGGAAAGCTCAACAACATCAGCCTGTTCTATGTCGGTGGTTTCGCTTCGGTCAACAACACGCATGGAATCATCGATATGTGCTTTGCTACGGGCGATATCAAGGGCCGCTTTAACCATGCAGGCGCATTTGCCGGGAACAACAAGGGTGCCATAAACAATTCCTATTCTACGGGTAATTTGAAGCGCCGCGTCAAATACCTTGGAGATTCGTCTGCAACGGCTTCGAATATGCTGGAGATAGGCTCCTTTGTCGGGTATAACGAAGGCAAGGTGGATTATGACTATGCCACGGGATATTTTGAGGAGTATGACGGATCTCGCCATTGCTCGACTCGAAAAAGCGATGGTGGCGGGGTTGCCTTCTACTACAATAGCGATTCCTGCGCCGTCACGGAATCCGCGTGGGTGGGTAACGACGTGAGCAGTGCGGACTTGCGCAAAAAGGCTACCTTCAAGGGTTTCGACTTCGATTCTGTCTGGTATATCAAGGATGGCGAGAGCTATCCGTTGCTGCGGGGAATGCCCAATGTTCCGAATGTGGGGAAAGTTAGTCTGAATTATGGTAAGGGTGGTGCCACTGCAGAACATGTTGTTGGACAGTTGCTCGACAAGGCGATTGTGGCGGACACTTCGTATGCTTTGGTGATTGAAGTTGAATCCGCTAGCAAGGCTCTGCTTGATTCACTTGAAAGACTGGGCAAGAATGCTGGTGGTGAGTATGTTGTCGATTTCCGCGTTGGTGTCGCTGTCGAGGGAGATACCCTCTGGAGCAAATTTGCCAAGGCCGAAGTCAATATTAATAAAACAACGGGTGTTCGCGCTCGCGAAATCGTAGTGACGCATTCTCTCGGCGCCGCGTTCCGCGATGGTCATGTGGCTCTCCGTTTCGTGATTCCTGATGCGGGGGCGGTGAAGTTCTCGCTTATGGATATGCAGGGCCGTATCGTGAAGGCCTTTGATCTTGGCAAGCGCGCTGCAGGTGAATATTCCGAAACGGTCGCTGCCGAGGGAATCGCTCACGGGCGCTATATCGGCGTGCTGCAGGTGAACGGCCGCGTGACAGACAGGGCCCTGTTGCTCAAGAAATAAAATACATCCTCTAAAAGTGTATGAAAGGCTCTCTGCTAAATGCGGGAGCCTTTTTGTTTTATATGTTGGTCTATTTTGTTTTATGAAATCAAAATTTCTTTGCTGTGAAATAAAAAGTGCTTAAATTTGATTAAAAACGGCAATTTTGTTTTTTATAAAATATTGCATGAGCCGAAGTAATAATCTATTTTATGATTGTTATGAAGTCGATTATTGAATACAAAGACTATCGCCAGTACATTCAGGACTACTACACCGAACGGAAACGTTGTTCTGCATTTACGTGGCGCGAATTTGCAAGGCTTGCTGGCTTTGCTTCGGGGTCGTATTTAAAGTTGGTTTGCGATGGCAAAACCCGCTTGGTAGAAGAAGGTGCCAAGAAAGCTGCACTTGCCATGGGCATGCTCGGCTTTGAATACGACTATTTTATTTTGATGGTCCGCTATGAAAATGCGAAATCGGACATTCAGAAAAAGAAATGTTTCGAAGAAATGCAGGCGCTAAGTACCGCGCACCATGTAAAGATTCTCGGGAGTGACCTGTACACATTCTACGAAACATGGAAGCATTCCGTGGTGCGTGAATTAGCTGTCGCGATGCCGGGTGCAAAACCGCTTGAAATCGCTAAGGCTTGCAAGTTCCCGATTTCGGCGGCCGATGTGAGCGCGAGTCTGAGTTTCCTCTTGAAATCAGGACTGCTTTCTCGTGACGTGAAAGGCAATTACCAGCAGACAAACCATTCGCTTAGTACGGGGCGCCTGAATGTGGTTGCTGTTGCGGTACATTCGCTGTTGCGCCAGATGGGCGAATTTGCGCTTGAAGCGCTTGATAAGTTGCCAATCTCAGAACGCCACTTTAGCGGTATCACCATGGGTGTAACGCAGGAAACTTACCAAAAGGTTGTCGACGAAATTGCGGAATTCCGCAAGCACATTATTTCGATGGTGGCTGAAGAACGCCGCCCGGATAAAGTGTGCAGACTTAATTTCCAGTTTTTCCCTCTGACAGATAATATTAATCGTGGCAAGTCCACATCGGGTAAAGGAGTTTAAAGATGTTTGAACAATGTAATTTGAATGTGAAAAAATGGCTTGGGACGGCATTTGCGCTCGGTGCGATGATGACGGCCTGCTCCACAGAAACGGCAGGCACCAGCGAAGAGAGCGAAGGCATTGTCGCGCTCGCTAGTAAGAAAGTTGGTGGTTCTGTGCAGAAGGGGCCTTTCGTGAAGGGTTCGGATGTTGTCCTTAGAGAAACGTCGGCAGATGGAAGCCTTGAGCCCACAGGCAGAGAATTTACAACCAAGACAACCAATGATGATGGCGATTTCAAGTTTGACGGTATCGATTTGGAAAGCCAATATGCGCTTCTTTCCGCAGAAGGATACTACGAGCGAGAATACACGGGTGAAGTTTCTAGCTGCCCGATGCGCCTTGATGCTGTTTCCAATTTGGAAAAACGCGAAACCGTAAACATTAACCTCTTGACTCATTTTGAATTCAAGCGTGTGCTGAATTTGGTCAAGGAGGGCAAGACCTTTGCCGAAGCCAAAAAACAAGCTGCAAAGGAAGTTTTTGGTGCGTTCGGCGTCAAGATCGATGTTTCTTCTGCTGAAGACTTGAATATCTACAATTCTTCGGATGGTGACAGAACTCTGTACAATATCAGCCGAATTATCGATGAACAGCCTGAATGGAATTCTTGGCGCGATTGGTATAATGCTGATGACGATATTGATTGCTCCAAATTGCAAGATTACATCGATGGGTTTGCCAATGATTTTGCCGATGATGGTGTTCTCGCTGATTCGATTATGCAGGATCTCGCCGGAGAGGGCTATAGCTCTGCAAGGAAATTGAGCAAAATGCAGGGTGTTGGTGAAGACGATATCAAGAAAAAGGACGAGGCTAATCCAGATGCGATTAGTATGCGTTTTTCGAAAAGTGAATACGATTTCGGCATCCTGTTGTTTTTGAATTATATGGATCTTGAACTCTGTACTGCCGACCTTTGGGGCGAATACAGAAAGTTCGATAAGGCCATGGTACTTGAAGGCGAACTGATTGAATCGGGTTACTTCCTTTGCAATGGGTATTATTGGGACTTGACGACAAAAGAACATATCGATTCTCTCAAGATACCAATTGACCACAAAACGGGAAATATGACTGACCCGCGCGATGGACATAAGTACCAGACAATCAGCTTTGAATACGAAGGGAAAAAGTATGAATGGATGGCTGAAGATCTCAAGTATGATTCCGAAGGACTCTATACTTGGACGGAAGCCATGCAAATCGATGACAAGTACATGACGGAAGCTGCTGAAGATAGTTTGATTGGTGAAACACACCAGGGAATCTGTCCCGATGGCTGGCATGTCTCGAGTCCCGGGGAATGGAATATCTTGGTGGATTATGTTGGTGATGTTAAAAACCTGCTTAATGAAAATTGGAGAACTTCTAATTTGGATGCGGCCTATGGAAAGGATTTGATCGGCGTGTTCTACAACAGGTTTGATTTTAACCTTATGCCGATGGATACGGTATATTTGCATGCCCAATACCATTCTTACAAACCGGGTTCTTACCATATAAGTGTGCCGGATGAAGACGAAATTGCTTTCTTGCAACTTGTTCTTGAACTAACTGATGATGAAGAAGAACGTGAAGAAATTGAAAGTTATCTTCTTCCGAAGTTGGCTGGTGACTTTTACGTGCAAGTATCTGTTCGTGGTTATAGCGTTGAATACGAACCGCTAAAAGAAGCCCGCGTGCGTTGCGTCAAGAACTAAGACAGACAAAGTAAAATACATTTGAATCCCCCAAAATTTGGACCCGAAGGATTCGGGCTGGGGGATGGTTAGGAAAGGAGACCTCGCTAGGATGCTAGCGAGGCCTTTTCTGACCGTTTGGCTTTATCGTAATCATGTTCCTAGAATATGAAATCATGTTCTAAAAACACTTAATTTTTGTGAATTTAATAGAAATTGGTAAAATTTGGCTAAAAACGCTAATTTTATGTTCTATTTAAACCAAATGAATCTATATTTGTAGTCATGAAGGAGATCATAGAATACACGGATTATCGTAAGTTCATTCAGGACTACTACGATGAGCGCAAACGCTGCTCCGCTTTTTCGTGGCACGCTTTCGCCCAGAAGGCGGGCTTTTCGTCAGATGTCTACTTGAAGTACGTCTGCGAAGGGAAAAAGAATCTGAGTGTCGGGTCGGCGGGCTCGGTGGCGAATGCCATGGGCCTTGTCGGCTTTGAGTATGACTATTTTGTCTTGATGGTTTCTTATGCGCATGCAAAGAGCAACGAAGCTAAAAAGGCTGCGTTCGAAGAACGTTGCGCGCTGGCGAATGCTCACAAGGTGCGTGTGCTGGGGGACGAAGAATTCAAGTATTTTAAGTCGTGGAAAAATTCCGTAATCCGCGAATTGGCGCCGCACATGCCTGGTGCAAAACCGCTTGAGATTGCTCATGCCTGCAAACAAAAGATTTCGGCTGCAGAAGTTTCTGAAACGCTCGATTTTTTGGTGAAGGCGAACCTTTTGAAAAAGGATAAGAACGGAAATTACCGACAGACGGACAAGACGATTAAAATGGCGCCGGTGGAGGCTGTGCCGTTGGCCGCTCGCGATTTGCAGCGCCAGATGGGTGAATTTGCCATCAAGGCAATTGACTTGCCGATTTCAGAACGCGTCATGTCGGGTTATACGCTTGGACTAACGCGTCGTGCGTACGAACGCATCAAAAAAGAGACAGAAGATTATTACCGCCGCGTGGTGGCGATTGCGACGGAGGAAGACGAAACGGAACAGGTCTACCGCCTGAACGTGCAGTTGTTCCCGTTGAGTGAACATTTGAAAACCGAAAAGGAAACAGTTTTAAAAAAGGGGCAGAGAAAATGAGAAAATTAATGA
The DNA here is from genome assembly GCF_900182935.1 of Fibrobacter sp. UWB10. Classification (NCBI taxonomy): domain Bacteria; kingdom Pseudomonadati; phylum Fibrobacterota; class Fibrobacteria; order Fibrobacterales; family Fibrobacteraceae; genus Fibrobacter; species Fibrobacter sp. UWB10. Next base: position 725,446 of record NZ_FXUE01000001.1, on the reverse strand, counting down.
ACAAGGAATGGATTATGAGGAGAAAACAAATTATAGGGTGTCTCGCGCTGGGGGCCGTGTTCTGGGCCTGTTCCGGTGGCGATTCCGATAGTATGGATCTCGGTGGCGGCGCTTCGGGCGATGCTGGCGTTACCGCTGTCGTAGACTGGGAAGTAGCTGGCGTTTCGCAGAAGGGCCCGTTCGTGACGGGTTCTGCAGTGACCGTGCAGGAACTAGACGGCGTTACGCTCAAGCAGACGGGCAAGAGCTTCAAGGGCTCTATCAAGAGCGATAAGGGCGACTTTGCCATCAAGGATATTAATTTGGGATCGCAGTATGCAATCCTTGAAGCATCAGGCTACTACCGCGACGAAATTTCTGGCAAGAAGTCTTCGGGCATGGTGACGCTCCGAGCGCTAACCGACCTTTCTAACCGCAAGACGGTAAACATCAACTTGCTCACGCATCTGGAATACGAACGCGTGATGTACTTGGTCAACAAGAAGAAAATGTCGATTGCTGATGCGAAGGCTCAAGCCGAAGAAGAAGTGCTTGCTTCGTTTGCAATCGAGGGCGATTTTGGCGAATCCGAAGACTTGAACATCTTTGAGTCGGGCGATGGCAATGCGGCGCTCCTTGCGGTAAGCGTGTTGATGCAAGGCGATGCCGATGTGGCCGGCCTTACCGAACGCATCGGCGAATTCAGCATTTCGCTTGCTGAAGGCGGCAGCTGGGACGATGCCGACACCAAGACCGCGATTGCGGACTGGGCTTGCGATGTAGATTTAAAGGGCTCGCTTTCGACGGTGCGCAAGAATGTGGAAGATTGGAAATACGCCGATACCGTGCCTGCGTTCGAAAAGTACGTCACGAACTTCTGGTGGAATAATTATGGCCTCGGCGTCTGTAACGACAAACGTGAAAACGAAACCAAACGCAACATAAACAAGCTCAGCAATCTGTACAACGAATACTTCGTGTGCGAAAAGGGCCGCTGGCATATTCCGGGTGTGGAACCGCTGTCCAGCTCGTCGGTTGAAGATGATTCGGAAAGCTCTTCGTCGGAAATGCCGTTGAGTTCTATTTATGATCCGTTTGTCAGTTCTTCTTCGAGTGAACCCGAAGATGCGATTCCGCCTCTTCCTGCGGAACTAGACTTCTTCGATTCGACATATTCGTTCGACGGTTATAGAAGTTTTGGCGAAGGCAAGCAGGAAGTGTGGTTCCTCACCTCCCCGGGACGACTGGTTAACGACCGTGAAAGACGAGATTCCATCGCGAGTGCGTTGGTAAATCTGATGGGGACGCGTGGATTCGCTTTTGAAGGCACCATAAATAATGATTCCTTAGATGACGTGAGGTGCGATACGCTGTCGTATGTCTATTCGTTGAAAAAAGGAAACGTTGTCTACAAGATTTCCATTACGAAAGAATTAGGTATGGGCATTATGTATGGCTCCAGCTATTTCTTCAAGGTGAAGGTCGTGGTACTGAAAGATGGCTTCGAGGAAATGCCGACGACCGATTATAGCTCGATACGCTTCTTTAAGGATTTCCCGGAAGAACTTGCCTTTATGGAAGAATATTCCTCGACGAAGGTCCGTGCAGATTATGATGACGATTCTCTTATGATTAGGTGGCAGTTCCGTCGGAACGTCGATTCGACAAAATCGCAGCAGTACCAGTTCCTTCCTGAACTGGCAAAAGAAAAGGCTGCCGAGGAGGCGTTTGAACCGTTTCTGGAAGCCTTGCCCGATAACGGTTTCACGTTTGTGAAGTCGGATTCGTTGGGGAAGAATTCCAATATGAGCAATCCGGTTGTTGTTCGCTATTTTTACGAAATGGAAACGCCTGCGGCGAAGTTTGTGCTTGAAGCCGAGGTAGGGACTATCGGTTATCCGTTTTTTGGAGTGACGTATACGTTTAAGTATGGCTATACCGTAGATGTCAATGTTTACTATAAGCAGAAGCCGGAAAGCAAAGGAAAAACCGAATAAATTATCGCTAGGAGGAGAGAGAAGGGGCCCGCCAGTAATGGCGGGTTCTTTTTGTATTCCTGGAATACAGGTTGTATTCCCAAAAATGCTGAAATTTTGAAAAATTCGAGGAAATAGTAAAATTTTTGCGAAAATGACATATTTGTATCCCAAAACAATGAAATTAGTCTATATTTGTACTCATGAAGGAGATAGTAGAATACACAGATTACCGCAAGTTCATCCAGGACTACTACGATGAACGTAAGCGTACTTCTGCGTTTACCTGGCGAGATTTTGCGCGCGACGCAGGGTTTTCGTCGGCGGTTTATCTGAAGTATGTCTGCGAGGGGAAGAAAAACCTGAGCGTAGGGGCTGCAGGTTCCGTAGCGAGTGCTATGGGGTTGGTCGGGTTTGAACACACGTACTTTGTGCTGATGGTTTCATACGCACATGCGAAGGGCGATGCGGCAAAACGAGCCGCGTTCGAAGAACGCTGTGCGCTTGCGAATGCTCACAAGGTACGTGTGCTGGGGGATGAAGAGTTCAAGTATTTTAAATCATGGAAAAATGTGGTGCTGCGTGAATTGGCACCGCATATGCCGGGCGCAAAGCCGCTTGAAATGGCCAAAGCCTGCAAGCAACCGATTACCGCAGCCGAGGTCTCCCAGACGCTCGACTTCTTGGTGCGCGCCAAGCTCCTGAAAAAGGACAAAGACGGGAATTACCACCAGACGGATAAGGCGATTTCGATGGGCTCTGTCGATGCCGTGCCGGTGGCTGCTCGCGATTTGCAACGCCAGATGGCCGAATTCGCCGTCAAGGCGCTGAGCTTGCCGCTTTCGGAACGCGACATGTCGGGCCTTACCATGGGAATTACGCGCCGCGCCTACGAACGCATTAGAAAAGAACTTGCTGATTGCCGTCGCCGCATTATGGCCATTGTCACTGAAGACGACGATACGGAACAAGTGTACCGTTTGAACTTGCAACTGTTCCCGATGAGTGAATGTTTAAAGAAAGACGACAAGGGTACGCCCGAAAAGGAAGGAGATCATGAAGAATAACTTGCGTAGAACGACCAAGAAAGGCTTGGCCGTTGTTTCTGCAATTATGGGTATGTCGGTGTTGCTTGCCGCATGCTCTACTGAAGAAGAAAAAGGCGTCGCAGGCGGCGTTTCGGAAGATGCCGGCTTTGTAGCCGATGTGGCGGGCGTTGCCCAGAAGGGCCCGTTCGTGAAGGGCTCTGCGGTAACGGTTCGCGGTGTCGATTGTAAGACGCTGGAATTCACGGATCAGGTTTTTGAAGGAACAATCAAGAGCGATAAGGGCGACTTTGCTCTCGATAGCGTTGCTCTCGATGCGTCTTGCGCGGTCATCGAAGTCACGGGTAAGTACCTGAACGAAGTCACGGGCAAAAAGACGAAGGATGAAGTGACTCTCCGTGCGCTGACCAACCTCAAGGATCGCGAAAACGTGAACGTCAACGTGCTCACCAGTTTGGAATACGAACGCGTGATGTTCCTTGTGAAGGAAAAGAGCAAGGCTCTGGCCAAGGCTAAAACGCAGGCCGAAAAGGAAGTCCTTGCCGCCTTCGATATCAAGGGCGAATTTGACGAATTCGAAAACCTGAATGTATTTGAATCGGGTGACGGTAATGCCGCGCTCTTGGCTGTAAGCGTGATGATGCAGGGCGACGCTGATGCGGCCGCACTTGCCAAGCGCCTTGATAAGTTTGACGATTCCTTTGCCGAAACCGGTAAGTGGAAAGACTCTGAAACGAAAAAGGCTATTGCAGAATGGGTAACCGAAGCTTCGGCAAACGGTGAACTTGAAACAATCCGCAAGAATATCGAAGGCCTGGATTACGTTGACGAAATTCCCGCATTCGAAAAGTACATTCCTGTTGTAGAACCCGCTGACTCCATCGAAGAAAGCTCTTCGTCCGCTGAGCGGGATTCGCTTGAAGAAACAGTCTCCTCTTCTTCTGTCGAGCAGGACTCGGTTGAAAAAGTGGATTCCTCTTCTTCGAACAAAGATTCGCGCGATAGCACGGCGGCCTCTAGCAGCAGCGAAGTAAAGGCTGATTCGACTTCTTCGAGTTCCTCTGTACGCGATTCCCTGCTTTCTAGTTCCTCTTCTATCCGTGATTCGCTGTTGCAGGATAGCTTGCGCTCTTCGAGTTCTGTGATGCCGCGTGATTCGTCCGTTCGCGACACATCCGTTCGCGATACCTCTGTACGAGATTCTTCCGTTCGTGATACGAGTTCCGTAAAGCCGGATACTTCGACTACGGCGAAAGATTCCTCTGTTACAAAAAAAGATACCTCGGGATGTCCTAACACGGAATTCCCCCATGAACTGAGTTACTTGCTTGGAAATGACTATGAAATTACAGAAGCGCGTTGCCCTGGTGATTCCGTAGTCGTGACTTGGAGAACGCGTCACGATGTTTACGAAACGGAATTCTCTGTTCCGAGGACATATACTTTTGCGGCGGAGTTTGAACAATACTCGACGGATAGCTTGGATCATTTCAGGTCGGAGTGGCTAGGTAGAGGCTCTGGATTCGAATTTGGTAAAGAACACGATGAAAGTATAGTGGATTTAGGAAACGAATTGTATGACTACCCGTACGATGAAGAAGATTTGAGCGAGATTGGCGAAACGACACCTGTGTATTCTTACCGCATGGATCTGAAGAACGCTTCGTATCTTGTCTACGTATTCTCCGTGCCGCAATTGTTGGTGCGTCCAAGTGGATCACGGACAATCCGTTATGGGTTTGTTGTAGAGCTGTCGGCTGTTTATGTGACAAAGTAAAGGACTTCTACCCTAACAAAAGCAGAAAGGTCTCGCAATTTTGCGAGGCCTTTTCTTTTTTTACGGCGTGATTTTCGCTGTGTTCTAGGAATACACAACTTGTATTCCAATTTGCTTAAATTTTAGTAAAATCTTTAAAAAGCGTAAAATTTAAAGAAAAACGCTAATTTTGTGTTCCAAATCTGTTGAATAAGGCTATATTTGTAGATGTGAGGGATGCGAAAACACTCCAACAAAGAAGGAAAAAATGAAAGACAAACTTGGAAAAATCTTTAGCGCAGGCCTGTTCATGATGTCGACGGCCTATATCAGCGTCGCGTTGATGGCAACGGGCTGTTCTAGCGACAACAGCAGCGTAATGGGGGGCGATACGGAAGAATATTCCGAAGTCGTGGAATCCAATAGCGACGAGAAAATCGACGTGTCTTCCAGTTCCGAAAAGTCCGGCTCGGAAAAATCTGGCTCTAAAAAGAGCGAAAAGGTCGAGTCATCGAGTTCTGAAAAGAAGGTTTCTTCGAGTTCGGAAGAGGTCTCGAAAACCGAGGAATCTTCAAGCTCCGAAAAGGTGGAACCTACGAGTTCCGAACCGGCCGAATCTTCCAACTCTGAAGTCTTTGAGTCTTCGAGCTCTGAAAACAACGGATTCCCTGATACGACAAGGGTGGAATCTTCCAGTTCCGAAACGAACACAGAAAAAAGGTTTGCCGATTGCTCTGAAAAGCCTTTCCCTGAAGAGTTCGAATACCTGGAAGGCTGTGGAGAAAATGATAAGCACAAATTTGTGAAATGCAGTAACGACAGTTCTATTGTCCGTTGGACAATTCATCATACATCGCAAACGGATATCGCTCCGGCTTCTGAAGTCTACGCTCTTTCGCGTGAAGAATATGATTGGGGCGCCGATAGCTTGGAAATGTTTAAACGCGATTATCTTGATAAGAGGACTTTTAATTCAGAGTACGTTTATGAAGACGTGATGGATGAAGATTATCAAAATGTCAATTGTGATGCGTCGGAATTGGAAGGGGCGAAAAAAAGGACGTATACATTTAGATCGAAAACAGATGATGTTTATTATATAATAATCGCTTATCCGTTAACAGAAGTTCTTGTGGACGAAAATGGAAACCGCACTATCCGTTACGGGTTCACGATGGAATTGGAAGCCTACTACTGGGCTGAGGATCGTGAAAAACATTTGAATAAAGACTCCAATAAGGAAGGTTGAAAATGAAAAACAAATGGTATGAAGTTCTTGGGGCGGGTCTGCTGTCTGTTTCAACGATGTTCTTCTGCACCTCTCTAATGGTGACAGGCTGTTCTAGTAGCGACAGCAGCAGTGTTGCCGGGGGCGATACGGAGGAATCCTCAAAGTCCGAAGAAACGTCGAAAAAAGAAGTTGTTGAGACTGCTGACACCGAAGAAGCCTCGAAGGCTGAAGAACCTTCGAGTCCCGAAGAAACCGTTGAATCTGAAAAGCCTGCTGAATCCGAAGAACCGGCTGAATCTGGCGATGTTGCCGCACCTGAAGAACCTACTGAACCGAACAAAGCTGAACCTGAAGAAAAGACAGATCCGGCTGAAACCACAGAACCCTCAGAAGAAAAAACTGAACAAGCTGAACCTTCAAACTCTGAAGAAAAAATCGAACCGATTGAATCTGCTGAGCCCGAACCGGTTGAACTGAACAATGCAAAGGAATGGGAAATCATCAGAGATTCTGTTACGTCCGTAGTGGAGAATAATTCAATTCAAGATTTGCATGAATCTCGATTTTTGAAAGTGGAACGTTCCGATAAAAGTTCGAGGCTTGATGAATATAGAATGCCTGAAGACGAATTCGTTGCCGAATATCAATATGATGGATATGATCAGCATTTGACGGATAGGCTTTATGAAGATGGTATTCTATGGGAAGGCTTTAATTGGACTAATCTCAATAAACCGGAATGCCGTTTTAAAGCGGAATTGGACTCCATACTTGTGCATTGGAGTTGGCCAGTGAGTTTCGCCGAAATTGAAGCAACATACAATGTTAGATATTTTTGTCAATCTCTGGGTCTTGAAGGAAATGTTTCAATATGGATCCCGGTAAGGTATAGGGCAAAACAGGATTAACCTTAAACACTAAAAGAAGGTAGAAAATGAAAAATAAACTTGGAAAAATCACGGCGTTGGCAGCCGTCAGTATGGCTCTGGTGGTAACGGGCTGCTCCAGCGAAAGCAGCAGTGTTGCCGGGGATGACTCGGAAGAATATATCGAGGACGTGGAATCCGGTGGCGACGAGGGTGCTTCTTCGTCTTCGGTTGCAAGCAAAGATAAAAAGGCGAAGTCCTCGAGCTCTGAAAAGAACGAGAAAATCGAATCTTCAAGCTCGGAAAATAATGGATCATCTGATACAACAAGGGTGGAATCTTCAAGCTCCGAAAAAGCAGATTCTTCTAGTGTCGAAGAAAAACAATACGCAATCAAGAATAAGACTTTGACTGGCGTGGCGCAGAAAGGCCCGTTCGTTGATGGTTCGGTTTGGATGGCAGAAGTTGATTGTAATACTCTGAAATGGGTAGACGAATTCACTCGAAGTGTAGATATACAAAGCGACAATGGCGAATACAAAATCGAAGATATCAGCTTTTCTACTCCTTGTGCTATAATTTGGGTTAGAGGCCATTACCTGGATGAGCATGCTGGCGAAAAATCAAAGAAGGAGGTTGAACTTGAAGCGTTTGTGAATCTGACCGAACATGATGCCGTGAACATCAACGTATTCACGGAACTTGAATACAAACGCATGAAATATCTTGTAAGTCAAAAGGGAATGACTGTGGTAAAGGCAAAAGAACAGGCGAAAAAAGAAGTTCTGGCTGCGTTTGGCGTCAAAGACGGAGTCAGTGATTTCGTAGACCTGAATATCCTTAAACCTGGTGATGGCAACGCAGCACTTTTGGCGGCGAGTGTGCTCCTGACGGCACAGACGGATCTTGAAAAGAATGCGCATTTGATTTATCGTGTGGACGATATGAAAGAAAGTTTTGTGGAGACTGGCGTATGGGATGACGAAATCAAAACCGATATTGCCAATTGGGCTCATTCCGCCAAAGAAAAGGACCTGTTGGAAAAGGTTCGCAAGAATGTCGCAAAATATACGGATGAAGTTCCGGATTTTGAAAAATATGTAGAAACTTATGCCGAAGCGTTCTATGATCCTGAAAAGGATAAATCGTCTTCGGAAACGCCCGCCCATACGAAGGAATGGCAGGAACTTCATGACGTGATTTACCATTTTGTTCTAGAAGAAAATACTCCGGAAACCTTAAAGGAAGATTCTCGGGTGTATCGGGATGATGAAGAAACGAATGCTGGCGAATATTTGATGGACAAAAAATTGTATCACGAAATGTACGATCACGAAGGCGAGGAAGCGTTGCAACGTCGGCTGATTGAAGATGGCCTTGTATGGGATGGCGATGAATGGGACGACGAACGTTACCCCGGTGTTCATTATGAGGTTTGGATGGATACCCTACTCTTTGGAAATGGTGATATGCATTTGGGGTACAAAGTCCGTTTCACTTTGGGAGAGGGGGCGGATGCAGTAGGACAGGAGATTTATTTAATAGTGGCGGTTAAAACCAATAGGGATGGTAAGCCTTACATTCCCCCGAAAAAAGAAGAGTAAGGACAATCCGCTATTGGTTTGAAGCTGAACTGATGGCCGTTGATACAAACATTCAAACAAAGAAGGGATGAAAATGAAAAACAAACTCCAAAAATTTTTTAGTGCCGGCTTGCTGTCTGCGTCGGCAATGTGCATTGGTGTGGCCCTGATGACGACGGGTTGTTCTAGCGACAACAGCAGTGTCGCTGGGGGAGATTCGGAAGAATATATCGAGGACGTGGAATCCGGCGGCGACGAAGGTGTTTCTTCGTCTTCGGTTGCCCACAAGGACAAGAAGGCTAAGTCCTCGAGTTCTGAAAAGGTCGTATCTTCAAGCTCGGAAAAAAATGGATCTTCTGATACAACAAGGGTAGAATCTTCGAGTTCTGAAAATTATGCCATCAAGAATAAGACGTTGACTGGTGTAGCACAGAAGGGACCGTTTATTGATTCTTACGCATTTTTGGTTGAACTCGATTGCGAAACATTAAGAAGAAAGAGCGATGCCGAAGAGTCTGGGTATGCTCGTATTGAGATGGAAAACGGAGTGTACAATGTTGAAAATCTTAACATGGCTTCTCCGTGTGCTGAAATCGATGTGAAGGGTTATTATCTAGATGAACATACTGGGGTAAAGTCGAAGAAAGAAGTATTGCTGCACGCCTTTGTTAATTTGGAAAATCGCAGTACCGTGAATATCAACGTGTTTACGCAGCTCGAATATGATCGCGTAAGGTATCTTGTGGATGAAAAGAAAATGCCTGTAGCGGAAGCAAGGGCTCTTGCGAAAAAGGAAATCCTTGCACTGTTCGACATTAAAGAAGATGTCGGTGATTTTGCAGACCTGGATATCCTTAAACCTGGGGAAGGCAACGCAGCCCTTTTGGCGGCGAGTGTGCTCCTGACGGCGCAGACGGAATCCGAAAAGAATGCGCATCTTACTTATAGTGTAGACTCGTTAAGTAAATCTTATGTCAAAACGGGCGAGTGGAATGCTGAAATGAAAACAAAAATTGCCAATTGGGCTCATTCAGCCAAAGAAAACGGCCAATTGGAAACAATTCGCAAAAATATTGCCGGATGGGAATACACGGAATCGGTTCCCGAATTTGAAAAATATGTAGAAGCCTATGCCGAGGCGTTCTATGATCCTGAAAAGGATGAATTGTCTTCGAAAACGCCCGGCCATACGAAGGAATGGCAGGAACTTCATGACATTATTTACCATTATGTTCTAGAAGAAAAGACTCCGGAAACCTTGGATAAATGTTGCCAAGGGGTGATTGTTCGAGGAGATGAAAAAACGAATTCAGAAGAATATTTGATGGACGAGGATGCCTTTAAGGTTGAGTTTAATTTGGATGATTTATATGAAGCACGAAGCGTATTGATACATGATGCTGGATTGTGGGATGGCGATGAGTGGGACGATCCTCGATATTCGAACGTTCATTATGTGGTCTGGCTTGATACCATGTTTGTTGGGGAGGCGTATGAGTTTGATTCGGATAAGATTCGTGCTATTGCGGGATATATGATTCGATATACCATTGGGGTGGCTCCGGATGTTGAAGAACATACTGCTATTGTAGAAATCCATGTCAAGCTCAATTCGCTTGATAAGCCCTATAACCCGGTGAAAAAAGAAGACGATTAAAAACGCTTTTGTTTCCTCCATAAGAACAAAAAAAAGAACCCCGCTAGGAAACTAGCGAGGTTTTTTCTAAGGGTGGGTGACCGGACTCGAACCGACAACATCCAGAATCACAATCTGGGACTCTAACCAATTGAGCTACACCCACCATGAGTGTGAGCCAAATATAAAAAAGCCGCCCCAAATTTCAAGGGTGGCTCCACATTTTTTTTGTAAAATGCGCCTTTTTTAGTCGTTTTTCATCTTGGAGATGATGCGCAGGTAGTTTGCGCGCTTGAAATCGTTGCGGTGTTCTTCGCAGAAACGGGGGTAAATGTATTGCTTCGGGAACACGCGAATGGTGAACATTTCGTTGCAGCCTTCGAGACAGCACTTGAAGGTGAGGTCCATGGATTCCGTGTAGTTGTGGCGGAAGATGATGTTCTTGGACTCGATGTTGTCCACGTCCTTCTTCTGCTTCTGGCGCTGCTTGATGTCGCGGTGCAATTCGCAGTACTTGGCGATCGGGTGGCCCCAGAATTCACGGCCGCAGCCGGGTTCCTGACAGACTTTCAGCTTGATACGCTTTTTCTTTTTGTACTTGGGTAATTGCATAAAAAACCTCGGTTTAGGGTTAAATATAGTAAAAATCAGTCCTTTTTTCATTTTTGGGGACAAAATCAGACGGTTTTGCGGTTTTTGGCGTGTATATAAGAGGACCTTTCAAAATCGGAGACTGCTATGAACCGTTGGATTTACATGTGGGAGCTGCTTTGCGCCGTGCTCTGGAGCGCGCTTCTCGGCGTTTTTTGGGGCGTTTTGCTGTCGGGGTGCTCTTACGACAGTGGCTGGGGTGCAGAGCCCGTGCCGGTGCGAATCACGTTTTTGGATGTGGGGCAGGGACTTGCGGTGCTCCTGGAGCATGAGGGGCGATACGCCCTGTACGATTCCGGGCCCGATTCGGCGGGACTCACCGATACGCTTGCGTCGAGGGGCGTCAAGTCGCTCGACTGGGTGCTGGTGAGCCATTTTCACCGGGACCACGGCGGTGGGTTTATGGAAATGGGCGCGGCAATCGAGTCGGGGCGGCTCAAGGTCGGGCGCCTCTTGGTGGGGCTGGACACCGCGGTGGGCTTCGTGAGCGATAGCGTTTACACGGTGGCGCGGCGGTACAAGATTCCGGTAGATACGCTTGAACGCGGCGACACGGTGTACTTTGCCGAGGGGCTAAGGCTTGAATGCCTGTGGCCAGTCAGCTACGGGCGCTTTGGCGAAAATCGGGCGAGTGTGGTCCTCATGGGCTCTATGGTCGGTCCGCAGGCGGGGCGTGAAAGCGCATTCTTGCTTACAGGCGACCTGGATACCGCGGGCGAAAACCGCCTGATGGAACTCTCGCGTGATTTGTCGGCAGACTTGCTCCAAGTCGGGCATCATGGTTCCGCGGGCAGTAGCGGGCTCCAGTTTCTCGCGCGGGTGGCCCCCAGGTATGCGGCTATCGGGGTCGGTAAAAATAACCGTTACGGCCACCCCAAAGACGAGGTGGTAAACAAGCTCCGGATTGTCACGGGCGATTCGTCGGCGGTGTACCGCACCGACTTGCACGGGAGTTTCAGTTTTGAAATGTGGCCCGGAGTCGGGCTTATTGTTCCCTGAAATTATTCCCTGAAGCCTACGCGGGCCTGAAAATGGCAGCGGTTCGTGGTCGGGCTCTTTTCCATGTCGGCGTTCATTCCGAAGAATACGGCGTGATGGTTCGTATCCTTAAAGCGGATAATGTTTACGTTCGCGCCGAGCGGAACCTGGTTCACGAAATTCAACTGTAGCGAGCGGATGCCGCGTTCCTTGATTTCTTCTTTGCTCAGACAGTCGAGAATCCATTCTACATAGCGGCAATGGTTCACATGGTGGTTCAAATCAAGGTCGCTATTGCGAGCACGTTCCGTATAAACTAATTGTGGATCTTCGCCCATAGGCAAAACCGAGAGCATCTCGGGCATGGCGCTCTTTTCAAGCTGAATGGGGAAGGGGTAAGGGCTGTTTGATGGCGGCTCTGCAAAGCCAGTCTTCAAGTTCACGAGAATCCAAGAAGACGTGCCTTCGGCCAAAGCGTGGCCCTGGCTATCAACAACGGCGTAGTCCTTCAAGACGACCTTGTCTTTGTAGATTTCCTTGATCCAGGTGGAAACGTGAAGGTCTTCACCCATGAGCGGCGTGTGATTGATGCGGACCTTCATACGTGTAATGGCCGAGGTATAGCCGGCCTTGATCATGCGCCACAGGCCAAATCCGCCCCGCTCGGCGTCGGCAATGGCGGCCTCTTCCATGAACTGGAACAGGCGCGAAAGCTTGAGTCTGCCGTATTCGTCGCAGTCCGAAAAGCGGACGGTGAATTTGAGGTCTGTGATTTCGCTCATCATTTAAAGCTCCGTTTAGTCTAATAGCTTATTTAATTTATAAATTTATGACCATGGATACACCCTTTATTCGCCCCAGTCATATTCAGATTCCTGCTTTGAAGTCTTATAATGGTGAACTTCGTGTGCCGGGTTCCAAAAGTATTACCAACCGTGTGCTTTTGATTTCTGCCCTTGCCGAAGGAACCACCCGTTTGCACAACTTGTTGAAAAGCGACGATACCCGCTATATGGGCGAAGCTTTGAAGGCTCTGGGTGTTAAGGCCGACATGACCGACGATTTTACCGAAGCGGTAATTGAAGGTGCGGCAGGCCCAATCGATGCACCATCGGTTTTGGTGGAAAACGACAATTATGTGGCGGGTCTTTACTTGGGCAACGCAGGTACGGCCATGCGATCCTTGTGTGCGGCACTTGCTCTTGGCCGCGGCGTATTTCACCTGAGTGGCGAAGAACGCATGAAGGAACGCCCGATTCGCGATCTGGTCGATGCTCTTAGAACGCTTGGCGCTGACATTGACTACATGGAAACGGAAGGCTTCCCGCCGGTATGCATTAATGCTCACGGTTTGAAGGGTGGTTCGGTCTCTGTCCGCGGAAACATTTCGAGCCAGTATCTTACGGCACTTTTGATTTGTGCTCCGTATGCAGAATCTCCGCTCCATATTCACGTGGAAGGCGAACTGATTTCGGCTCCGTACATTTTGCTGACACTCGATGTCATGAAGCATTTCGGCATCGAAGTCAAGCATGCCGATCTTAAGGAATTTTACGTACCGAAGGGCGTGTACAAGACTCCGGGCGACTACATGGTCGAAGGCGATGCCAGCTCTGCAAGTTATCCGCTGGCTGCCGCTGCCATTGCAGGCGGCAAGGTGCGTGTGCTTGGCGTGGGTAGCGATTGCCGTCAGGGCGATATCGCCTTTGTCGAAGTGCTCAAGAAAATGGGCGCAAATATTACCATGGGCCCCGACTGGACAGAATGCACCGGCACGGGTGGCAAGCTCAAGAGCCTCGGTGAATTCAACGCCATCGATATTCCCGATGCTGCAATGACGGTTGCGGTTCTTGCCCTGTTTGCCGACGCCCCGATGACCATTAGCGGCATTGCCAGCTGGCGTGTCAAGGAAACCGACCGTATTGCGGCCATGGCGGCAGAACTCCGCAAAGTGGGCGCCGAAGTCCGCGAATCGAACGATTCCATTACGATTACGCCGCCGGAACACTTGCAGCCTGCAACCATTGAAACCTATAACGACCACCGCATGGCTATGTGCTTTAGCCTGGTCGCCTTGGGTGGTGTGCCAATCAAGATTATGGACCCGGCTTGCATTAATAAGACTTATCCGCGCTACTTTGAAGATTTTTTGAGAATTGCTCAATAGTCAATTTTTATCTTAGAGATGGATGATGTTTAAGCGTATTTATAGCATAGCTTTGTTTTTGGGAATCGCTTTGTGCGGGGCCATGCAGGCGTATGCAATTCCGGAACTGCGAGCCATGCCGACACCTCCGGATACGCTAGTGCTGTGGGTGATGGACCAGGATATTAACGCCGGGTCTGCGCTCCAGAAACTCATGAAAAAGTATACGCGCCAAAGCGGAATTCCAGTCAAGATTCGATTTGTAGACTGGGGGGCTGCTTTTGACGAACTCAACAAGACGCTTGTAAACGAAGCGGGCGAAGGCACCGACTACCCAGATGTATTGCAGTTGGGCTCGACCTGGGTGCCCTACTTTGCCAAGGCGGGTTTGATTAAGCCTGTCACCGAATTGTTAGACGCTGTCGATACAAGTCGCTTTTATCCGGAAGCAATGAAGTCTACCCATATCGGGCGCGATTCCGTGGTATATGCGGTTCCGTGGTTTTTGGATATCCGTGGATTCTTTGCGAATGAACGCATTTGGCTTGAACTAGGACTCCACGATACTGAAATCGAAACGTACCCGAAGTTTTATGGTGTGCTTCGTGCCGTTTCTGAAGCCAAGGTCGTTAATGGCTTAGGAGTTGAAGTTGTTCCGCTTGAATTTGGTGTCAAGGAAGACTGGACCGGCTACCAGCAGATGTCTCCGTTCCTTTGGAATTTCGGTGGCGACTTCGTGGCCGAGGTCGATAGCGGTTACCGCAGCGCTTTGGCCGATCCGTTGACGCTTAAGGGACTTCACCATTACTTAAAGCTGCTGCGTGACCAGGAACTTTCTCCGAATAATTTGAAAGAAAATTCGGCTCAAAGTGCAGACCGTTTTGTGCGTGCTGAACAGTTGATGATTTTTGGAACGTCAGAACTGATTCGTAAGATTGAATTCGATACCGACTTGGGCGGCCTGATGGATAGCCCGCTTGCCAAAGACGGAATTATGACGATAAAAGGTCCGTCTGGCCCTTCTGGAAACTTCTCGTTTGTAGGCGGAAGCCATTTGACTCTTCCCAAGAACAGTAATCCTATCAAGCGCCATTATGCGCAAGATTTGTTCCTGTTCATGCTTCGCGCCGACAATATTGATTTCTATTCCAGACAGTGTGGCTTTATTCCGCCCGACAAGAGCTTGATTCGAATTTGGATGCAGGATCAGCGCTATAATCACTTGATTGAAGGCCTTGAAAATCATGGCCGTAGCTGCCAGAATATTCCGGAATGGAGTGAAATTGAAATGGCGGTGAACCGCATGGTGTCTGCAATTGCAGAATGCCTGCTCAAGAACGGGCCTGATGTAGACGACGAAATTACCCGCTTGGTGTTTGAAACGCATCAAAAAATAGACCGCATTCTGGGTTACGAAAATAGCGAAAATGCATCGGCGGTAAAAGAACGTATCCGCAACGCCTTGACGCAGCCTATCGACGAAGCCAAGTACGAAAAGGGTTTCGGTTCGTTCAAGAAAGAATCTGGATTTAGCTTGCGATTGATTGTGGTATGTTCTCTTGGCGGTGTCGCGATTGTCCTTTTGTTGGTATTCTCGATTCGCCGGTTCCGCAAGCGCTAAATTTATGCGAAAGATTTTTGCTTTAATTTGTTTATTCTCGACTATTGCTCTTGCCAATTTTAAATTGGATTCATTTCAGGTGTACGTGGATTCGGAAGTGCCTGGCGCCCGCTATGGCCTTTCGATTCGTTCCGTTAAAACCGGAGTTGAACTAGGTAATATTCGCGGTTCTGAAAAGTTTACGCCTGCCAGTACTCTCAAGACTTTGACGACGGCTGCTGCCGTTCATTACTTGCCGCTCGATTATGAGCCCAAGACCGAAGTTTCGCTCAACGGTAGCGTGCGTAAAAAGACTTTTGTCGGAACCATTAACGTTCGTGGTGCAGGCGATCCGAATTTTTCGGGCCGCTACTATGCAGACCCGTTCCATATTTTGAATGCAATGGCCGATTCTATTCGTGCCTTGGGTGTGGATTCCGTTGCCGGCAAAATCAGCCTGGATTCCAGCTATTACAAGGGCCCGTGGCGTGCCGAACACTGGCGCAAGAATTTTTATGACGCTTGGTACGGCGCCGAAATTGCACCGCTTGGATTCAACGATAACTGCACCATGATTCGCTTTAAGCCGGGCTTAAAAGTGGGCGACCCTGCTCGTGCTGAAATTTTGCCCGATGTGGGCTATGTCGTGCTGAAGAATGAAATGGTGACGGTGCCGGGCAAAAAGCGCAAATGGACTTGGGCCCTCGATTCTGCAAAGCCCGAAATTACGATTGGTGGCGCCATCGGCATCGGCGTAGATTCTAGCCAGCTCGTGCTTCCGGTGCGCAATCCGATCGCCTACTTTAAGGCAGCCCTTATTTATGCCCTCAAGGAACGTGGCGTTGCCTTTACTGAAAAGCAAGATGTTCCTGCCGGAATTCAGATTGCCTCTTACACTTATTCGGCGGCGCCTTTCCTGAGTATTCTCGATGAAATCAATCAGCGCAGTCAGAACTTGCATGCCGAAACAATCTTCCGCAATCTGGGCGCCCAAAAGACGGGCGTGGGTAGCGTTGAAAGCGGCCGCGCCACGGAAATGAAATTCCTCGCTGAGATGGGAATTGACTCTACCGATTTTGAAATTTGGGACGGCTGCGGACTTTCGCCTAAGAACAAGGTGAAGCCTTCTACTGAAACAAAACTCCTTGCTAAGATGGCTCGCCACCCCAAGGGTAGCTTCTACATCAATAGCTTTGCGGGCCCGGGGGTTGGAACGGGCGGTAAGCGCATGCTTGATTTGCCGTACCCCTGGCTCACTCGATTCAAGACAGGCTTTATCGGCGAAGTGCACGGCTTGGTCGGTTACATTTATACGCTCGATGGTGACACCCTTGCGGTGGCTATGTACCTTAACGAAACGGGGCGTAATCCGGATGCTCAGTTGAAAGATGTTTTGGATACTTTGTGGAGCCGCCTTGTGTATCGTGCAAACGACAACTATGCTTCGTTCATGAAAATGAAACAGATGTGGCTCGGCGCTCAGAATGTGGCTGGTTTAACCGCAAGGCTTGAATATTTCTCTCGCCTCATGAAGGGAACGCCTTATAAGCTTGGTCCTATGGGCGAAAGCTATCTGGATTCTATCGAAAATAAACCGATTGTCTATATGGATTCGGTCGACTGCGTTACGTATCTGGAACATGTGCTTGCGATGGCGCTTGCGCCTAACGAAAATGAAATTGCAAACACGCTCCAAAAGATTCGCTACAAGGGCGGAAAAATCAGTTTTGTGAATCGCAAGCATTACCTGATTGCTGACTGGGTTGGCGAAGGCAAGTATGCCCGCCCCATGCAGGTCCCGGGCGATACCATTGTTAAGCGCACCTTGGCTAGACAAGATTTCTTCAAGGCGAAAAAGATTAAGTACGATACGCCGGATTCTCCGATGGATTTGCGCTACTTGCCGTACAATCGCGCGCTAGAACTTGCGTCTAAGCCCTACGAAGGCCCGCTTATGGTGACAGGCGTTGCCTTTGTTGCGAACGTGGATAACTTGGATGCTACGCATACGGGCTTCGTGATTTTCCGTAACGGCGAACTTCCGAAACTGCGCCACGCCGCCTTCAAAAAACATGTGGTCGAGCTGTCGCTCAAGGATTACTTGATTAGCCGTAATAAGAATAAGCTTCCGGGAATCACGCTGTTCGAATTCCTGAAGCAATAGGATTTATTCCCCAAGATCGAATGCCAGAATTGCGACGAGTTCATGCTCGCCGCCTTCATTGCCTTCTGCATTCTGACTTTTCTCGAACAAAGTCCATGCGTCCGGCATCCAGCCGTAGGCTGCCATCGTGAGTTCCTTGCCAATGGCAATTTCGGCGGCTTCTACTTCTTCCCAGCGCACGGGGCCTGCGGGCGCCTTGTAGTAGCGCAGCATTCCGAGAGCTTCCATCGATTCAGGATAATTGTCTACCAGTTGGTAAACGCAATCCTTGTAGCTTTCGCCCTTCAGGCGAATCACACGGTAAAGTCGCTTGTGGCCCAGGAATTTAGAAAGGTCGCCGTGGTGAACGTCAATTTTGGAACCTTGCCCAAAAAACGTCATGAGCTCGCGGAATATTTCCGAATCCTCTTCCATAAACGGGGAGAGTTTTTTAATCAAGGCATTAACTTCGTTTGCGAGCATGTTTAAATAATAGATATTTTTTATCTTTTTACCTGAATAAAAAAGAGGCTTCAAAATGAAAAACGTAGTTCTTCTCGGTGCAACCGGTTCTATCGGTACTTCTAGCGTTGATGTCATTCACCAGCATTCCGACATTTTCAATCTTTACGCTGTCGCAGCAAACAGCAGCGTGGCAAAGGTTGCCGAAATTGTGCGCAAGTACAAGGTGGAACGCGTGTGCATGTTCAACGAAGCTGCTGCCAAGGAACTTGAAAAAGAACTCGGCATGAAGGTGCTCGCTGGCATGGAAGGCCTTTGCGAACTCGCTGCCGACCCGAAGGCTGACATCATCATCAACTCGCTGATGGGTGCTGTGGGTTGCCTCCCGACCATTACCGCTATCGAACACGGCAAACATGTGGCTCTTGCCAACAAAGAAACCATGGTCATGGCTGGCCCGGTGATTTGGGACAAGCTTGCTGAAAACCCGAAGTCCTTTATTACGCCGATTGACTCTGAACACAGTGCCATCTTCCAGTGCCTCGAAGGCGGCAAGCGCGAATCCGAAGTGGAATTCCTCGAAATTACAGCATCGGGTGGCCCGTTCCGCGAATGGCCGATTGAAAAGTTTGAAAACATCACCGTGGCCGACGCCTTGAA
Source organism: Fibrobacter sp. UWB10 (assembly GCF_900182935.1). NCBI lineage: Bacteria > Pseudomonadati > Fibrobacterota > Fibrobacteria > Fibrobacterales > Fibrobacteraceae > Fibrobacter > Fibrobacter sp. UWB10. Next base: position 706,733 of record NZ_FXUE01000001.1, on the reverse strand, counting down.
TCATCCGGTGTGGAGCATGGGCAAGAAGATTACCATCGACTCTGCCTCCATGATGAACAAGGGCCTCGAAGTTCTCGAAGCTCACTTCTTGTTCCACATTCCATACGACCAGATTAAGGTGGTGGTTCACCCGCAGTCCATGGTGCATTCGCTGGTGCAGTTCCGCGACGGCTCTTTGATGGCGCAGCTTGGTGCTCCCGACATGCGCATCCCGATTCAGGTGGCGCTCACTTGGCCCGACCGTCTCAAGCTCGATACTAAGCGTATCGACCTGCCGACACTCGCGAAACTGACATTTTTCGAACCGGACTTCAATAAGTTCCGCTGCCTCGCCCTTGCGTTCGAGGCGGGCCGCCGTGGCGGTATTGTGCCGGCAATGATGAATGCCGCAAACGAAGTGCTCGTGGATACCTTCCTCAAGGGCAACCTCAAGTTCACCGACATCCCGCGCCATGTGGAAACCATTATGGCCGGTGCCCCGAACGTGACCGGTCACTTGACGCTTGACCAAGTTCTCGAAGCCGATGCCGAAGCCCGCAAGCTTACCGCTGCTCTTATAAAGTAACGCTTTAAAGCTTAAACATTGTCCCCGACTGGTTCGGGGATTTTTTTTTGTACAAAATTGTTTGTTACATTATAGGCTATGAAATACTATTCTGCTTTTGTTTTGTCGGTTGCCGCAATTCTTGCCGCTTGTGGCGAGGAATCCAAGTATTATCTCGAAGCCCCTGAACCCGAGGTGAACTATGTCAAGGAATCGATGACGGACTCCCGCGATGGGCATGTTTACAAGACGGTCGAAATTGGTACCCAGGTTTGGATGGCCGAGAACCTCAACTACGAAATATCCGGAAGCTACTGCTATGATGACAATCCGGTGAATTGCGATACTTACGGTCGCATTTATGTATGGTCTGCCGCGATGAATGCTTGCCCCGCAGGTTGGCATTTGCCGTCGCGCGAAGAATTCGAGACCCTGATTGAATTTGTGGGCGGTGAATCGAAAGCGGGCCAATATCTCAAATCGAGGTCTGGCTGGAAATCGGCTATGGGCTCGGACGATTACGGCTTTGCGGCTCTCCCCGGTGGCGACAGGGCTTTAGATGGTGCTTACTATTTCGAGCGTGAAGAGGCCAATTTCATGAGTTCTTCGGGAAATATTTGTGACAACGGCGTGTACTATTTCGGTGAATGCGAAACCAATGCGTACTATATGATTTTGATTCACAATTCCACTAGGGCACGAATCAATTATTCTGATAAAGAAATTGGCTATTCGGTCCGCTGCGTAAAAAATTAGTGTTTTGCCCGTTGGGGTTGTAAAACGGAACAACGAAAGTTCTGCCCTGTTATATACAGGGCAGATTTTTTTTGTATAAATTTGCTAATGACGCTTCCAATGTCTGGGAGGGTTGTTATGGAGTTAGTATGAAAAAATTAATCGTATTATCGTGCTTTTTAGCATCGGTAGCCGCTTATGCCCAGGGTTTTGGCGGCCAGCAAGGCCAAGGCAAAATGGAGTATTCCGAAAAATTTGCCGACTTGAATTATGCAGGCGACGGAAAAGTCTACCATACACTGGACATCTATTTGCCCAAAGAAACGAAGGATGCTTATCCGGTCGTGATTCACACTTACGGTAGCGCCTGGAGCATGAACAATCAAAAGGGTTCTGCCGACTTGAATACGATTTGTGCGGCCCTTACCAAGGCGGGCTATGCGGTCGTTACCCCGAATCACCGTTCTGCAAGCGATGCCATTTATCCGGCGCAGTTGCATGATCTTAAGGCCGTAGTGCGCTTTATTCGTGGTAATGCAGCGAAATACAAAATCGATACATCGTTTATCGCTATGTCCGGATTTTCGTCGGGCGGACATCTCTCCAGTTTGGTCGCTACAACCTGTGGCTTGAAAGAAGGCAAGTCCGGTTCTGTAACGGTGGACTTGGTGGGCTCCCTAGGGGAGTTCACCAAGTTCAGTAGCTGTATCGATGCGGCGTCGCTTTGGTCTCCTCCGACCGATATTTACACCATGAATCCTATCAATAATTTCATGGGCAGCGGAACTTACGAAGGCGCCTTCATCGGTGCCGAGCGCGAAGGCAACAAGGATAAATGGATGGTGGCGAGTTCGCCGTACTATGCCAGCGAAGACGACCCGCCTATTATCTTGTTCCATGGAACATCGGACCAAATTGTAAACAAGGAACAAAGCCAGGAACTTTATGATTCTCTGAAAAAGCATAATGTCGTGACGGAACTTGTTTCGGTGTCGGGAGGAACCCATGGCGGCAACGAAATGTATGTTTCCGAGAATTTGGACAAAATGGTAAGTTTTTTTGACAAGGCCCGCGAAGCAAAGGCTGCGGATTCTTCCACCAATGATTCGATGGTTACAGATCCTCCGGCGCGGGTGCTTGCAAGCATGAAGCAATTTGCCCAGGTCGGCCTGATGGGCAACAAACTGGTCGCCTATGGAAGTAAGGACGAGTTCCGTTTTGCCGTTGTCTCTATGAACGGCTCTGTTGCCCGTCGAGGTTCTTTCTATGGTTTCCATGACCTGTCTTCGCTCCCCTCCGGAGCTTATGCCGTGGTCGTGACATTCCCGTCTGGAATACAAAAAAGCTTAAAATTCGTGAAAAAATAACACAATGGGTACACTTGTGTCCAATTTCTAGCGTAAGAGACCACTCTTACGCTTTTTTTGGGGTATATTTGTAGCTACTAATAATTATTAAGGAGTCTGAGATGCTGAAATTTGGCCTAAAACAGTATGTCGGTGTAATACTTTCTCTTACATCGGTAACTTTTGCTGCTACAGCCTATATCAACCAAATTGGTTACCGTGTGGGTGATACCAAAGAATTCGCCTTGGTTGACGGTAACGGCAATGTGGAAATTGCAAACGCGAGTGGAACGACCGTTTTGACGGCAACGCCTTCGGCTGCATCGAATTGGCAGCCCAGTGGTCAGAACGTGCAGTTGGTCGATATCTCGGAATTGAACACTCCGGGTACTTATTCCATTAAGGTTGGTGGCCAGGTGGTTCGCCAGGATCTCAAGATTTCGGGCTCTACGTATGAAGATGTGGTCAAGGCCTCGCTGAAGTGGTACTATTACCAGCGTGCCTCTATGGCTCTCGAAGAAACTTACGCCGGTCAGTGGAAGCGTGCTGCTGGTCATACCAATGCAAGCGTGCAGCTCCATAGCTCTACCGGTGAATCCGGTTCGATCAACTCGACCAAGGGTTGGTACGATGCTGGCGACTATGGTCGCTACATTGTGAACTCCGGTATTACCACTTATACGCTCCTTTCGTTGTACGAACATTTCCCGGAATATTTCAAGACGCTCAAGTGGAACATCCCGGCTGATGGAACGCTCCCGGACTTGCTCGCCGAAATCAAGTACAACCTGGACTGGATGCTCACGATGCAGGCTTCTGATGGTGGCGTTTACCACAAGCTGACTTCTCTCGGATTCCCGGGCGATGTCATGCCGGCAGACGATACCGACCCGATTTATGTAATCGGCAAGGGTACTGCTGCAACGTTTGACTTTGCAGGTGTGATGGCTGTGGCTGCCCGTGTGTACAAGCCGTTCGATGCAACTTATGCAAGCAAGTGCTTGGAAGCTGCCAAGAAGGCTTATGCTTGGGGTGCCCAGAATCCGAATAAGGCTTACAGCAACCCGAATGGTGTGCAGACGGGTGAATACGGTGACAAGTGGCTCGGTGACGAAAAGGAATTTGCTTCTACGGAACTTTTCGTGTCTACCGGCGATGCCTCTTACAAGCCGAACAATGCTTCTGGAAATATCCCGAGCTGGGCCGATGTCGGTGGTCTTGCTACCTACGGCATGGCTACGCATGCTACGGAATTTGGTGGTGCTGCCCAGGCTGCAAAAGACAGCTTGCTCAAGGTGGCTGATGATTTTGTAAACCGCACCAAGAGTGGTTTCGGTGTCGTGATGGCTAAGAACGACTTTGTGTGGGGCTCTAACGCTGTTGCTGGCAACCAGGGCGTTTGGCTGTTGCACGCTTACTACCTGACTGGCGAAGCCAAGTATTATCAGGCCGCCGTTAAGGTGCTGGACTACTTGCTCGGTAAGAACCCGCTGGATATGTCTTTCTTGACTGGCTTTGGCACCAAGTCTGCTAAGAAGCCGCACCATCGTCCGAGTACCTCTGACAAGGTGAGCGATCCTATTCCGGGTATGATTGTGGGTGGCCCGCAGCCCGGTGGCGAAGACATTGGTTCTGAAACTTGGGAATGCAAGGACTATAGAACTGGTTTCCCGGCAACCTCTTATGTCGACAACAACTGCAGCTATGCTTCGAACGAAGTGGCGATTAACTGGAATGCTCCGTTTGCATACCTCGCTGGCGCTATCGAAGCCATCAACCATGGTTACGCTCCGAGCTTTGCTGCCGCAGGCGTTGCTCGTACCGATGCCATCAAGCCCGCTGTTGCTCGCAGGGCTCACGCCAAGCAGGGTCCGCAGCTCCGCTTTGTTGACCAGAAGCTCTATGTCGAAATGAACGGCAAGCGCTTCAACCTGAAGGGTCATCAGATTAAGTAGACAGTAGACGGTAGGCGGTAGACAGATTCCGCGCCGAATTTGAATGGTTTGCCCCTGACTTGTTCAGGGGCATTTCCTTTTTCTTCCTACTTCCTACTTCTAACTTCCTACTATATTTGTTTTGAGGTTTTTATGAAAAATCGTTTTGCTATTGCAGCCTTGGCGGGGCTTTCTCTGGGTTCCGCCGCCTTTGCCGCCCAGAATGTCATCAAGGTCGATGACTTGCACCCGGGTATTGTTATTAACAAGGACAACATGATGTCTGCGGACCTTGCTATTTGGAATCCGCCCAGCCGCTATTATGACATGACTTCTGCTTTGGTCGATGGCGGTTACACGCTGTTCCGTTTCCCGAATGGCAGCCTTTCGAATGATTACCACTGGAATGGTATCGGTAGCTACGATAGCACTGGCCTTTGGACTGCCGACGAAAATAAGTGGGCGCGTGGTTTCTTGGGCGAAACGATTTACCGCGGTACTACCAAGGACAACTACGGATTTGTTCGCCGCAGCCACTTGGCCGACGGCAATATGGAAACCATGTGGTGGGGTGAAATCTTGGACCCCGTGGACCCGCCTTGGGTCGTGGTGGAATTCCCCGAAAAGATCAATGTTGATTCCTTGCAAATCGATTGGGGAACTCTGCGTCCGAAATCTTTTGAAATAGCCTACTGGACTGAAGACTATGCTGAATATCCGGGTGTGCACCAGGCTCTTGAAAATAAGCTGAAAACCGAGAAGATCGTCAAGGTGAGTGGGGCGACGACAAAGTACAAGTCTAAGTTCCGCACCCGCTACGTGGCGATCCGCTTCAAGGCTTCCGATTTGCCGGCGAAGGGCGTGCAGATTCGCGAGATGAAACTTTACAGCGGCGAAACCGACTTGCTCGGCGGTAACAACTACAAGTTCTACGCTATGTCGACCCGCAATGGCGACAAGGCTCGTACCGATTGGACCGACATCAAGTGGGATTTTGAAGAATTCATGAAGTTCATCAAGACGCTCCCGAATGCAAAGGCCGTGATTTGCGTGAATGCAGGCACGGGTACTGCAAAGGAAGCGGCTGCTTGGGTGCGCTACGCCAACAAGGTCAAGGGTTACAATATCAAACAGTGGGAAATTGGTAACGAACTCGATGGCGAATGGGAAGAATCCGGCCCGATTTCGGCAAGGCATTACGCCGCCCGCTTCTTGGAATACGCCCGCGCCATGAAGGCGGTGGATTCTACCATCATTCTGCACGGACCGCTCCTGAGTACGCATAAGATGATGCAGAAGGGCGCCGGCATTCTGGATGGCAAGTACTGGATGGAAGAATTCTTGCGCATCGTGGGCGAGGCTGAAAAGAAAGATGGCAAGCGTTACCTCGATGTGGTTGACTTGCACAATTATCCGTACTGGACTCCGAACGAACCGAAGCCCGCTGAAATGCTCAAGGCCATGCTCGACGTGGGCCCGAATATGGATACGCTGAATGTGTGGATGAAACGCCACCTCGAAGGCGAACGCCGCGTGTTCCTCTCTGAATTTAGCACTTGCGTGCAGGGCTTTAGCCTGCTGATGGATTACCCGCAGGCCGCCGCCGTGGCAAGCATTTTCGCTCAGCATGCTATGCGCTTTGGTAACCGTTTGCAGGTGCTCCCGTGGGATGCCTTTGGCAACGTGTTTAAGGGCCCCGATGACACTTGGGGCACGATCAGTATGACTGCTCTTGCAAAAGAAGGTTCCTGGAATCATTGGAAGTCTCTGGAACCGACGGCGGAATACTACGGCCTTTATATGACTTTCAAGGATTTCTTGGAAGACGGTTATGCCGTGCTTCCGGTAGAGGCAACTTCGCCGGATGTGGAAGCTTATGCAATCGGCAAGGGTGATTCTGCTCGAGTGATGATTGTGAACTTGTCGGAGGCCCCGCAGGTGGTGCAGATTGATCGCGCAAGCGTCAAGGGTAATTCTAAAGAAGTCGGTAAGGGCGATTTGGTACGCACGCAGGTCGAAATCTTTGGCGAAGATCAGTTTAAGTGGGTGGGCACTTCGCAGAATGCTTTCCCGTATCCGAAAATGGGCCCGAGCGGTCGCCGCATTAACCCGAGCAAGAACAAAGACATTACGGTGCCGCCGTTTGGTCTCGCTGTCGTGCAAATCAACCCGAAGGTGGTGGGCTTGAGCGAAGCGACTAAGGACAAGGCTGCAAAGCCTGTGATTCTTGCGGCAGCGCTCGAAAAGAAGGTGCTCATGGCGGGCGATACCATTGACTTGTTCGTGACGGCAACCCAGCCGAATGGCCAGCTGACAAACGGTTCCGTGAATATCGGCAACTGGGGCAAGCGCGGTCTGTTGATGCAGTCGGTGACTCCCGATGACGGCAAGTGGAATGCTTCTATTGAAAGTTTCCATGTGCAGATTCCGATTCCCGATGACATGTACCCTGCAGCACGCACGATCCATGTAGTGGTTCAGGGCCTTGGCGGTAAAGTGACGGTGCTTGAAATTCCGTTCCGCATTCGTGGCGCCTACCGTACCACGCATGTGATGCAGAATTTTGATAACGGCCTCGATGCCGTCGATTGGTTCCCGGTGGCAAATGGCGACAACGCTACGACCATTGGCGCGAAGGTCTTTAACGGAGCTCCTCCGCATGGTGGCTTTATCCGTCACGATTTTATGATTGAACAGCCGCCTACGCAGGGTTGGCCGAACTTTGCTGGCGCCTACTACGTGATTCCCGAAGAAGTCCACAACTCCGTGGGTATCGTGTTTGACTACGCCACGAACCACAGCAATCCCGATGGCTATTTTGAAGTGCAAATCGCAAGCAACCAGGTCCAGGATTACGATGAATTCATGGTGCGCCTCAAGAATACTCGCGGCTCCTGGATGCGCGATACGCTCATATGGGAAAACATGAAGCAGGAAGGTTGGGGCAAGACTATCCCGCAGCTCGACCCGAAGCAAATCAAGAACTTCTCTTGGCGCGCTCGCCACAGCGGCACGGGTTACATTAGCCTCGACAACATTTACCTGTTGCAGGAAGACGGTACCGAAGTCCCGATGCCCCGCGGCCTCCGCCGGTTGAGATAATTGAATCCTCGGGTTGGGAATACCGCTCGATACAATTGATACATTGTTGCCTGTAAACGCGCTTTTGTAGGACCGTTTGCAGGCTTTTTTCTTTATATTACTCTCGCACGCGCGTTGGTGACGCGTTTTCTCGAAAGAGAGGGATGTTGTGGAATACAAATTTTTTGCTTTAGTCGCAGTTTCTGCGTCTGTTTTGGCGTCTTCGGCCTTTGCCGCTAACGCTTACATTAACCAGGTGGGTTTCCGCCCTTCCGATCCCAAGGAATTTTCGCTTGTCGGAGCCTCTGGCAATGTTGAAATCCAGGATGCCTCTGGCAAGACTGTGCTTACGGTAACGCCTGGCGCCGCCTCGTTCTGGGATGCAAGCGGCCAGAATGTACAGCTGGTCGATATTTCCAAATTGACCGCCGAGGGCAAGTACAGCATTAAGGTGGGCGGCCAGACACTTCGCCAAGATTTGGTGGTCAAGAACAATACCTTTGCCGACGTTTACAAGGCTGCTATCAAGTGGTTCTATTACCAGCGCGCCTCTATGGCTCTCGAAAGTGCATACGCGGGCAAGTGGGCTCGTGCTGCAGGCCATACGAATGCGACTGTCGAACTTCATAATTCTACGGGCGCTTCGGGCACTATCAATTCGAGCAAGGGCTGGTACGATGCCGGCGACTACGGACGCTATATCGTGAATTCGGGCATTACCACCTACACGCTCCTTTCTCTTTACGAACATTTCCCGGAATTTTTCAAGACGGCCAAGTGGAATATTCCTGCCGATGGAACTTTGCCGGATTTGCTCGCCGAAATCAAGTACAATTTGGACTGGATGCTTACTATGCAGGCCAATGACGGTAGCGTTTATCACAAGCTTACCTCTCTTGCTTTCCCGGGCGATGTGATGCCTGCGCAAGACAATGCAAAACTTTATGTTATCGGTAAGAGTGCCGAAGCCGCACTTGACTTTGCCGGTGTGATGGCAGTTGCTGCGCGCGTGTACAAACCGTTTGATTCCAATTACGCCGCCAAGTGCCTTGATGCAGCCAAGAAGGCTTATAGCTGGGGCTCTTCGAATATGAGCTACCACTTTACCGCAAACCCCTCCGATGTGGCGACGGGTGCGTACGAAGGCAACAACGCGGCCGACGAAAAACTTTTTGCCGGCACGGAACTTGCCATTACCACGGGCGATAATTCTTACAAGCAGAATGGTTCTTCGGAATATGTGTCGTACTGGGGCGACCTTTCGGGCGTTGCCACTTATGGCAAGGCGACGCATGCATCTGTGTTTGGCGATGCAAACGAAGCCAAACAGAAAATCTTGGGCACTGCAGATGGTTTCGTGAACCGTACCAAGTCGGGCTTTGGCGTGGTGATGGCGAAAGATGACTTTGTGTGGGGCTCCAACGCCGTGGCCTCCAATCAGGGCGTATGGCTTTTGCATGCCTATTACCTCACCGGCGACGAAAAGTATTATACCGCAGCACTCAAGGTGCTTGACTACTTGCTCGGCAAAAACCCACTCGATATGTCGTTTGTAACGGGTTACGGCACCAAGTCTCCGAAATTGCCTCATCACCGCCCGAGTACTTCGGATAACATAGAAGATCCGATTCCGGGTATGCTTGTGGGTGGCCCGCAGCCCGGTGGCGAAGACGTTGGCTCTGCTGCCGAATGGAAGTGCAGCGATTACAGAACGGGCAATGCGGCGACCGCTTATACCGACCAACGTTGTAGCTACGCAACGAACGAAGTGGCTATCAACTGGAACGCTCCTTTTGCTTACCTCGCTGGTGCCCTTGAAGCTCTGAACGCTGGTTACGCCCCCTCGTTTGCGGCAAATGGCGTTGCCAGAAAGTCTACTGTTGTCTCGTCGAGTTCTTCGATTGCATCGTCTAGTTCTCAGGTGGTTTCAAGCTCTTCTGTCGCTCCGGCATCCAGCTCTTCGCAGTCGCTCGCTTCGAGTTCTTCGCAGTGGAATCCGTGGGTCTCTAGCAGTTCTGCGACCACGGCAATTCACGAAACTTTGCCCGCCCGCATGCAGAACAATGCTGCCCCGCGCATTCGCCAGAATGGTCATAAGCTCTATGTCGAAAAGAACGGCAAACGCTTCGACCTTCTTGGCAACAGCGTCCGTTAATCGGCGTTTTTGTAACACTCGTACTCCTAAATGCCATGCAGACCTTGGTCTGCATTGGCATTTTTCTATATTGAGCGACAATGGAATCGATTTTCAGTAATGTCTTGATGTTTGTACTCGGCCTGTTGGGCTTGAGTTTCTTGGTGACCATTCACGAACTGGGCCACTTCTTGGTGGCTAAATGGAATAACGTCAAGGTCAATACATTCAGTATCGGTTTTGGCAAAAAATTGATTCGCTACCGTCACGGCGAAACGGAGTACTGCATTTCGGCAATTCCGTTCGGTGGTTACGTGGCCATGGCGGGCGAAAATCCGGACACGCTCAAAGAAGGCCAAGTCCCAGGTGAACGTGATTTTGTGGCAAAGTCGGTGGGCGCTCGCGCAGCCATTGCTTTTGCGGGCCCGTTCATCAATATTGTATTTGCCTTTATCCTGTTGATGATTCTTTATATGGTGGGCGTCGAAGAACCGGCAACGAACGACTTGATCGTGGGCTTTGTTGCCAAAGATTCTCCGGCCGTAACCGCTGGCATTCAGCCGGGCGACACCATCACCGAAATCAACGGCAAACCCACTCAGGGGTGGGATGATTTCCGCGAACAGATTGGCGTGAGCCTCGGTGCAAGCGTGCCGCTTACAGTACACCGCGGCGGCGAACCGTTAACGATTACAGTTGTCCCCGAAGAACTCATTATTCCGGCACAAGATTCTACCGGCTCCGAAATTGCAATGGGTATCGGTGATATCGGTATTTACCCGCGCAACCGCGTGATTGTGCGCTTGCCGCCGATGGCGGGCTCTGCAGCCGAAAAGGCGGGCCTTGCCGTGGGCGATACCATCTTTGAAATTAACGGCGAACATATTTCCCGCTACGAAGAAGTTGTGCGCATTATCGACGGTAGCAAGGGTGAACCCGTGAACATTACCGTTATCCGTAACGGCGATACACTCACTAATTCGCTCACGCCTGTTTACAACGAAGATTACAAGCGTTATATGGTCGGCATCCAGATGGGCTACGTGCTCTTCCGCGAAACCAAGATTGTGCGCCGCGGCCCTGTCGAAGCCTTTACGAAAACTTGTGCGACCAGCTGGAAAATGACCACGAGCATCTTCCGCTATTTCAAGCGCATGTTCCAAGGCCATGTCAAGGTTGATGCCTTCTCGGGCCCGGTCTCGATTGTCGCCGTCATGGGTAACGTGTGGATGAGCGGTTTCCAGGATTTTTTAATGTTGCTCGCCCTCATCAGCATTAACTTGGGCGTTATGAACTTGCTTCCGCTCGCGATTACGGACGGTGGCCTGCTCATGTTCCTCGGCATTGAAAAGCTGCGTGGCAAACCGCTTTCAACCAAGACGCAGACGGTCATTCAGAATGTGGCTGCCGCGTTCTTCATCAGCTTCTTCGTGTTTATCACGATTCTTGATTTTAGCAAGCTCTCGCTCTTTTTGAAGTGACACGAATGTGTCATCCTGAGCGAAGTCGAAGGATCAAATTCTATGGACGTAAACTCTATCATCATCTACGGAAGCTGCTACGGCTCGACAAAGCGCTACGCTGAACGCCTCGCTGAAATTACGGGGATTCAGGCTGTATTCTTCAAGGATGTGAAGTGCGTTGCGGACTATGATCGCATTGTCTATTTAGGTGCCCTCTGCGCGGGCGGTGTCATGGGCCTTAAGAAAACTGTCGCCCATTTGTCTACAAGTCAAGAGTTGATTGTCGCGACAGTTGGCCTCGCAGACCCTACCGATATCGGAAACATCAACCACATCAGGGGCGGCCTCAAAAAACAAGTCCCTGCATCGCATTACGACGAAGGCAAAATCTTCCACCTTCGCGGTGCAATCGATTACAGTAAACTCGGCCTGAAACATCGAATCATGATGAAACTCTTGTATTCGAAGGTCGTGAAAATCCCCGAAGCAGAGCGCGACGCCGAAGTCCGTGCCCTCATTGCCACGTACGGCAAACAAGTCGATTTTGTGAATTTCGATACCCTAGAACCGATTGTGAAGGTGCTGTAAAATAAACCATAAAGAAACAATTGTTTCAATATGATTGTGGATTTATTTTGGATTATATCGTTCCCTCTTGCGTTCGTTATTCACGATGGCGAAGAGATTATCGTTCAGCACAAATGGATGCTGACACATAAAGATTTTTTAATCCAAAAGTATCCGAGAGCAAAGCGAATTGTCACTCACTTGTCCTGTCTTTCAACAAAAGCTTTCGCAATGGCTGTACTGGAGGAATTAATTCTTTTGCTTTTTACGGCTGCGTACATTCTTATCGGTGGCGTGTACGCAATGGAATTATGGATTGCCTTGTTTATGGCGTTCTCGGTACACTTCGTCATTCATATTGTGCAGGGTGTTTTGGTAAGGGGTTATGTTCCTGGGCTAGTGACTTCTATTTTGATGCTGCCTTATGCGTACTTCGGGATAAGTCGAATTTGCGAAGATGTTAGTGGTGTTAAGCTGATTCAATTGAGTGTGTTGGGCGTCGTCGCAATGATGATAAACCTGAGATTCGCACATTGGATTGGAAAGAAATTTTCGCACTAGAAGTGACACTTTTTAAACCTTTGGGTGTTATATTGCGAAAAGGAGTGTGAAAAGTGACTTTAGTGTTGAATACATTGGAAATGGGCGATTGCTCGGAACAGATAAAAGCGCTACTTGCAGGCAAAGACGAAAATATTGAAATCGTTAACACATCCGACATGAAAGTTGTACATTGCATGGGCTGCAATATGTGTTGGCTCAAGACTCCGGGCGTTTGCGCTATCAGGGATGACTACGAAATCATTCTCAAAAAATTGGTCGCTGCCGAAAACTTCTGGATAGTGACAGATACAAAATTTGGATTTGTCGACTACCGCGGCAAGCGAGTCTTGGACCGTGTTGTGCCCATGCTGAATATGTATATCGAATTTCGCGATGGTTGGGAACGCCATCAACTGCGCTACCATCCTCTGAATTTCGGCGTCATTTACAAAGGTGATGGTAATCAGGAATTACTTGAAGAATGGAGTATGCGAGTCGCGAGAAATTTGGCAGGGCGTTCGCTCGGCGTCATCGCGCTAGACAAAAACAAGGTTCACGAAAGTGCTGCTTCGGAAACTGTCACGGCTCCGGTCGAAAATTCTGCTATGGAAGCCGCTGCTCCCGTGAAGCATGTTCTGATTCTCAATGGAAGTCCGCGCGTCAAAAAGAACAGTAACACGAATAAGATTATCGATGCCTTTGGCGAAGGGCTGCGACAGGCGGGAGGGAACTTGCTACGATGTTTACTCCTTGTCAAACCGTTCTGAATGGGACGCTGCCCGCGAAGCGTTTATGACAAGCGACAATATCATTATTGCCATGCCGCTCTTTGTAGAATGCTTGCCGAGCCTATTGCTCGAATTTTTGAACACGCTCCCTACAGAACGAAAACAGTCCGCACAAATCTCGTTCATCCTTCACGGCGGATTTGACGAAGGCCATCAGCTGCGCCTCGGCGAAAAGTTCTTGCAGTTGCTCCCGGCACAGTTCGGCTGCTCTTGTGGCGGCGTTCTAGTGAAAGGCGGCAGTTTCTTGCTCCGCAACCGCGAAAACAGCTACATTAAAAAGATGACCGACAAGATGCTCGCCTCTTACATGACCATGGGGCTGTCTTTTGCGCAAAACGGCAATTTTATGACGCCCGAAGCAAAGAAATTCACAGGTCCCGAAAAGAATCCCTGGATTGGCCTGCTACTATTTAACCTCATTTTCAAGCGCATCGTCAAAAAGAACTTTGAGCGAATCGCACAGGAATGGGGCTGCACAGAACCGCTAGACAGTAAGCCGTATTAAAGCAATAAAAAGATTACGACTCATAGTAAAAAAATATATATTAGGAGCATGCCCATTAAGGAGGAAGGGGGACATGAAGAAGAAAATATTGACGGCAATCGGGGCTTTATTCAGCCTTGCAATTCTCTTTTCGGCTTGCTCTGACGACAACTCCAGCGCTCCTTCGGTTGCCTTTCCCACTTCAAGTGAAGGCTCTGAGCCCACGTCAAGCGCCGTTCCTGCGTCAAGTGAAGATGCTAATCCGCAGTCAAGTGAATTTCTGGAATCATCTTCGTCGAAAGTCTTCTTGCCTTCAAGTAGTTCCTGGTATGATGGCAACGACTATAATCCCGGAGCCTGTTGTCCGGATACGATCTACATAGAAGACGGCAAGGAGAGAGTTCATAAGTCCGCGGAAGGCGTGTGCCCTCCGCCAAGCATCATCACCATCACCTGCGTGCCGCCCGTTCGAGTCAACAGGGATTCTATCAAAGCGGCCGAGGCAAATCAGAAGGTCTCGTCCATTCGGACTGAAGAATGTCTGTCGTTACTAGATTTACTGAAAATGGGTTTTTCGGATGGTGTTAAAAATGCCAAGCTGATGGATTATGGTGGCAAAATTCTCACGATTGAATTCTGGAAAATTGATTATTGTTCCATTGATGCCGATTTGTCGTATGAATTTTCTGGTGACACGTTGTCAGCGACTCTTGCCGAAGTTCGTTCGGCGGAGGAATGCGACTGTTTTAGCCTGCACCAAATCGATATTCCAGACACATTACGAAATTTCACGTATTTCAAATTTGAAGACCAAGTTTTCGGCCTTCAGTAAGGTTAATTGACGAAAATAGTGCAAAAAGGCCTTGACAAAGTTTCTTAAATAGTGTACATTTGTGCATGTGCAACTAATAAAGGAGAACTTATGGAAATGAAATTTTGTCAAAGTTGCGGAATGCCGCTCACACCGGAAATCTTGGGCACAAACGCCGACGGCAGCAAGAACGAAGAATACTGCATCTACTGCTACAAGGATGGCGCATTCACCGGCGACTTCAACATGGAACAGATGGTCGAATTCTGCTCGCAGTTCGTCGAAGAATTCAACAAGAATACGGGCAAGAACCTCTCCCGCGAAGAGTACAAGGTGGAACTCCGCAAGTATTTCCCGACACTCAAACGCTGGAAATCAAGCGACGCCGAACTCCCGCACGCCAATTCGCCGATCAAGCAAAAGCTGATTGAAGAAGTCAACGCGCTGGGCATCAAGGACATGCCGAAAATCGACAACCTCTTTGTTCTGCAGGGCTCGTTCATCAATCAGGAATACAAAATTAACGGCAACAGCGTCAAGCTATTGGACGATAACGCAAGCTACTGGGGCAATCAAGTCGAAAAGAAAGGTGCCGAAGGCCGCTGCTACGGAATCGCCTGCGACGAACGCTATATTCTCGTGAGCGAATACGGCAAGAACGGTGCTGATGCCGAAATCGTCGTATTCAAGAAACGATAACGGATAAGAATTGTATTAAGCTTCTTTCCCAAGAACAGCGCGGGCGAGCTGGTCTGCGCACGATGTGGGCTTCCCGTTGCAGGTGTTGCCCAGAAGCTTCGCCGCGATATCTTCAGCTCTCATGCCTTCGCAGAGTTTGGCAATCGCTTTCAGGTTGCCGTTGCATCCGCCCGTAAAGCGGATGTTTCTGATTTTGTCTCCGTCGCGTGTGAACTGAATCGTTGTTGCGCAAACGCCTTTGGTCTTGAAAGTCTCTTCCATAAGTGTCTCTAGGTTGAATGCTGTCTGCTATAAATATACATTGTTGACGGATTCTTGGATAGATTTTATTTTGATCGTGGTTATTTTGTAGAAAAATAGGAGGAACTCTTATGAAAAAATGGATTAGAAATTTTGCTTGTGCGGTCTCGGTAATGGGTTGCGCTTTTGTTCTTGGCTGTGATGACGATTCTTCTTCCGTATCGCCGCGACCGGATGATGTTCCTTTGTCTTCCACCATCGATGATGGAAATTCTTCGGCGGTAAATCCGGAATCGTCTGATGCGCTTTCATCGGAGGTTGCTGAAAGTTCGTCGAGTGCCGCAGCCCCGTCAAAGTTCTGCCATTTTGCCATGACGACAAAAACGGGTTACTACCCGATGGCCGTGACGACGGGCGTGACCTCTATCTGCCTGCCTCTTGCCAGTTGCGATACTACATTAATAAACTTGGGCTTTGCAAAATGCTACGAAGAACAGGCGACCGTTGAAGGCTGCTTTACGGATGTCAAGATAACCGAAGTGGAAGAATGCGCCGAACAGGATAAGACCTGCGTAACGCCTAATGGCACTGCCTATATCTATGGGCGATTCAACATGAACTGTAGCAGTATCGTGCGCTAGATTCCCGATAAAGGCATAGATTATTCCGATAGAAAAACGCTGGTAATCGCCGGCGTTTTTTAAATTATGTTATATCAAAAAAGGAGGATGAATATGAAACGTGTAAGAGATTTCTTTGGTTACTTGCTGGGCGGCGTTCTTTTTGTCGCCCTAATTCCGACAATTATGTGGCTTGCATCCGGTATGCCCGCGCTTTGGCCGGTTGATACATGGCGTTATATTGTGGCTCCCATCGTGATGCTTGCAGGCCTTGTGCTGAGCGTCTGGACTATCGTCTACATGCGCAATCGTGGCAAAGGAAACCCGATGGATGCTTTCGGCCATGAGGTTGCCCCGCGTACGCAGCATCTGATGATTGAAGGTCCGTACAAGATTAACCGCAACCCGATGCTTACAGGAACCCTCGTTTATCTCGTGGGTGTCGCCGTGTGGTTGTGGACATGGCAATCGTGCGTCGTGTTTGTCGCCTTCTTTGCCATCATGATGGTGCAGGTGCTAAGCGAAGAAAAACGCCTCCGCCGCGACTTCGGCGAAGAATACGAAGAGTATTGCAAGCACTCACGAAGGTTCTAATAAATGAAATTTTTAGCAGTGTTCCTTTTGACTCTTTCGCTGGTGACAACGAGTTCTTTTGCAGTGTCGCTGAATTCTCCGTTGGTTTTGTCAATGCAGGAATACGAAGGTACTATGACCTCCAGTGATTTTGACTATAACGAGAGATCGGAGGCTGATCTTAGTGTGTTCAAGCCCGTTGTAGGCGTGATTTCGGCTATGCTTGTTGTTTTCGGTTTTTCTTGGGGTGTGATGGGGGCTGCGGAACTCAAGGACGGGGGTGATAAAGGAGGCGCGATGCTTGGTGGTGGCTTAGGTATAACTGCTTTAGGGGCCCTGGGCATGTACTGGGCATTTTGATGAAAATGTGCAAAGTAATGTTCTTAGTATGAAGAAGTTGATTCTCATAATTCTAACGTTTGGTTTTGCCTTGTCCTTTGCACAAAAGGATTCCACTTCGACAGATTTGAGCGAAACGTTAAAGAAACGTTATAAACGTTATGTGTATAGCACGGACACTATTGCGCCGAGGACAAACTTCTATATAAGCAATTTGACAATAAGTGATATTTTGATATTGCCTGCTTTTGGGGCTTTTTTATTCGATTTTACTCTTGAAAAAGAAAATTCTTACAATGGTTCATTGATATTCAATCTGACTACTTTTATGCGCTTCTGCGATATTCAAGATAATCAAGGGGAAAAAGATTGGGAAGGCTTCAGAAGCGTAACAAGTTTAGGAGTGGGTTATCGTTACTATTTAGGACGTTTAGTCATGCCGAATTATTCAGAACCAAGGGTAAAACACAGAAATGTTCCCATAAATAGCTTTTCGCCATATATACAAGCTATTGGGGCTCCTGTCTTTAAATATGCAAACGACAAAAGTTATGGTGGCGACGAAAGTAAAAGTTCAAGTTTTGATGTCGGTTTTTCGTCATCTGCTTCATTAGGTTTTGTGTGGAATTTGTTGAATTTCCTGTGGGATAATAATGTTTTATTTGGTTATCAGTATTGGTCTGATAAAGCTCGCAATATCTTGACTCTTGATTTCAAGGAAAGGAATGGTTCATCAATGAATATTCACTATTTTATAAATGGTATGGACCCTAAGGGGTTCTATTGGGGTTTTGAAAGCCGATTTGGCTTTTAATGGATTTCCTATTTTTCTAAATTGTACCCCGTACAAAGATAAGGACTCGCTTATGAATATTCTCGTCGTTGGTAGCGGTGGTCGCGAACATGCCATCGCTCTTGCAGTCAAGAAGTCGCCGCTGTGCGACACTCTCGTGTGCGCTCCGGGCAACCCGGGCATGGCAAACCTCGGCAAGTGCGTGCCGGTGGATGTGGCCGACCCGAAGGCTATTGCCGATTTCGCCGTAGCCGAAAAGATTGACCTCGCGATTATCGGTCCCGAAATCCCGCTCGTCGCTGGCGTGGTGGATGAATTCCGCCGTCGCGGGCTGCGCGCTTTCGGCCCGACTGCGGCTGCTGCCGCGCTCGAAGGCTCCAAGGCTTTCAGCAAGGATATCATGAAGAAGTACGGCGTGCCGACGGCAGCCTTCGAGACCTTCACCGATCTCGCCTCTGCCAAGAAATTCCTCGCCGAACACCCGGCTCCGATCGTGGTGAAGGCGTCGGGCCTCGCGGCAGGCAAGGGCGCTATCGTCTGCATGACCGACAAGGAAGCAAACGACGCTGTCGAAGAAATGCTCGGCGACAAGGCTGTCTTTGGCGAATCTGGCAAGACGGTCGTGATTGAAGAATTCATGGACGGCGAAGAAGCCTCCATCTTCGTGGTTTGCGATGGCAAGGACTACGTGATTCTCTCTTCTGCCCAGGACCACAAGCGCGTCTTTGACGACGACAAGGGCCCGAACACGGGTGGCATGGGCGCTTACAGCCCGGCTCCGGTGGTGACCGACGCTCTCCTCGACGAAGTGAAAAAGACGATTATCGAACCGACCCTCAAGGGCATGGCCGCCGAAGGCAAGCCCTACACGGGCGTGCTCTACGTGGGCATCATGGTGACTGCGAAGGGCCCGAAGGTCGTGGAATACAACTGCCGCCTCGGTGACCCCGAATGCCAGATTGTGCTGCCGCTTTATGACGGCGACGTACTCGCCTTGTTCGACGCCGCCGAAAAGGGTGAACTCGCTAAGCTCGGTGCCCCGAAGGCTCCGAAGGGCAGCTCCGCTATCGTCGTGCTTGCCAGCGCTGGTTATCCGGGCTCCTACGAAAAGGGCAAGGTTGTGACGGGTATCGAAGAAGCCGAAAAGAACGGCGCCCAGGTGCTCCATGCCGGTACCAAGATGGCTGACGGCAAGCTGGTGACTAATGGTGGTCGCGTGTTTGGCGTGGTCGGTCACGGTGCAACGCTCCAGGAAGCTTTGAACATCGCTTACGACGCTTGCGAAAAGGTTCAGTTTGAAGGCAAGTTCTACCGCAAGGACATTGGTAAGAAGGGCCTTGCAAGACTCGCAAAATAAGGAAACTTAAAATGCAGATTAATGAAGTTCCGAATGCAAAGGTCGGTATCGTTGCGGGTAGCAAGTCCGACCAGGAAACTGTAGATAAAATCACCGCCGTGCTCGACAGCTTCGGCATCGTGTGGGAATACAACATCCTCTCTGCACACCGCACCCCGAACGCCACCGCGAAGTATGCTCGCGAAGCCGCCGGGCGAGGCCTCCAGGTCCTCATCGGTGTTGCTGGCCTCGCTGCAGCCCTCCCGGGCGTGCTCGCAGGGCACACGATTCTTCCGGTCATTGGCCTGCCCTGCGCCGGCGGCCCGCTCAACGGCGTCGATGCCCTGCACTCTATCGTGCAGATGCCCCCGGGAATCCCGGTGGCAACGGTCGGCATTGGCAACGGCAAGAATGCCGGTTACCTCGCCGCCCACATCGTCGCCCTCTCTGACGCAGGCGTTCGCGAAAAGCTCGTCGCTTATCGCAAGGGCCTCGGAGACATCGAAGGCTAATTGAGAGTGGTTAGGAATAGTACAAAGTTCAGCTTCAAGATCGCCGCACTTGTGGCGGTCTTTGTTGCTGTGTGTTTCGCGGGCGAACCGAACCTGCCGGAAGTCCAAGCCCCTTGGATGAAGGGAGAAAGGCTGACCTTCAGCCTTGGTTGGGGCATTATTACGGCTGGTTCTGCGACGCTCGAAGTTCGACCGACTTTAGACGGCAAGACTGAATTCTTGACGTTTGCAACCGGCAACAAAACCATCAACAAGATTTATCCGGTAAACGATACGGTCTACACCCGCGTGCGCAACAAGGGCTTGATGACCGAAGTGTTCCGCAAGCGTTTGCATGAGGGTACGTTCCACAATACCTCCGTGATTCGCTTTGACCGCAAGGGCGAAAAGGCCTGGCTCTCGGACACGGTGTTCACCGATATGCGCACTCGCAAGGTCAAACGCTCTGCCGATACGGCGGTCGCTATCCAGGGTGCAGAACACAGCATTATGTCGGCGTTTTACCTGGTGCGTACACTTCCGCTCAAAGTGGGCGAAACTTCTCGTTTCTCGGCGGTGAGCGGCAAAAAAAGGTACGAACTTAAGGTCATTGTGCATGGTCGCGAAAAGATCAAGAGCATATTTGGCGAAGTTCCCTGCATTAAAGTGGAACCCGTTCTCGATGGCGATGGCATTTTCGTGTCCAAAGGCCGCATTTTCATCTGGTTGACCGATGATGAACGCCGCATTCCGGTGCTTATGGAGTGCGAAATTGCGCTTGGCTCAATCAAGGCAAAATTGCTTGAGGCCAAATAATGCCCAAAAAACCTTCGAAAAGCGTGTTTTTTGCTTTTTTTACATTAAGTTTTGTGCGATTTGCGCACTTAAAAGTTATATTCGCAAATGCGATTATATAATCTGAGGCTTTTTCATGTTTAAGAAAGTACTTTTGTCTTTATGCTTGACCGCCTTCATGTCTTGGGCACAAGACGACTTTGACGAGGACGACGAAGGCTTCGTTACTGCCCCTGCCTCTGCTCAAGAAGACGGTGATGCTGCTCCGCGTGCTAAGATGGCTACAGCCGAAGACGAAGAAGAGGAAGAAGTCTATGACGTTGGTATTAACTCTGCCCAGCGCCGTGAAATGGCCGAACGCAAGAAGTTTGAAGAAGAACAGCGTCAAGACGAATACGCAAACTCTGAACGTCGTCGTGACTGGCTGCGCAACCGCTTGATTTTCCAGATTGGTATGGGTTCCCGTTACCCGATTATGGGTGAAACCGGTATGGGCATGGGTTTCGGTGCCGGTATGGAATACATTTTGCCGTTCCATGCGTCTTTGTATGGTTCCTTCGGCTTCTTGCCTGGTGGTACTGACAATGACTTCGATGAATGGAAACTTGAAGGCGGCTATGGCTACAAGGTGGGCGTTAACTACTACCTGTTCCCCAAGAACCCGCTCCATTTAGGTGTGTCTGTTTCTTACGGTACAGTCTATTTCGACCACGATATTATTCCGGATAAGGATGGCGTTCGTGCCTTGATCAAGGTGGACGGTTTCCAGTTTGACGCTCTTATCACTTACTTGACCAATGAATGGTACTACTTGCAATTCTCTATCGGTATGTACTATGCTCCGAAACTGGCCAAGACCCCGGAACGTTGGGATGCAACGAACCGTACGGGTGATGAAACTACCGACAACCCGAGTTTCCGCAAGCTTGAAATCGAAGTGGTGGATAACGCAGGCTCTGTCAACTACGACTGGAGTGATGGCGAATGGGGCTCCCGCGTTGTGGACCCGAAGGGCATGAGCAAGACGGGTATCGTGTTCGGTATCGCTATCGGTTACGCTCTGCCGGAACTCTTCCCGGATGACACCGAAAAGCGCCGTCGTGAACGTGAAAAGGCTAGAGCCCGCTCTGGCGTTGCCGGTCGCTAAGACTTACATTGGCATTGAAAAAAGCTCCCTGCGGGGAGCTTTTTTTATACCCTTGATGCGATTCGAACGCATGACCTTCAACTTCGGAGGCTGACACTCTATCCAACTGAGCTACAAGGGCGAGCGAATCAAAGATAGTAAATTAAACCAACTTAACTATCAATTCATGCGGCTCGGCGTCTACCACGAGCGCGTCGTGGAATTCGCCCACGTCGGCATCGCCTTCGAGCACTTTCACGATATCATCGTTTTCCATGGAGTTGCCTTCGGTGCGTCCGTAGAAGTGGTATTCGCTTTCTTCGGCAACTTGGTCGATGATAATGCGAACGGTCTTTCCAATCATCGCCTCGGCGTGTTCGGCATCGAGTTCTTCTTGCAAATCGTTCACGGCATCGAGCCTTGCGCGGGCTTCGCTTTCATCGACAGCGGGCAAGTCCATTTCCATTACGGGCGTGCCTTCTTCGGGGCTGAACACGAATCCGCCCAAGTGATCGAACTGAATGTCGTCCAAGAGTTCCATCAGTTCTTCAAAGTCTTCGTGCGTTTCGCCGGGGAATCCGACAAGCACCGTGGTGCGCAGCGTAACGCCCGGAATGCGCTCGCGAATCTTGTGCAAAATGTCCACAAGTTCTTTCTTGCGGTAGTTGCGCTTCATGTTCTTAAGCACATTGTCGCTGGCGTGCTGAATCGGCATGTCCACGTATTTCACAAGGCGCGGCTCGTTTGCCATCAGGTCCAAAAGTTCGTCATCTACAAACATCGGGTACCAGTAAAGCGTGCGAATCCACGGAATGTTCGTGTTGTCTAGAATCGCCTTCAAAAGCTGGGCGAGCGTGCCGCCCTTCTTGCCCTTTTCGCGACCGAAGTAAGTCGTGTCCTGGGCGATCAGCGTGATTTCCTGGACGCCCTGTGCTTCAAGTTCCTTGGCTTCGGCAACAATGTCTTCGATGCTGCGAGAAACTTGTTTGCCACGAATCAAGGGAATCGCGCAATAGGCGCAACGGCGGTTGCAGCCTTCGGCAATCTTTAAGTAGGCGTGGTGCTTGAATCCGCCCAAGTTCATGCGCGGCAAGTTTTCTGCATCGCAAGTTTGCGGGGCAACAATGCCCATCTTCTTCAAAAGTTCGCCCGGTTTGTACGTGCCTACCCAGTAATCGACTTCGGGCAGTTCCTTCACCAACTCGTCGCCGTAGCGGCCCGAAAGGCAGCCGGAGACAATCAGTTTCTGCTTGGGCTTCTTGCCGTTAATTTGTGCGAGAATTGCGTTGATGGATTCTTCTTTGGCGGCTTCGATAAAACCGCAGGTGTTCACCAGGATGTAGTCTGCCTTGGCAGCGGTGTCGCAGGTGGTAAAACCGGCGTGTAACATTTCTCCGACCAGGTTTTCTGCATCGACCTGGTTCTTGGCGCATCCTAAATGGACAACGAAAACTTTGGGCTTTTTGGTAGGCATAACGCCAAATTTAGAATTTTATCTTATAAAAATGCTCTTTTTTTTACGTCTGTAATTTCAATTATCTATATTTCGCAGCTAGTAACTGATAACTAAAAACTATTAACACGCAAAGAACTATGGCAGAATATACCGAAAAAATGGACAAGGCCATCGAGGCCACCGAACGTGAATTTTCCAAGATCCGTGCTGGCCAGGCTAGCCCCGCCATCTTGAACGACGTGCGTATCGACTACTACGGTACGCCGACTCCGATTTCCCAGGTGGCTAAGGTTTCTGTGCCCGAACCGCGCATGCTGCTTGTGTCCCCGTGGGAAAAGACCATGGTCGACCCGATTGAAAAGGCTATCCTTGCCGCAAACATCGGCCTTACCCCGATGAAGGACGGCAACTGCATCCGCGTGTCGCTCCCGATTCTTACCACGGAACGCCGTCAGGAACTTGCAAAGATTGCTCGCAAGCACGCCGAAGAAGGTCGCGTGGCAATCCGTAACATCCGTCGCGATGCTAACGATTCCCTCAAGAAGAACAAGGACCTGCCCGAAGACGAAGTCAAGAAGCAGCAGGACGAAATCCAGAAGGCTACCGACAAGGCTATCGCCAAGATTGACAGTCTTCTCGCCGAAAAGGAAGCTGACATCCTCAAGGTGTAGTCCGGGGTTTGCGTGGCAAATCAGCTTAGACATGTAGCGATAATTATGGATGGCAACGGGCGTTGGGCTCGTAGCCGCGGTCTCGAACGTTTTCTGGGCCACCGCAAGGGAACCCAGGCGACGATTGATGCCGTCGAAGTGGGCGTGAACCTCAAGCTTGAACACATGACGTTGTATGTGTTCAGTTCTGAAAACTGGGGCAGACCTTCTAAGGAAGTGGATTACCTGATGAACCTCCTGATTGAAATGGTGGTTAAGGAAATCCCTGACCTTATGGAGAAAAATGTAAAGCTTACGGTAATTGGAAACATGAACCGTTTGCCTGAAAAGCCCCGCGCAAGCTTGCAGTCCGCCATCGACAAGACTGCGAACAACACGGGTATGCAGTTGAACCTTGCCATCTCTTACGGTGGCAGGCAAGAAATTGTCGAAGCAACCCGCTCTATTGCCGCCCAAGTCGCATCGGGCGCTCTCAAGGTCGAAGATATCGACGAGACGCTCTTCGCTAAGAATTTGTATTTAAAAGGAGCTCCCGATCCGGATCTCGTGATTCGTACCGGGGGCGAGTTCAGGCTTTCGAATTATCTGCTTTGGCAGGCTGCCTATAGTGAGTTCTACGTGACGGATACGCTGTGGCCCGACTTTACCAAGGAAGAATTCATGAAGGCTGTCGAGTTCTTTAATACTCGAGAAAGACGTTTTGGAAAGGTGTTGCATGAGTAATCTCGCACAGCGTTTGATCACGGCCTTTATCGCGATTCCTATTGTTTTCTTTTTGCTGTGGTTCAGCGATTATAGCCGTATTGGCCTGATGTGCTTCATGGCTGGTGTCGGTGCTTGGGAATGGGCTGGCATGGCTAGCAAAATGTACAAGGGCCCCGATACTCGTTATCTTTCTTTTGCCTCTTCTTTGGCCCTGACTTTGGCTTGGGCTCTTTCGAAGGGTGGCTATTTTGGTATGCCTGCCGTACCGTATGTGGTGGGCATGACATTCCTTTTGATTTTTGCAATCTACATTGGTGTCGCTTACGCCAAGGTTGAAATTGACCACTTGTTCCCGTGGCTCGTAATGCAACTCGCAGCTCCGCTTTATGTGGGTCTCTGGGGTGGCATGAACGTTCTCATGATGGGTAATGGCCAGGGCTTTGAACACTGCTATCCGTTTATTCTTGTAATGACGGGCGTGTGGCTTTGCGATACGGTGGCCTATTTCTTCGGTAAGTTTGCGGCAGGCAAGGGACCCTTCGGTCGCCATCCGTTTGCGCCGAGCATTAGCCCGAAAAAGACCTGGGAAGGTTCTATTGCCGGTTCTATTGCGACTGTTGCATGGGTGGCTTACTGGGCCAAGTGCAGTGCCGCTCTCGCATGCTTCAATGTGGAAATTGACCTTGCAAAGGCCATTGGCCTTGGCGTCTTGGTGACTGTTGCTGGCCAGGTGGGCGATCTGTTGATGTCTGCCCTTAAGCGCTGGAGCGGTACCAAGGATTCCGGCAACCTGTTTGTCGGCCACGGTGGCGTGCTTGACCGCTGCGATTCCTTCTACCTCGCAGCCCCAGCCCTCTACCTGCTGATGGATTTCTTCCAAAAAATCGCCTAAAAAACGTTTCCGAACGTTTACATTTGTTGTTTTTGCTAACAACGGATACTCTCGCGCGATTATTGCGAATGTCTTAGCCCATATATATATTATAATGGGGTAAAACATTAAAATCAATCACTAAAAAGGGTGTGAGTGTATGAATTACAAAAAGATTTCTATTGCTGCGCTGATTGCCATGGGTTCTTCCATGGTTTTTGCTCAGGATGCTGAAATTGCCACTTGGGCAGGCTTCCGCAAGGGCGCAGCGTCTTTCACGTTCGATGATGGTGCACCGAGCCATGTGAGCGATGGTGGCCCGTTGTTCGACAAGTACGGCTACAAGGGAACCTTCAACGTGGTGGTGAACTGGAACCCCGACTGGAGCGGTTTCGGCAACATGGCCAAGAACGGTCACGAAATTGCAAGCCACAGCAACACCCACGGCCAGAACATGAGTGGTGAAGAAGCTTCTTCGAAGCAGTCTATCGCAAACAAAATCCAGCAGAAGTACGGCATCATCACGGTCGCCTATCCGAACTGCAACGTCCCGAACAAGAGCGCCGTGCAGCAGAACTACGTCATTGGCCGTATCTGCAACGGTTCCTGGCAGAGCCAGCCCGACATGATGGGCAAGGACGGTCCTAGCGACTGGACAATGGCATCCGCCATCATGACTGGTTCCACCGGCACGAACGACTTCAAGGGCAACATGCAGAAGGCCGTACAGCAGGGTGGTTGGATTGCATTCCTCACCCACGGTTTCGAGAACAAGAACAACGGATCCGCCACCTACTCGCCCACGCCGCTCAGCGCCATTGAAGACGGTCTCAAGTGGGCCCAGCAGAATGACAAGGACATTTGGGTGGCTCCGATGGGTCACGTTGCCATGTACATCAAGGAACGCAAGGCCGCCAAGGCCGAAGCCTCCTCTAGCGGCAGCAGCATCACGGTCAAGCTGACCCACAACATCAAGGACAACGTTTCCGATTACGACTACCCGCTTTCCCTCCGCGTCAAGTACAGCGGCTCTACGGCCAATGTGACGCAGGCCGGTGCCAAGCTTGAATCTAAGATTGACGGTGGCTATGTCTACTTCGACGCTGTCCCGAATGCAGGTGACATCGTTATCGCTGGCGAAGGCTCTGGTCCGTCTCCGGAATCTTCCAGCAGTGCAGAACCTTCTTCTAGCGATGCCAAGAGCTCTTCTTCTTCTGCCACGAATCCGTGGGGTCCGAAGTCTTCTTCTTCGAACACGACCGCAATCCATGAAATTGCTGCCCAGAATGACCTCGGTATCTCGGTTTATAGGTCCTCTGACAACTACATCATGGTTGGTGGTGCTCAGGGCATGAACATCACCGTGTTCAATAGCCTCGGCCATCAGGTGCGTACCACTCGCGGTCTCGGTGCCGTGCAGAAGGTCTATACCGGCGCTAAGGGCGTGTACATCGTGAAGGTCGGTGGCAAGACCATGAAGGTGAGACTCTAATAATCTGATTTTCTCTCTTTGATTAGAAGGGGTTCCTCGGCAGGGGAATCCCTTTTTTCTATTTTTGGCTCCAATATGCTTTTCTCTGAACTTCCCCTAGCAAATCCCTTGCAGCGTGCCGTTCGCGCTGTCGGCTATGAACAACCCACTCCGATTCAAGAAAAATCGATTCCGAGCTTGTTGGAAGGCAAGGATCTTTTGGGGATTGCTCAGACGGGTACAGGGAAGACCGCTGCGTTTGCGCTCCCGATATTGCAACGCCTGCTGGATTCCGGTAAATTTCGTGCGCCCAAGACCTGCCGTGCACTGATTCTTTTGCCCACGCGCGAGCTTGCCATTCAGGTAGAAGAATGCTTTAAGCAGTACGCCCAATTTACGGCTATTTCGACCGCCTGCATTTTTGGCGGCGTGAGCGATGTGAGCCAGAAGCGTAACTTGATTCGCGGCGTAGATGTTTTGGTCGCGACTCCGGGCCGCCTGCTCGATTTGATTAACCAGAAAGCGGTTTCCCTGAAGGCGCTTGAATTCTTTGTGCTCGACGAAGCGGACCGCATGCTCGACATGGGATTCATTCATGACATTCGCAAGGTGGTGGCGCTGCTGCCGCAGAATCGTCAGAATTTGTTCTTCAGCGCGACCATGCCTGAAGACATTACGAAGCTTGCCGCGACAATCCTGCGCCCGAACCCAGTGAGGGTGGAGGTGGCGCCGCAGAGCACTCCGATTGAACGCATACATCAGGAGCTCTACCGCATTGACAAACGCCGTAAGGGCGCGCTCCTCAAGGAACTGCTGCTCGCTCACCCCGAAATGAAAAAGGTGCTGGTCTTTAGCCGCACCAAGCACGGCGCCGACAAGATTACGCGCGTGCTCGAAAAGGCGGGCGTCAAGTGTGCCGCCATTCATGGCAACAAGAGCCAGAACCGCAGGCAACAGGCTTTGGGCGATTTCAAGTGCGAACAGATTCGTGTATTGGTAGCAACCGATATCGCTGCCCGCGGAATTGATGTGGATGACGTATCGCACGTATTCAATTATGACCTGCCCGATGTTCCGGAAACATTCGTGCACCGCATTGGCCGTACCGCCCGCGCGGGCAAAGACGGTATCGCCATTTCGTTCTGCGCCCCTGACGAAGAACAAGATTTACGTGCCATTGAAAAGCTGACTCGAATCAGCATTCCCGAAGGCGACAAGGCGATTTACGAAAAGCTCCCGCCTCAGCAAAAGGAAACGCCCGAAAGCGAAATCCGCAATGCCCGCGGACGTGGATTCCCGCGCGGTGGCAAGAATCGCGACAACAACCGCGGCAACCGTCACGATAACCGTCAGGGCGGACAGAAACCGGAAAATAATAATCAGGCTAAGCACGGTAACGAAAAGAATCGCCCGCAGCAAAACCGCCCGCAGAATAAACCGCAAGATCAGTTGGAACATCGTACTGTCGGGAAAAACCGTCCCGGCTCGCGAGCCCGCAAGCGCATGCGCGAAGCCGCAGAGGCCGCTCGCCGCGCCGCTCAGAATTCCTAGTCAATCGAATACAGGAACCATTCCCAAGTAATGGTAGCCTTGTCGCCTACAGATGTCTGCGACTTGGTATTCTTTTCTTTGACCCAGCCGAGGTTCTTAACCGAAATGCAGTGCGAAGCATTCAGCAAGTCTTCGTCGTCGTAATAGTCGTCATGCAAATTCTTGTCTCTGAGAACGGGGCAAATTTCGATGGCGTCGATACCGCGCGGAATCTGAATGGCAACTTTCTTTTTCCCTTCCCATTCCTGAACGTCGACTGTATCCAGCGTAGTTGCAGAGAGCGGGTCGTATTCCGAAGGCTCGGCGTCAATGTAGGACTTGACCAAGAATCGGATTTCGGGGTCGCCAATTCTTTCGTCGTCGCTGATTCTTGTGGCAGTCTGCTTGTAGCTGGTGAGCGTGATGCTCAGCATTTTTGAAACTTGCAGATAGTTGATTTGCGGATCGTCATTGCTTCCGATGAACGTGCCCTTATCATTGTATCGGTCTTCGTCTCTGACCATCTTGATGATTGTCTCGAGGCTCAATACCGTGTCTACACTTTCGCTACGGTACTTGTTGATAAAGTTGTCGCAACGGTTTTTGTAGTTGAGTGTGTAAAGCTTGGCTCTGTCGTAGCAAGTGTAGTAGTCCATGTTTTCGCGCTTGGTTTCAAAGCGCTCAATTGCGGCTTGGGCTTCGAGGTCAACTGAAAATTCTGCTTGCTTTTTATCTTCGACTTCAATAGGGTTGTCACCGCATGCAGTAAACTGCAGCGCCGTTAAGGCAAACAACGGAAGCGTAACGAGTTTCAACATAAAGCTTTTCTGATTCATGATATTACCTGATTACCTTATGCTAAAGTCCAAGAACATACGCCAGGTCGGGCTGCCTTGTCCAATGTTATGGAACCTGTGGTTCGCATTCTGCGAGGCGCCGCCAAAGGCAAACATCTGAATTTCAAACGAAACGAGTCTGCTTTCGATACCGAGACCAATCCAGCTGTTTGTTTCCCAGTCGTCCATATAGAAGAACTTGTAGGTCTGGTGACTTTCGTGCAACGGGAAGGGGTTGTTGCCTGTTTCGTTAATCAAGTTGAGGTCTTCTTTGAGTCCCTTGTCCTTCGTACTGAACGAAAGGCTGTTCTCGGTGTCAACGAATTCGTAAATCGGCTTGGTCAGTCCGAGAGTCAAGGCCGTATACAAGAAGGTCGTTGTGCCTTTGATGTGGTAGCCGAGTTTGCCGGTCAAAGGCAAGTCTGCCGCAATGTTGTGGTACTTGCGGTCGATGGAGTGGGTGAGCTTGTATTTCTCGCCGGTTGAAAGTTTGCCTTCTTGTTCGTCGGCGTCAAATGTCCAACGTGAATAGCGGTACAGTGCACCCACTCGACCTTGCATTCCAAGGTAGTTGCCGAAGTAGCGCCTGTAGAAGTAGTACATACCTACACCTGTTCCCCAATTGGCGTCGTGGTCCATGTGCCAGTAGTTTTTGTCGTTGTAGGTGGCGCCTACAAGGCTCAAACCATGGTGCATTGTCTTGGAACGTTTCTTGGCGCTACGCTTGACTTTCTCTTGATAGTCGGCGTAGGTAATCTTGTTGCGCATCTTTTGAGGTGCAGCCGTGTCTTTTGCAACGGGGGCGGCTTTGCGAGTGTCTTGAACGGCAGTATTGTTTGCAACGGCGGGTTTGTCGGTAGAATCCGTTACGGCGGTAGCGATGCTGTCTTGCTTAGAATTTGCCGCTGCGGCAGAGTCGCTTGTAACGACGAATTCTTGTGCAAAACCGATAGTCATGAATACGCTGCACAACGTTAAAACTTTGCGAATGATAGTCATAATCGTGCTTTAGCTTCCATAAAAAGGTTTCGGTTATATAAAATAAGTAAAAAATAGCTATTCTGCAAAAAAATAATAAAAAAAACGGACTTTGTAAAAAAAAAATAATTAATTTTAGGACAAGAAGGAATATCATGGATTTTCCTTGTTTTTGTTGAACGGAAAGATGTCTGTGAAGAGGGTATCTATGGATACAAGTAAGATTTCTCTTGCTAGAGTGCTCGCTCTGCTTGTTTTCTTGTTGGGAATTCAATCCGCGTGGGCGGATGTTTGGGATGGTGTAACCAAGACTCCGGCAAAGACGGAAAAGATTAATGGAAAAGATTATTTCTTGATCGAATCCGCTGCCAACTTGGCGTGGTTTTCTGATACAGTGAATCGTTCTACTGCGGCCAATGTGAAACTGAATGCCAAGGTGGTTGCAAACTTTATCGATATGAACCATAAGCCCTTTGTTCCTATCGCGGCAGGAAAGGGAGATAAATACTACGGTGGTATATTTGATGGCAACCATGTGGTTATCAGGAATCTAAGTGTTAGCAGTGAACATATTTCTGCAATTGATAAGAAGTATGGACAGAACATTGCCTTTATTGCGGCCTTGGATGGTGGTATTGTAAAGAATGTCGTTCTTGATAGTGTGTATATCAAGGCCACGACCGATATCGGCTCGATTCTTGCAGGGGAAGAAAATAAAATTAGTGTGGGTACTATTGTTGCTTGGCAGAAGTCTGGAACGGTTGAAGGCTGTTACGCATCGGGCATTATCTACAACAGTGGCAAGGGGCAGGCTGTTGGTGGCATTGTTGGCAATGCGGACTCTGGTATTATTAGGAACAACCTGAGTATCATTTCGATTCAGATTTCTGGTAGTCAAGCTTATGTTGGTGGTATCATCGGTCAAGCAAAGAACAACATCAAAATTGAATCATGCGTTTATGATGGCGGTAAGTTTATCAATGATTCTTCAGCTCATGACGGTGGCGTGATTGGTTTACGTTATGAAGATAATGTGGATCTTGTTAAAAACTCTTATTACGATGAGAACGATGTGGATCAGGGTGTTGCAAGTGGTTCTTCAGATGGCGTCTTTTCGGCGTCTATCCTTAATGAAGAGCAAATCGCGTGCATTTTGAACGAAGGTGAATGGGACGAAACGACTTCTACTTGTTCTGCTGATGGCGTGTGGTCTACTGGGGATCACATTACCAATCAGGGCGTTTCGAAAAACGACAAGAACGAAACCATTTTTACAATCAAGTTCGATGCAAATGGAGGCACTTTCCCGGAAGGTGCGAAAACGGTTAAGTATTTGCGCTTTGGCGAATTGGTGACGACTGCCGAAATCACGTCTCCGACTTATGCGGGTGATAGTATTTTCTGGGGATGGTCGATGGATCCTGCGGCGACTGCTCCTGTGACATCGATGTTCCTCGATACGGCTTATGGTCAACGGACGGTGTATGCGGTTTGGAAAAAAACAGTCGATGTGGCGTTTGATTACAATAACGATGTGAATCCGGGTGTTGAAACTAAAAAGATTGGACTTGGTGATTCTGTCGTTGCGGTTACAACTTTGACTACTTATACCGATGTATCTAACAGTGAGTATCACTTGATCGGTTGGTCGAAAGATAAAACGGCAACGGAACCTTTGAAACAGCTGGGTGTTGCCGAAGAAGGCCTGACCTATTATGCCGTTTGGTCTACTGATCCCGTTTATACAGTTTCGTTTGATATGCAAGGGAAGGGCTCTGATCAACATTCCCAGCAGATTAAAGAGAATGGCAAGGCGGTAAAGTTTGAACCGGTGGCCGATGGCTATTCTTTTGGAGGATGGTATACAGAAGCGGCTTGTCAGAATGCATTTGACTTTGAAACAGCTATTGCGAAAGACATGACGCTGTATGCAAAGTGGAATCTTGAAACGTATACCATCACTTACGAGATGGATGGTGGTGAAAACGATGAATCGAATCCCACGAACTATACGATTGAAGATGAAACGATTGTCTTCAAGAATCCGAAGGAACGTGTAGGTTACCTGTTTGATGGCTGGTACTACAATCCCGACTATTCGCATGTGGCAACCCAGATATCGCAGGGGCATTTTGGCTCATTTACGCTGTATGCGAAATGGATTCCGACGCAGTACGAAGTGATTTACTCGGCGGGTTCTCGTGGTATGGGCTCTGTAGAAATTGATTACAAGCCCCATGGTGATTCGTTAGTGCTTTCGTCGGAAAAGTATCTTTACTACAACGAAAATTACAGGGTCAGTTTCTTGCATGCTGGTTGGACGCTGTCTGATGGCGGATCCAAGGAATATGATTTTGGCGCTAAGTATGGCACGGATGCAAATGTGATCTTGTATCCGTATTGGTCCAAGCTTGTCAAGGTTCATTATGGTTCCAATGACAAGGATACTTTGTGGGTAGATCTCAGCGCTGTTGAATCGGATTCGCTGGTGAGCAACGCGATTAGCGAAGCCTTGCTGTCGAATGAACCTGTGATTGAACTTCCGAGCAAGAATGCTGATGACAAGTATGTTTATACCTTGAAGTGGGTGTCTGATTCGTTGGCTGTCTACGAACCGATTTTTGAAAAGTCTGAACGTAAGAAAGAAATCGTTGTGGCTTATGGTTCTGGCGAACGAGATACGATTATTATCAAGGATCCCAAGTTTAAAACGGATGAAGAATTGCAGAAGTTGATTAAGGATGCTTTTGCTAATCACGATCCTGTCATTCCGCTTCCGACAAAGGCTGCTGATTCTCTGTATGAATATGAATTTGCAAAGTTTGTTCTGAATACGCAGACGGGTATTTATGAACCGCTCTTTGTGAAGGCGGGGAATCTGTTGTTCAAGATTAATTTCCACCTGCCTGAAGGTGCGGAATTGGTCGAGAATTTTGCAGGATATAAATATGGCGAAGTGACGAAGTTGCCGGATGCGGTCATGACATCGGATACAAGCTGGAAGTTTAATGGTTGGTATACAAAGACGAAGGGCCGTGGCGACCGCGTAAAGGCGATGCGCGAAAAAGATTCCGGCAACAAGAGCTTGTATCCGCTGTTCCAGAAGACCCTGCGCTACGATGCCAATGGTGATAAGGGTGAGATCAAGGTCATTTACACAGACCGCGCTGACACGACTATTGCTCGTGCCTTGCGTAGCGTGACGCCGAAGGGCTACACCGAAGGCAAGGTGACTTATACGTTCAGCAAGTGGGTGCTTGAAGATGGCGTGTATACGGCAACCTTCAAGAATCAGACGGTCCGCTTTAACGTGGTTCTGGATTCCCGCTCGTTCAATATCGAAGAAGCTCAGGTGGGTGACCGCATTACGGTATTCGATATGGATGGTCGCGTCGTGAAACGCGGAATTGTTTCGAACGGCTCGCAGCATGTAGAAGTCCCCAAATCGGGTAGCTACACGGTGCGCGTTGGCAAGGACGCCGTCCAGGTAAATGTGAAGTAGCTTGTCATCCTGAGCGCTGACCCACTGCGGGTTCGACGCTTTCTTGTCTTCCCGGCCGAAGAGCCGGGATCTCCTTTTCTAGCCCGATATATTAATCTTCAGCCGATGCACTTTGTAGTGCATGACTCTCGGCGAAATACTTAAATCGCGTGCGGCAGCAGACATGTTGCCGCCGTTTCTTTTTAGCGCTTCGCTCAGAATTTCTTTTTCGTAGGTATCCATGAGCGTCGACAGCGGTGCAATTTGATTTGGGAGCATGGGCTTGCGGGCCGATTCATCGGTCTGCAAGGTGGGCGGCAAGTTGTGCGAATGAATGCAGTCGTCGCTGGTGGCGAGGGCTGCGCGCTCGATGCAGTTTTCAAGCTCTTGCACATTGCCTGGCCAGTGGTAACTCATGAGCATGTCGATGGCGGGCGTCGAGAGGCGCACCACGTGCGTGCCGTACTTCAGGTTCACTTGCGAAATAAAATGCTCCGCCAAAAGCAAGATGTCGCTCTTGCGCTGCGCCAAATCGGGGAGCGAGATTTGTACGATGTTCAGGCGGTAGAATAAGTCTTCGCGGAAAAGTTTTTGCTGCATCAGGCTTTCGAGATTCTTGCTGGATGCCGCAATCAGGCGCACATCGCTATGTAGGCGGATGTTGCCGCCTTGGCGGTAAAAGCTCTGGTCCTGCATAAACCGCAGAAGAATTTCTTGGTTCTTCGGGCTGAGTGCCGAGACGTCGTCCAGAAAGAGCGTGCCACCGTTTGCCACTTCGGCTTTGCCCAAGTGGCGGCTGTTTGCGCCAATGAATGCGCCGCGTTCGTAGCCGAAAAGTTCGCTTTCGAATGTGTTCGCCGGGTTGCCGAAACCCTCGCTCAAGTTCGCACAACCCATGACGACAAAGGGCTGTTCTTTGCGTGCAGAAAGTTCTGCGATGGTGTGGGCGGTGAGTTCCTTGCCAGTGCCGTCATTGCCATAGATAAGCACCTGTGCGTCGTTCTTGGCGCACTTCTTTATTTGCTTATAGACCTCGCGCATTTCACCGCTGTTGCCGACCATTTTGCCCGGCTTCTCGTCGATGATATTACGCAGCTCGCGGATCTCCGCTTTCAGTCTCTCTATTTCTTCGGCTTCCGTCGTCATTCCTTGTCCGTTAAGTCATGCTGAACTTGGTTCAGCATCTGCATTCTCGTGTCTGAACCTCTTGTGTTATTACAATAATGTAATAATATACCTTAATTTTACAATATTGTAAAACATTTTGTTTCAAAACCTGTAAAATTCGGGTGCCAGACCCCATTTTTATTCCTAATTTCCTTCCATAAATTGAAAAACGGCCATAAAATGGCAAAAAGAGGTTCAAAATGAGCGTAAGCTACCGCAAAAAGACCATCAACGAAATCGCGAAGGAACCGACCGCGCCTGTCAAGCCGGCCGCTCCGGTAAATGTGGATTTCTACGGCGAAGACGTGTTCAATGCCGACGCCATGCGCGAATATCTGCCCAAGGATGTCTGCGAGAAGTTGCTTGCGACAATCGACGAAGGCGCTGCCCTCGACCCGAGCATTGCAGGCGATGTCGCCCACGCCATGAAGAAGTGGGCTATGGACCGCGGTGCTACTCACTTTACTCACTGGTTCCAGCCGCTCACCGGTTCTACTGCTGAAAAGCATGACTCCTTCCTTGAACCCGAAGGCTGCCGCGCCATCATGGCCTTCAGCGGCAAGAATTTGATCGTTGGCGAACCGGACGCATCGTCCTTCCCGAGCGGCGGTTTGCGTTCTACTTTCGAAGCCCGCGGCTATACCGCATGGGATCCGACTTCTCCGGCATTTCTCAAGCGTCACGGCAACGGTGCCACGCTCTGCATTCCGACTGCTTTCTGCAGCTACACCGGCGAAGCTCTCGACAAGAAGACTCCGCTTCTGCGCAGCTTGCAAGCTCTTTCTAAATCTACCCGTCGCCTCATGACCTGCTTCAAGGCCGGTCCCAAGAAGACGACTGTCACGCTTGGTGCCGAACAGGAATACTTCCTGATCGACAAGCGTTTCTACCTGCAACGCCCGGACCTGTACCAAGCTGGCCGCACGCTGTTCGGTGCCGCTCCCGCCAAGCACCAACAGATGGATGACCACTACTTCGGTAGTATTCCGGCTCGTATTTTGAACTTCATGAACGAAGTCGAAGTTGAACTTTGGAAGCTCGGCATTCCGGCCAAGACCCGCCACAACGAAGTCGCTCCGGCTCAGTTCGAACTCGCCCCGATGTTCGAAGAAGTGAACCTCGCTTGCGACCACAACATGCAAATTATGGAAGTGCTCCGCAACGTGGCCGACAAGAATGGCCTCGTTTGCTTGCTCCACGAAAAGCCTTTCGCTGGCGTGAACGGTTCTGGCAAACACAACAACTGGTCTGTTTCTTACGGTAAGGGCAACCTGCTCAATCCGGGTAAGGACCCGCACCAGAACGCCGTGTTCCTCACCACGCTCTGCGCCATCATTTATGCCGTCGACACCCATGCTGACTTGCTCCGCATGACAACTGCTGGCGCCGGCAACGACCACCGCCTCGGTGCAAACGAAGCTCCTCCGGCCATTGTCTCTATGTTCCTCGGCGACCAGCTCATGGACGTCATCGAACAGATTGAACAAGGCGTGCCCAAGTCCTCTAAGCAAGCTGGCGCACTCCGCATCGGTGCCGACATGCTCCCGGCCCTCCCGCGCGATGCCACCGACCGCAACAGAACTTCTCCGTTCGCCTTCACCGGCAACAAGTTCGAATTCCGTGCACCGGGCTCCAGCCAGAGCTGCTCCGAACCGAACGTGGTGCTGAACACGATTGTCGCCGAAGCCTTCGACATGATTTCTGAACAGCTCGAAAAGCTAGACGAAAAGAACTTCCACACGGGCCTGCAAAAGATCCTGCAGAAGATCGTGAAGGAACACAAGCGCGTCATCTTCAACGGTAACGGCTACACCGATGAATGGGTTGCCGAAGCCGAACGCCGTGGCCTTCCGAATATTCGCACCTCCGTGGAAGCCCTCAAGGCTCTCACCAAGGAAGAAAATATTCAGTTGTTCGAAAAGTATGGCGTCATGAATCGCCGCGAAATGGAATCCCGCTACGAAATCAACGTCGAAGATTTCCACAAGCGCATTCACATCGAAGGCGAAGTCTGCCGTGACATGGCGAAGAACATCATCTTGCCGAAGGTCGTCGAAGCTTACTCCAGCGCCCTCAAGACCAACGAAATGGCTCTCAACCAGGGCTTCCCCGGCGTCGATGCCTACGTGAAGTCTCTCGGCGAAGGCGTCAAGAACCTGAGTGCCGCCATCGCTACGATGGAAGAAAGCCTGAACGGTCTGCACGAAGGCATTCTCGATGCGATGGCTGCGCTCCGCAAAGTCGTCGATGGCCTCGAAAAGGTCGTCCCCGACGAAATGTGGCCCCTGCCGAAATACAGAGAGATGTTGTTTATTTACTAGTAGTGTCATCCTGAGCGGAGAGGCAAAGCCTCGTAGTCGAAGGATCTCTACTAAAATATTCTTGAAAAGTCCCAGCCTTCGGGCGGGGATTTTTGTATTATATTTTCGCCATGTCCATCTTCACAAAATACATCCAGAACGAGGAGCATTACTCCGAGGTGATTTCGCGTATCGCGAAGGTCCGCAATAACTTGTGGATTGGAACTGCCGACATTAAGGATGTTTATGTAAAGCAAGATGGCGAGGCGATTCCGTTACTGGGACAGTTGGCCGCACTTTTAAAACGTGGTGTGGGTGTACGCCTGATTCATGCGAAGGAACCTGGCCCGAATTTTCGTGAGGACTTTGATCGCTTCCCGATTTTGGTGACGGATTTGGAACGCGTAATGTGTCCGCGAGTGCATTTCAAGATGATGATTTTTGATCTAGAAACGGCTTACATTGGGTCTGCGAACTTGACGGGTGCGGGAATCGGCATGAAAAGTTCTCTACGCCGTAACTTTGAGGCGGGAATCCTCACGAATGACCCTGCACTTGTTGAACCTGCCATCGAACAATTCGATACGCTATGGATGGGCTCGCATTGCAAAAAATGCGGCCGCCAGGAATTCTGTGGCGACCGGATCAAGTAGAAAAAGTGTATATTGGTAAAGGAGACAAAAATATGGATAAAGAACCAGAAGTTATTGAGGCTGAAGTTGTAGAAAACAACAAGGGCGCGTCTGATTTTCAAAAAGGACTCGCTGTTTTTCTCTTGATTTTGTCGCTTATGTATACGGTTTCGCCGATTGACTTGGCGCCGGATGCGATTCCTGTAGTGGGATGGCTTGATGACCTCGGCTTTCTCGCGACGGCCACAATGAACGTTATGCAGCAATTTGCCAAAGATCAGAATTCTGCTATGGTAAAAATTCTGAAGTATGCCAAGTGGTTTATGGTGATTGCCGTTGTAATTGCGGCTCTGCTGCTCGGCGGGTTGATTGCTGCTATTGTGGCGCTGATTGTAAAATAGTATGCCGGTGCGGAGGCTTTCGCGCCATCAATCGTCTGCCAAAGAATCCGAAAAATTCTAAATTTGGCCCTGTCATGTTTTTGAGGAAACATTTGGGGTTTATTTTTGGATTTGGAGTGGCGGTTATTGCGCTTGCCATGCTCTACCTTTCTTCTCGTCCGCTTATCCCGTTGGTCGTTCAGGAACAGATCGAGGCCGATATTGAAAAATGTGGCGGGCAACTGAAAGAGACTCGCTGTGCGGTAAGCGGTGTAGACGACTGGATTTTCTTGCAGGAAAGTCTTGTCAACCTGGTGGTGGACTGGAAAGAAAACTTGAATTCTTTTGTAGCCTTCAATGATTCGCTGGAAGCGCGCGGTATCAAGTTGGTGGTCGTGCCTGTTCCAGACAAGCTACAAATCGAGGCGGAACATTATTCAGAAGAATTGTCGGGGGGTATCGTTGCCCCGCAATATGAAGAATGGGTAGATGCATTGCAAGACGAAGGCGTTGTCGTTGTCGATGCGGTAGAAGAGTTTCTTGAAAAGAACGAGGAAACGCCCATGTTCGAGGCGTACGAAAGCCATTATACAAGTGCCGGTCGGCAGGTTCTTGCCCAGATGATTGCCGATACCATCAACGAGATGAACTTGGATATTCCGAGAGAAGAATGGTTCCTGCGCGACACGATTGTTCCCGGCACCGGAAATCTTTATCACTTGAAGTACAATTCTTACCCTGATTACGATGTGCGCGTGTTAAAGACCGTGGATGCAGAAGGTAAACGCTACCGCGGATCCAAAGATGCTCCCATTGTGATAATCGGCGACAGCAATGCCGATTTTGGCTGGAACAGCTCTTCCAATATAGGCGCCTACATTGCGCAGGCGACAGGGATAGAAACGTTTACGCGTAGCCGTATTGGTGGCGGAAACTATGGTCCGACCTTGTTCAAGGACCGTTCGGATTTCCTGGAAGGCAAAAAGATGGTGGTCTGGGTGTTTGATGGCCGTGAACTTTACGGCGATTTCAGCATGCCAGAATTCTAGTTTCGGAATTTTTATTCCAGCATAATTGTGAACGGGCCGTCGTTCGTGAGACTCACCTGCATGTCGGCACCGAATTTCCCTGTCTGTACGACGGGGATTTCTTTTTTGCACTCGGCAATGATGTATTCGTAGAGCTCGTTTGCAAGTGCCGGGTTGCCTGCACCGTTGAAAGTCGGACGGTTTCCCTTGTTGCAGTTGGCGTAAAGCGTGAACTGCGAGACAAGCAGGAGCTCGCCGCCCACATCTTTGATGGAAAGATTCGTCTTGCCGTTTTCGTCGGCGAAGATGCGGAGCGCAAGCATCTTGCGAATAAGGCGGTCGGCGATTTCCTTGGTGTCGTCTTCGCCCACGCCGATTAAAATCATGTAGCCCTTGCCGATTTTTCCGACAGTGTCGCCTGCGATATCCACCTGGGCGTTCAATACTCGCTGAATCAAGAATTTCATATTACTCCGCGCTAGCCAATGCCTTCTTGTAGATGTCCTGCATCACGAGGCCCGCAATCATGAATCCAAAAATAGCGGTGGAGTGTGCCATGGTGCCGTTGATTTGCGCCTTACTGCTGCACCATTCGTGATCGACCAGGTTTGCATTCTGGAGTTCGGCTTCGCTCCTTTCGTGGCGCACCTTGGGGCACATGCAGGCGTCCGTTCCGCAAGAGGAATTCTTGCCGCGGTTTTTCAGGAGTTCGTCGCTGTAGACGCATAGCACTTTTTTCTTGAGAGCCATTTTCTTTTTCTTGAACTTGTCGCGCAGGGCGCGGGCGAGCGGGCAACCGGCGACTTTCCAGAATTCGGCGACCTTGATTCGTGTGGGGTCCATCTTGAGGGCTGCGCCCATCGAAGAGAAAACTGTGGCCTTGGTGCGCGTGGCGTGCCACAATAACTGCATCTTGTTTTCGAGGCTGTCGATGGCATCGATGATGTAGTCGAATGTGTCCAGTTGGAATTTGTCCGTATTCGCTTCTTCGTAGATGTCTTGGAGTGCTACGATGTTGGCGTGCGGGTTGATTTCGAGCAGACGATTTTTCAGCACGTCCACCTTGACTTGCCCCACGGTTTTCGTGGTGGCCATCAGTTGGCGGTTCACGTTGGTGACGCACACGCGGTCAGAATCGACGAGCACGAGTTCCTTGATGCCGGAACGCACCAGGCTTTCGGCGCACCAGCTGCCGACTCCGCCGAGACCGAAGATGATGACTCGCTTCTGGTAGATGTTGCCCATCACGTCGTCTCCGAGCAGGAGCGATGTGCGGTTAAAGATGCCTTTCTCGATTCCCATACGAGTCCCGGTTAACCGAAGAGTCGGAGGACGCGCTTGATGCCTGCGATAAAGCGGTCGATGTCGCGCTTCAGGGTGTACGCACCGAAGCTCAAACGAAGCGTGGCGTCGACGCCGAAGCGGTCCATGACAGGTTGGGCGCAGTGGTGCCCGCTGCGGACGGCAACATTCTCTTCGTCAAGAATCATGGCGGCGTCGCTTACGGCGATGCCGTCGAGTGTAATACTGATGAGAGCGCCGCGTTCCTTCGGGTTGCCGAGAACTTTCACCTGCGGAATCTGCGCAAGCTGTTCCAGCGCGTAGTTCGTAATTTCTTCTTCGTGCTTGCGGATGTTCTCGATGCCTACGGTGTTAATCCATTCGATGGCCTTGCCGAGCCCGATGACTTCGGCAATCATGGGCGTTCCAGCCTCGAAGCGTGCGGGAACGTCGGCGTAAGTCGTCTTTTCGAAGGTCACGTTCTTGATCATTTCGCCACCGCCGTGCCAGGGGGGCATGCTGTCGAGAACTTCGTACTTGCCGTAGAGTACGCCTACGCCGGTAGGGCCGTACATCTTGTGACCGCTGAAGGCGAGAAAATCGCAGTCCAGCTTCTGCACGTCAATCTTGATGTGGCTTGAACTCTGGGCGGCGTCAATCAAAATTTTGGCTTGCGGGGCGAGCTTACGGACGGTCGCGATAATTTCTGCAATGGGGTTCACGGTACCGACGGAATTGCTCACGTGGGCGACAGCCACCATCTTGGTACGCGCATTCAACAGCCCGGGAAGCTTGCTCAGGTCTAAATCGCCGCTGTCCAAAACGGGAATCACCTTGATCTTGGCGCCCTTCATTTCGGCGACAATTTGCCAGCTCACGATGTTGGCATGATGCTCGAGTCCACTGATGAGAATTTCGTCGCCGGCCTCGAAGAACTTGCGACCGTAACTCCACGCCACCAGATTGATGCTTTCGGTAGTGCCGCGGGTGAATACGATTTCGTCTTCGGTTTTGGCGTTAATGAACTTGGCCACGTTTTTGCGGGTGGCTTCGAATGCTTCGGTGGTGCGAGCGCTCAGGCGATACACGCCGCGCTTTACGGAACTGTAGTGTTCGCGGTAAAAGTCGTTCATCACGTCGATCACGCAGTCGGGCTTTTGCGTGGTGGCCGTACTGTCTAAGAAGGCGAGCGGCTTTGCGTCCTTATCGCCTGTGACAAGCATCGGGAATTCGCTACGGATTTTTTCTGCATCAATATTTGCATCAATCATGGGCCCAAATATAGTAATTAACGTTATAGCCTGGATTTATTAATTGTTATAGCGTACTAGGATCAACCAATTAAGTTCTGCTTACTGCCAACTGCCTACATCTTACTTTTTCTATATTTGTATCGCAAAAAAAACGTGAGGGTTACAATGAAATTTCTTAGAGGTGTATTGACAGGAGTTCTTGCTTTGGGCGTTACAACTGCTTTTGCCCAGCCGGAACTTCGTGATGCTATTGATAATGGCGATATTGCAACAGCCCAGAAGATTGTGAAGAAGGGCGCTGCCGAAGAAATTTATTGCGGCAAACTTTCGCCGACTGATGCCGTCAAGGTTTACGAAAAGATTTTCAAGGCTATGCCTTACGAATCGTTCTCGAATTGCCAATCGCAATTCTCTTACGGTTACGGCACCAAGGTTTGCGCCAATGCCAAGGCTATGGATGCATGTACCGAGGTGATTTCGTTCTTGCTCCTGGAAGGCGAATCGGGCAACACGAAGGCCCTTGAAACTTTGGAATCGGTGGCTAAGGTTGCCCTGAAGACGAAAGGCTATTCCAAGCCGGTCAAGGTTGACGCCGACACGAGCATTTGGGTACCTTGCCCCAAGAAGAAGGGCGAAGCCCGTGACAAGTGCATTGAAGAATGCTATGAAAAGGCTGGCAGCCTGCGCGATACCATTCGCGAAGCCGCTTGTGCTACCAAGCCGGAACACTTTGTCGATACGACTATCAAGGTGACGGTTCCTTCTCCGCTTTATGAAAAGCTCCGCAAGGGCTTGCTCGAAGGTTACTGGAAGACTCCAAAGAGCGCTGCTGAAAAGTATTCAAAGATTATGCAGGCCTCGGCCAAGGCTCTTTCGATTCCGGATACCGCTATCATTAACTTGGCTTACGTAGACCGCTGGGCCGAAAAGCACAAGGCCGATTCTACGGCACTCCCGGGTGGTGAACTCTTCCGTTTCTGCACGTCGTGGCAGCCGGCGGTGGACTCTATCTTGGGCGCAAAGGAATTCGAAACCCGTTGCCCGGTGTTCGAATCGTTCGTGGATAATCGCGATGGTCAGACTTACAGAGTCAAGGAAATCAATGGCACTCGCTGGTTTGTGCAGAACTTGAACTTTGCCATCGAAGAAAATTCCATGTGCTATGACCGCGAAGAAGAAAACTGCGCTACTTATGGTCGTCTGTATACGCAAGAAGCTGCTTTGACGGCTTGCCCCGAAGGCACTCGTCTTGCAACCGATGACGATTGGAAGATGCTCGAAATTTATGCCGGTGGCGCAAACACTGCTGCAGTCCGCCTGCGTAGCAACGGTTCTGACGATTACGCCTTCACGGCCATGTTTGGTGGCTATGCCAACAAGAACGGCATCTCGGTGATTCAGGGCGAAGGCGCTTACTTCTGGACAAGCAAGGATGTGGGTGACGGTCGCGGTATCGCACGTTCCATGTTCAATACCGATAAAGAAGTTTCTGCCATTCCGGTCGATAAGAAATTCTGGCTTTCTGTTCGCTGTGTCGTGAATGCAGCCCCTGCAGAAGAAACCGCTCCCGCCGCTGCCGAGTAACGTGTCATCCTGAGCGTAACGAAGTGTAGCCGAAGGATCTAAAAAGTGTCGAACCAAAATTCGTTTAGACCTACTTGTTCCCGCGATTCATGGGTAAAGCGTCAAGCCTTGATGAACAAGGTGCGTCGCTTCTTTGAATGTCGCGGTGTGCTTGAAGTGGAAACGCCGACGCTTTCGAATGCGGGCGGTACCGATCCTCAGCTAGACTACTTTGAGGTCGAGGGCAAGCATTTCATGATGACGAGCCCCGAGTTCCACATGAAGCGCTTGCTTGCGGCTGGTTTCGGAGACATTTTCCAGATTACAAAGTCTTTTCGCAAAGATGAATTCGGTGCCCATCATAACAATGAATTCAGCATGGTGGAGTGGTACCGCGTCGGCATGCCGCAAGAAAAGTTGATGGACGAAGTCGAAGCGCTCGTTTCTGAAATTATAGGCAAGCCGATTAACGCTCGTCGCACGCGCTGGATTGAAGCGTTCAAGAATTATGCGGGCGTGAATCCGCTGACGGCTTCGGGCGAAGAATTTGCCGCGGCCTGTACTGCCCGCGACATTCCGCTCCCGGCCGATGGCACGACCATGTCTCGCGAAGACTGGTGGGATTACCTGATGGTTTTTGCGGTGGAACCCGAACTTGCCAAGAATGGTCCCGAGTTCATTTTAGATTATCCGCAGTCGCAAGCGGCACTTGCGCAAACGTATGTGGGCGAAGACGGCTACACTTGGGCACGTCGATT
Organism: Fibrobacter sp. UWB10; assembly: GCF_900182935.1. Classification (NCBI taxonomy): domain Bacteria; kingdom Pseudomonadati; phylum Fibrobacterota; class Fibrobacteria; order Fibrobacterales; family Fibrobacteraceae; genus Fibrobacter; species Fibrobacter sp. UWB10. The sequence continues at coordinate 662,930 of NZ_FXUE01000001.1, read as the reverse complement.
CGAACTGTTTGTAGACCAGGTGGAACTTTGCAACGGCTACACGGAACTTACCGATGTGGCTGAACAACGCAGGCGCTTTGCTGCAGATCTTGAAATCCGTCGCGGTATGAACAAACCGCAACCGCCGATTGACGAAAACTTCTTGGCGGCGCTTGAATCGGGAATGCCCGCCTGTTCTGGCGTGGCGCTTGGCCTAGACAGATTGTTTATGCTTGCAATGGGAAAGTCCGAAATCAAGGACGTGATACTTTTCCCGAGTCCTATTGCTTAAGGGCTTTCTCGATTAACTTTCGCATCTGTTTTTCGTCGAAATCTCCGACGTTGATTTTCACGATGCTGTCTTGTGCATTCACGAGGTAGGTCACGGGAATCACGCCCGGATTGCCGAGCGCGTTCATCATGTCGTAATTCCAATGGAACGTTGTCCACTTGATGCCTGCGGCCTTGTTGTACTTTGCTCCGATTTTAGGCGAATCATCTTCGTTCACCATCAAAATCTTAAAACCTCTGTCGGTAAATTCTTCGTCGAGCATTTTGAGGAGGGGGAGTTCGGCACGGCAACCGGGGCACCACGAGGCGGTGAGGGCTATTAGGGTGACGGTTCCTTTTTCAGCTTGATAAGTCGAAATACTTCCGTCAAGAAGTTTTCCCTTGAAATCTGTAATTTTGGTGGGCGCAGCCTGAAAGTGTTCCTGCCCGCATGCAGAAAACAGGATTGCAAGTGCCAAAAGCAGCATGCAAACCATAGAAAAAACACCCCCCGTCGAGGTTATTTTACGCCCAAGTTCCATTCTAGAATAATAAAATAGCGTTTTTTTGAAAAAATGTGCGATTTTAATGGAAAAATTGGCCTTTTTTAAGTTATATTCTTAAGCATGGCATACAATATTCAAGATCTTCTTTCTGAAATGGTCCAGCGTGGCGCTTCTGACTTGCACATTACAGCAGGTGCGCCCCCTCTCATCCGTCTTTCCGGCAAACTGACGCCTATTGGCGAAGACAAGCTGAAACCGGACGAAACCATGCGCATGACATATAGTCTGATGAACGAAGGCCAAAAGAAGACTTTCGAACAGCAGAAGGAATGCGACTTCTCTTTCGGTATTGCAAACCTCGCTCGTTTCCGTGCGAACGCTTATTTGCAGCGCGGTTGCGTGGCCTTGGCCTTGCGTATTATTCCGCTTGAAATTAAGACCTTTAAGGATCTCGGCCTTCCGAAAATTCTGGCCGAATTCACGACCCGCCCGTCTGGCCTTGTGTTGGTGACAGGTGCTACCGGTTCCGGTAAGTCGACGACCTTGGCGGCCATGATCGACAAGATCAACAAGGAACGTCACGACCACATTCTGACGGTGGAAGACCCGATTGAATTCTTGCATAAGCACCAGGGTTGTATGATTAACCAGCGTGAAGTTGGTAGCGATACGAACAGCTTTGCTCAGGCGCTTAAGATGGCGCTGCGTCAGGACCCTGACGTGGTGCTTATCGGCGAAATGCGTGACCTTGAAACAATCCGTGCGGCACTCACGATTGCAGAAACGGGTCACTTGGCTTTTGCAACGTTACATACCAACTCTTGTGTGCAGACCATCAACCGCGTGGTGGATGCTTTCCCGAAGGGCGAACAGCAGACCGTGCGTACGCAGCTTTCGTTTGTGCTCCAGGGCGTGATATGTCAGACGCTTATCCCGCGCATTGGCGGTGGCCGCGTGATGGCATACGAAATCATGAACGTGACCCCGGGTATTCGTGCCCTGATTCGCGATGACAAGGTGCACCAGATTGAATCGATGATTGAAATTGGCCAGAAGTTCGGTATGAACACCATGAACATGTGCTTGTGTGATTTGGTGAAGAACCACAAGGTCGACCGTTTCGATGCTCTTGCCCGTTCTCCGAGTCCGGACCAGTTGGAACAATTGTTTGTGAAAGAAGGTGTGTAGCTTATGGCAGAATTCCTTTATAAAGCAACCAATAGCCAGGGTAACAATTTCGAAGGTACCTTGGAGGCTAAGGATAAGGCTGAAGCCGAAGCGCTCTTGATGCGCAGACGCCTCATTATTGTAAGCCTCAAGAAAAAACCGACCGAAATCAAAATTAAGATTGGTTCGGGTATTAAGCCCGCTGAAATTGCACGTTTTACCCGTATGTTCTCTTCGATGAGTTCTGCAGGTTTGCCGATGTTGCAGTGCTTGGGCATTTTGGAAAGCCAGTGCGAAAACCCGGAACTTAAGAATGTGGTTCACAAGGTGACGCAGTCGATTAACGGTGGTTCTTCTTTGGCTGATTCTTTGGCCCAACATCCTAAGGTGTTCAGTAACCTGTACACGAACATGGTGGCTGCCGGTGAAGCGGGTGGTATTTTGGATGGTATCTTGGCCCGTTTGGCAGAAACCTTGGAAAACCAGGAACGCCTGAAACGTAAGGTGAAAAAAGCTTTGACCTACCCGGTGATGCTTATTATCGTGGGTATCTTGGTGGTGATTGCCCTTATGACCTTCGTGGTGCCGACCTTTGCCGAACAGTTCGCTGCTTTGGATGCTGAACTTCCGGCTCCGACGCAGATAGTGATGAGCATTTCTGACTTTATTCGCGATAATGGTGCATTCCTATTTATTGGCGCGATTCTCTTGATAGTCGGCTTTAAGGTGGCCATGCGTGTGCCTGCGGCCAAGTTTGCCTGGGATGGTTTTATGCTGAAGGTGCCCAAGCTAGGTGACCTTCAGATTAAATCGACAACGGCTAGCTTCTCGAGAACGCTTGGTACTTTGTTGAATGCCGGTGTGTCTATCATGGATTCCTTGAAGGTGGTGTCCTCAACCGTGACAAATAAAGTGGTTGAAAAGGGTATCAATAAGATTGCCATTGGTATTGCTGGTGGTAAAAGTATTGCCGACCCGATGGCAGATACAGGCCTGTTCCCGCCCATGGTGATTCAGATGACTGGCGTGGGTGAAAAAACCGGTAACCTTGGTGGCATGCTTTTGAAGCTGGCAGACTTCTATGATGAAGAAGTGGATGCCGCAGTGGATGCCGTGGTGGGCATGATGGAACCTTTGATTATCGTGTTCCTCGGCGGTGCTGTCGGTGGCCTCCTCATTGCAATGTATATGCCGATGTTTTCCATGGGCGACGCGGTCAAGGGATAAAATTTCGCTTGCAAACTTCGCGATAGTTCGTCACAACTTCGCTCACGTACGATTTTGTACGCTACGCGAAGTTGATTCCTGCTCTCGCTCGTTTTCAAGCAAAATTTTTGTTTAAGGTTCCTTCGCTGGCCTTTCGACAAAATTTCGTATTTGAAAAAAGGCGGACTTTGGTCCGTCTTGTTTATTGATGGGCTTTTGTTCAGAAGCGAGAAAGTTAGGCGCCGAGGATCTTTTTTGCGTTAGCGACTCGTTCCGCAGTGGGCGATTTGACGTCTTTCAGTACGTAGTCGATGCCGAGTTCTTGATACTTGGCGAGGGCCAGGGCGTGGTAGGGGAGGACTTCGACTTTTTCAACGTTGTGGAGCGTGTCGATGAATTCGCGCGTTTTGATGAGCAATTCGTCGTTGTCGCTCATGCCGGGGACGAGTACGTGTCGAATCCAGATGGGTTTGTGGATTTCGTCGAGGTAGCGGAACATGTCGAGGATGTTCTTGTTGTCGTGACCGGTTAGTATTTTATGTTGTTCTGAATCGATATTCTTGATGTCGACGAGCAACAGGTCGGTGCTTTGCATGAGTCGCTTGAACTTTCCGAAGTATGGTTCGTTACGAACAAAGTTTACGCCCGAGGTGTCAATGCAGGTGTGTACGCCTGCAGCTTTCGCGGCTTCAAAGAATTCAATGAGAAAATCCATTTGAACAAGCGGCTCGCCGCCGCTCACGGTGATGCCGCCGTCTTTGCCCCAGTAGCTCTGGTAGCGCAGCGCTTTCTTTAAAAGATCTTGTGCGGAGATGTCGTATGCTCCGGCGTTTTCGCCTTTGAAATCCCACGTTTCAGGGTTGTGGCAGAATTGGCAACGCATAGGGCAACCTTGCGTGAATACGACAAAACGCACTCCGGGGCCGTCTACCGAGCCAAAGGTCTCTAATTTATTGATTCGTCCGAGCATGAAATAAATTTAGAATTTGAAATGGGCTGTTTTCTTGAAATTTGGCGAAATTTCCTCATATTCGCCAAATACTGTTGATACAGTTGTGTTTGATTTGCGTTTCGAACCCTACCACGGGTCGTTTAGCGAAGGTATATTTAAAAACAAGAAACGAGGTTTACTATGAAAACGAAATTCATTCTCCCGATTATCGCGCTTGGCCTGTTTGCGGCTTGCGGCGACGACAGCAGCTCTTCTCCTGAGACTACTCCTGTATCCGATCCGTCTGTAGTTGTGGATCCGAGTCAGACTAACCCGACTCCGACTGATCCGGCTACCACTCCGACAGATCCTGCTCAGACTCCGACTGATCCGGCTACTGACCCCGTAGTGACCGATCCGACTGTGACTGATTCGACTGTAACGGATCCTACCACCGATCCGACGACTCCGACTGATCCGGTTGTGACTCCGGATCCTGTGACTCCGCCGGCAGGTAGCGGCTGTAGCGCAATTGCTCGTACGAACCTTACGGTTCCGGCTGTTCCGAATGAAGTGAGTGCTACGGGTAAGTACAACTACTACGGTGCTGAACTTTCTGGTAAGGACCAGTTCAAGTATGGCCGTTTCGAAGCTTGCATGAAGATGGTTTCGATTCCGGGTTCCGTGAGCTCCATGTTCCTTTACTACGATGATTCCTATAGGAATGGCCCGTATGTTTGGAACGAAATCGATATCGAAGTTCTCGGTAAGGGCGGTACTTCTTGGCAGTCCAACATCATCACCCGCGAAGGCGACGAATCTATCAAGAAGAACACTTCTTCTGAAGCAATTCACGAATATGGTTTCGATGCCACCGAAGGCTTCCACCTTTATGCAATCATCTGGACTCCGGATTACGTTGCTTGGGAAATCGATAGCGTCGAAGTTCGCCGTGACTCGATTGGTCTCTCCCGCGGTACTCATGCCGATGCTGACCAGGTTGCCTTCTTGACCGAAGAACAGTCTCTGCGCTTCAACCTTTGGGCTTCCAAGAGCTCTGGCTGGGTGGGCAAGTTTACGGGTGACGAACTCGCTAACGGTCCGCAGGTGCAGTGGATTGACTATGTCCGCGTGTACTCCTATGACGAAGCTACCAAGAGCTTTACTCAGACCTGGCAAGATGACTTCGATGGCGATGACATCGACAGGGAACACTGGGGTGCCGGTAACTGGGAAATGGAAAAGGTTAACCTTTCTACCGAAAACGTGGTGGTCGAAGGTGGCTACTGCAAGATGATGATGACCCGCGAACCGGAATAAAAAGTATCTAGTCGTTAGTCAGTAATTTGTGAGGTGTTTTTTATTGACTAACGACTAAAAATTTGTTCTCCTCCATAAATCAAAACGTCCCGGATGAAAATCCGGGGCGTTTTTTACTTTCTACAGTCTACTATTACAACATACCGTGGCAGGTACGGCTGATGACGTCGTCCTGCTGTTCCTTCGTGAGCGAGAGGAACTTGACAGCGTAGCCGGAAACGCGGATGGTGAAGTTCGCGTATTCGGGCTTTTCCGGGTGAGCCTGAGCGTCGAGCAACTTTTCAACACCGAACACGTTCACGTTCAGGTGGTGGGCGCCCTGGGCGAAGTAACCGTCCATGACGGTGACGAGCTTCTGGGCGCGCTCGTCGTCGCTGTGGCCGAGAGCGTTCGGGCTGATGGTCTGCGTGTTGCTGATGCCGTCGAGTGCGTATTCGTACGGAAGCTTGGCGACAGAGTTCAGCGAGGCCAGGAGACCGTTCTTTTCGGCACCGTAGCTCGGGTTTGCACCGGGAGCGAACGGGGCGTGAGCCGGACGACCGTCGGGGAGAGCACCCGTGGCCTTGCCGTAAACAACGTTACTGGTAATGGTAAGAATCGACGTGGTCGGTTCGGCACCGCGGTAGGTGTGGTGCTTCTTGATCTTTGCGATGAATTCCTTGAGGAGCCAGACTGCGATTTCGTCGGCGCGGTCGTCGTCGTTGCCGTACTTCGGGAAGTCGCCTTCGATCTTGAAGTCTTTCACGAGGCCGTTTTCGCCGCGAACCACGGAAACCTTGGCGTACTTGATTGCGCAGAGGCTGTCGACCACATGGCTGAAGCCTGCGATACCTGTTGCAAACGTGCGGCGCACGTCGGTATCGATAAGGGCGAGTTCAGCAGCTTCGTAGTAGTACTTGTCGTGCATGTAGTGGATCAGGTTCAGCGTGTTCACGTAGATGCCTGCGAGCCATTCGAGCATGATGTCATACTTGTGCATCACTTCGTCGTAGTTCAGCACGTCGCCGGTAATCGGAGCGAGTTCCGGACCAATCTGCATGCCGGGCACGAGACCGGCTTCTTCATCCTTGCCGCCGTTGATAGCGTAGAGGAGAGCCTTGGCGAGGTTTGCACGGGCGCCGAAGAACTGCATTTCCTTACCGGTCTGCGTTGCAGACACGCAGCAACAAATGCTGTAGTCGTCACCCCAAACCGGGCGCATCACGTCGTCGTTTTCATACTGGATTGAGCTGGTCGTTACAGAAATGAATGCGGCGTATTCCTTGAAGTTTTCAGGGAGGCGCTTGGTGTAGAGAACGGTGAGGTTGGGTTCCGGAGACGGGCCCATGTTTTCGAGGGTGTGCAAGAAACGGAAGTCGTTCTTGGTGACCATCGGGCGGCCATCCTGGCCCATACCGCCGACTTCGAGGGTGGCCCACACCGGGTCGCCGCTGAAGAGCTGGTTGTAAGATTCGATTCGAGCGAACTTGACCATGCGGAACTTCATGACCATGTGGTCCACGAGTTCCTGGGCTTCGCTTTCAGTGAGTGTGCCGTTCTTGAGGTCACGTTCGATATAAATGTCGAGGAAGGTCGAAATACGGCCGACGCTCATGGCGGCACCGTTCTGCGTCTTGATGGCAGAGAGGTAACCGAAGTAGAGCCACTGGAAGGCTTCGCGGGCGTTGGTAGCCGGCTTCGAAATGTCGAAACCGTAGCTCTGAGCCATCACCTTCATGGCCTTAAGGGCCTTGATTTGTTCGGCGACTTCTTCGCGGAGGCGAATCACGTCGTCGGTCATGGTGCCGTCACCCACGTGGGCGAGGTCGTTCTGCTTCTGCTGGATGATGTAGTCGATACCGTAAAGGGCTACGCGGCGGTAGTCACCCACGATACGGCCACGACCATAAGTGTCCGGAAGGCCGGTCAGCAAGTGAGCCTTGCGCACGGCACGAATTTCCGGAGTGTAGCAGTCGAACACAGCCTGGTTGTGAGTCTTGTGGTAGTCGGTAAAGATCTTGTGGAGGTCAGCGCTCGGCTTGTAGCCGTACTGCAGGCAAGATTCTTCGGCCATCTTGATGCCGCCAAACGGCATGAATGCGCGCTTCAGCGGCTTGTCGGTCTGGAGACCCACGACTTTTTCCAAGTCCTTGAGGCTTTCGTTGATGTAGCCGGGCTTGTGGCTCGTGATGCTCGAAACGATGTCGGTATCCATATCGAGCACGCCGCCCTTCTTGCGTTCTTCGGCCTGCAGCTTCTGGAGTTCACCCCAGAGCTTTTCGGTGGCGTCTGTCGGGCCTGCCAAAAATTCCTTGCCGCCTTCGTATGCGGTGTAGTTGCGTTGAATAAAGTCGCGAACGTTGATCTCTTCTTGCCAGCGTCCACCTTCAAAGCCTTTCCATGCTTCGCTCATGATTTTCCTTCTTTGCTCGGCTGGCCAACGCCATAAATTCAGACAGCCGAGTCTTTCTTTTTGTTGATTTTTGTTTGAGCCGCAATATAGAAAATAAGGGAGTGCGCCCAAAGGGATTATTTGGACTATATTTTGCTTTCTTGGCGTTTAGTTTTACAGATTATGTTTTTTGTAAAAGCTCTAATCCTTCGCCTATCAAGGAGTTAGGGACTGCCTTTCGGGGCGTTACGGGGTGTCCCCGTTAGAAGGGGTAGCGTATGCCCGTAGGGCAGAAGCGAGGGGAAAACTTGCCCCTTACAGACCATTTTCACTCCAATTCGATTCGTTAAGACGAGCCGCTTGAGGCTCCCTTTTATCTCCTACTTCCTACGTCCTACTTTTTACTTTTCTAAATTTACCGCCGAAAAAATAAAAGGGACACAATATGCCTACAATGACTTCTGCGCAGGTGCGCGAATCTTTCATCAAGTTCTTTGAATCCAAGGGCCACCTCTTTGTGCGTTCTTCGCCGGTGGTTCCGCATGACGACCCGACGCTCATGTTCACGAACGCGGGCATGAACCAGTTCAAGGCTATCTTCCTGGGCGACAATCCGAAGGGCTGGAAGCGCGCATGCAACAGCCAGAAGTGCCTTCGCGTGTCCGGTAAGCACAACGACCTCGACGTGGTGGGCCGCGACAACTACCACCACACCTTCTTCGAAATGCTCGGTAACTGGAGCTTCGGCGACTACTACAAGAAAGAAGCGATTTCTTGGGCTTGGGAACTCCTGACCGAAGTTTGGAAGCTCCCGAAGGAACGCCTGTTTGCCACCGTGTACCAGGACGATGACGAAGCTTGGCAGATTTGGAAGGACGTGTCCGGTCTTCCGGATGACCGCATCATGCGTTTTGACGCTCACTCCAACTTCTGGGAAATGGGCGACACCGGTCCGTGCGGCCCCTGCTCCGAAATCCATTACGACCGCGGCGACCTCGCTACGCAGGCCGAAACGTTCAAGGACCCGATTAAGGGCGTGAACGGCGAAAACGACCGCTACATTGAAATTTGGAATAACGTGTTCATGCAGTACGAACGCGTGAGCGACGGTTCCCTGATTCCGCTGAAGGCCAAGAACGTCGATACCGGTATGGGCTTCGAACGTATCTGCGCTATTCTTCAGGGCAAGACCAGTAACTATGACACCGACGTGTTCACTCCGATTATCGCAAAGATCGCTGAACTCTCTGGCGTTCCGTACAACGATGGCGAAGCTGGCACTCCGCATCGCGTGATTGCCGACCACATCCGCGCTATTTCGTTCGCTATTGCTGACGGCGCTCTCCCGAGCAACGAAGGCCGTGGCTACGTGCTCCGCCGCATTCTCCGCCGCGCAAGCCGCTTTGCTCGCCTGCTTGGCCAGAAGAAGCCGTTCATTTGCCAGCTCGTTCAGGTTCTCGCCGATACGATGGGCGATGCCTTCCCGGAAATCCGCGAACGCAAGGAATTCGTTGCATCCGTGATCAAGAGCGAAGAAGAAAGCTTTATCCGCACGCTGGACGCTGGCCTCGAACGCTTCGCCGCTATCTCTGCCGAACTCAAGAAGGGCGACAAGATTCCGGGCGACAAGGTGTTCCTCCTGTATGATACCTATGGATTCCCGCCGGACCTCACTGGCATTCTCGCCGAAGAAAAGGGCCTCCTGATTGATGAAGAAGGCTACGAGAAGTGCATGGAAGAACAGAAGGCCCGCGCCCGCGCTAACATGAAGCAGGGCATCAACACGATGGGTACCGAAGGCTGGACGCAGTACAGCGAAGAAAGCACCAAGTTCGTGGGCTATGAACTCTCCGCTTGCGAAACGAAGGTTGTCCGCTGGCGCGAAGACAAGGGCGTGCTCAGCATCGTGCTTGAAACTTCTCCGTTCTATGCCGAAATGGGTGGCCAGGTCGGCGACAAGGGCACGCTCATTTCCGGCGACCTCGAAATTGACGTGTTCGACACCGTGAAGGTGAACGACACCGCCCTCTGCCGCGGTAAGGTGAAGAAGGGTACGGCCAACGAAGAGACGATGAGCGCCGTGTTCATGGCTACCGTCGACAACGACCGCCGTAACGATATCCGCAAGAATCACTCCGCCACTCACTTGCTGCAGGCCGCTCTCCGTCAGGTGCTTGGCACCCACGTGCAGCAGCAGGGTAGCTTTGTTTCCAACGAACTCCTCCGCTTCGACTTCAGCCACTTCAACGCAATGACTGCTGAAGAAATTCAGAAGGTTGAAGACATCGTGAATGCGAAGGTCATGGAATGCCTGCCGGTCAACACTCAGGTGATGGGTGTGGATGAAGCTAAGGCTAGCGGTGCTATGGCTCTGTTCGGCGAAAAGTATGGCGACGAAGTTCGCGTCGTGAAGATGGGCGCTTGCAACGAAGAATTCTCCAAGGAACTCTGCGGTGGCTTGCATGTGCAGAACACCGGTAACATCGGCCTCGTGAAGATTATCAGCGAATCCAGTGTGAGCGCTGGCGTGCGCCGTATCGAAGCGGTTTCTGGCCGTGGCGCCTTGAGTCTCCTCCGCGCCGGTACGCAGATTCTCACGGCTCTCCGCGAACAGCTCCGCTGCAAGGACGCCGAAGTTCTCGACCGTATTCAGCAGTCCTTCGCCAAGACGCAGAACCTCGAAAAGAGCCTGCAGTCCGTGAAGCTCGAACTTGCAACGCTCGCCGCTGCCGAACTCTTGAATGGCGGCATTAACGTGGCTGGCGTGAACCTCTACGTTCGTGAACTCTCGATTCCGGATGAAAAGTACAAGAACTTGCTTGACGGCGTTCAGAACAAGCTCGACACCGATAGCGTCGCCGTGATTGCGAACAAGGGCGAAGGCAACGGAAGCATCGCCGTGTTGGTGGGCAAGAACGTTCAGGCCAAGGGCATCAAGGCCGGTGACCTCGTCAAGGATCTCGCCGCTGCTTGCGGTGGCCGCGGCGGTGGACGTCCGGACCGCGCTCAGGCTGGCACCAAGGAAGTCGACAAGATTGCCGGTGCTATCGCCAACGCAAACAACTGGATTAGAGCTAAGTTGGGCGCATAGTTGCCAGTGTCATCCTGAGAGGTAAAGCCTCGAAGGATCTAAAACATTTAAAAAGGCTGCGACTTAAATCGCAGCCTTTTCTTTTAGCTCAAGACCTTGTTAGCGGATGGCGATTCGTTTGGTGAGGCTTGCTGAACCTTCACGGACGCGTATCATGTACAGGCCTTCTGCAAGGTCTTGCAATTTCACGAAGCCCTTCACGTTCTTTGCGCTGAATACCGGGCGGCCTTGTACGTCGAATACGTCGACTTTGGCGGCATTGGCGCCTGCAATAGAGAGTGTGCGGCCTGCGATTTGCATCGAAAGATGGGTTGCTATCGCGGCGGGTTTGATGGCGATGGTAGAATCGCCGCAGTTACCTGTTTGACAATCCATGCGATCCTTGAATAAAGATTCCGGATACGGAGATTTTACTTCGGATGCCGGGTGCGCCTTAAGGCTGACCATAATGCTGTCGTAAGCGGGCTTTGGTTTGTAATTCTTGTCGTAGAGGAGTCCTTCCGTTTTGCCTTGCTGCTCGTCGAGCCAGCTGTGCGCATCGGTGAGTCCCCAGATTACGAATTCGCCCATGTTCGGTTCTTCGAGGAACACGTCCATGAATTGGCGGTACAGATGCCCCTGCTTTGCGTAGTCTGCGTCGGTGAGTTTGCCTGCGGATCCTTTCGGGAACCCGATGTCAAGTTCGGTGATGTTCAAGGTGACGTCGAGTTCGGCGAGTGCCTTCGCGAGTGCTCGTACGTTCTGCGGGGTCGTCTCGTGCGCAATTTCAATATGCGTCTGCGTGCCCACGCAAGTGATAGGAATGCCGTTTGCCTTCCAGCGCTTGACTTGTTCTACGACAAAGCTAGCTTTGGAGCCTTCGCGAAGGCCCCATTCCAGGGAGTAGTCGTTGTAGCAGAGCTCTGCATTCGGGTCGGCGGCGTGCGCCCATACAAAGGCGGAGTCGAGAAATTCTGCGCCGATGCCTTCGTACCATACGGAGTTCGTGGAACGCCAATCGGCGTTGTAATCGTCGTTCACGGCTTCGTTCACCACGTCCCATTCGGCGACTTGGCCCTTGTAATGGCCGACCACTTTCTCAATGTGGTTCTTGAGGACGGCGAGCAGTTTATCTTTTTGTCCGGCGTAATTGCTGCTGACCCATCCGGCAACTTGGCTGTGCCAAGCGAGAGCATGGCCGCGAACGCGAATGCCGTTGGCCAGGGCGTATTCAACCATCTTGTCGCCCTTAGTGAAGTTGAATTCGTTCTCGTTGGGTTCAGTGGCGTCGAACTTCATTTCATTTTCGGCTACCACCACGTTGAACTGGGTTTTGTGAATTTCTTCGAATTCCGGTTCGATATCGTCGTTAAACCATTCGCTGTTCAGAATGGTGCCGATAAAGCGGTGGCGTTCCTTGGCGAGGTCTCGAATGGTTTCGTCGGCAAAGGCGTTGGAAAATCCGGTGCCGATAATTCCTGTGCTGATAAGAGCTGCGCTAAATGCAATGCGCGAAAATGACAGAGTATGTTTCATATATTCCTCTATCATCCCAGTACACCGTCGATAAAGATAATAAAAAGGGCTAGGAAATCAATCCTAGTCCTTTCGATTAGAGAAGTTAGCAAGTTTACTTGAGCACAATTCTTTGCATCAGGCTCTTGGAGCCGTCGCGCACGCGAACCACGTACATGCCTTCGGCAATCTTCAAGTCTATAGAACCCTTCACGTTTTTCGCGCTGAATACCGGGCGGCCCTGCATGTCGAACACATCGACCTTGGCGGCGGTGGCGCCTGCAATAGAGAGCGTGCGGCCAGAGAGGTGCATCGAGAGAGAGTTCAAGCCTGCAATCGTCTTGATTGCGATGGTAGAATCGTTCGATGTCGTGTCTGTCTTGGTGGTGTCTGTCTTGGTTGTATCCGTTTTAGTCGTGTCGGTTTTCGTAGTGTCCTGCTTTACCGTATCCTGCGGCGGTTCATACGTCTTAAGTCTCACCAAGATGCTGTCGAATGCCGGTTTCGGTTGCAAGTTGTCGTCGTAAATGAGACCTTTTTGCCTGTTCAGGCCGCCAAGCCAACTCCATTTATCAGAAACGCCCCAAATCAGGTAGGTGTCCGCATTCGGTTCTTCAAGGATGATGTCCAGGTACTGGCGGAAAGTCTGGCCTTGGCGTTCAAGATCGCTCTTGCTCACGTTGATGCCGCTCTTGAATCCGATATCGAGTTCGGTGATTTTCAGCTTGATGTTGAGTTTTGCAAGTTCCTTGGCAAGGGAACGCAGGCTGTCCGGCGAGCCGATAAAGTGCTTGTCGGTGGTGGTGTCTTCCACGTGAGTTTGCGAGCCCACGCAATGGATAGGAATGCCGTTTGCGACCCAGCGTTTCACCTGTTCCAGCAAAAAGCCTGCCTTGGCTTTCGGGTTGATGCCCTGTTCCAGGTTGTAGTCGTTGTAGCAGAGCTCCGCGTTGGGGTCGGCGGCGTGCGCCCACACGAAGGCGGAGTCGATAAATTCGGGGCCGATTCCCTGGTACCACACGGAATAGGAACGCCATTGGGGTTCGTTGTTGCTGATGGCCTCGTTCACCACGTCCCATTCATCCACCTGGCCTTTCCAGTGCCCGACCACGTTGTTGATGTGGTTCTTGAGCACGCTGAGAAGTTTCTTTTTGTCGTTCTTGTAGTTGTTCACCCAGTTCGGAACCTGGCTGTGCCAGGCGAGGGCATGGCCACGGACACGCATGCCGTTCTGCTTCGCGTACTTGACCATCTTGTCGCCGTTATTGTAGTTGAAACGGTTTTCGCTCGGTTCGGTGGCGTCGAACTTCATCTCGTTTTCAGCAACGACGATGTTGAACTGCGTCTTGTGAATTTGTTCGTAGTTTCCGGGAAGACCGCCGCCGAACCACTGCGAGTTCAGAATGGCGCCGATATAGATGTTGTTTTTGTCTGCCAGTGACCTGAGTGTTTCATCTGCAGCGACGGCGCTTGTGAGGCCTGCACCGAGAAGGGTCGCGCACAATGCGAAACCCGCAATGGAATGATTGCTCATCATTACTTCTCCTTATTTTATCGCCCCACACGATCACTCGTGTATAAAATAATCAAAAATGACTGCAAAAGATGTAAACAAAGTGAAACCAAAAGTTCCGTTTTTTAGGCTAAAAGGGGGAAGTCTCCCCCTCGGCAAAGCCCGTAGTCTTTGCCTACCCCCTCGCCTAGGGGCCCGCCCCTAAAACCCCAAAAGGCCACAAAATCAAAATGCCCATGGCTCCAGAATGTAAGCTCGACTCGCTCACATGGATTCGGCCTTCGGCCTCTAATGTTCGCTCGCCGACTTACTTTCCTCCGCCTTTGGGCATTTATCTCCCGCTGTCATGCCGGGCACAGACCCGGCATCTCCTTTGATGTGTGCTAGAAAGAATAAAAGTCCACACTGATTCGATTTTGCTAACGCAAAAATTTTTTTTAGCCTAACTTCAATCCCATAATCTGTCTTTCGAGTTCTGCGGCTTGCGTTGCAAGTTTCTTCTTGAGTTCCTGCGTGGCGGGGGAGCTCTCGTCTTGAATACGGTGGTTGGCCATTTTCAAGAACTTTTCCACTTTCGCCATGTTTTCGCGAGTGGTGCTGTCGCAGTAGGTTTCGGCCATGCGCACAAAGATGTAGTCTTCGGCGATTTTGGACAAATGAACCATATCGTCGGCGTAAAAGCGATAGTCTCGAAGTTCGTCCATCACGATTTCGTAACTCGGGAAGTAATCAACGGTGTTATTGCGAGGTGCCAACGGCGACGTGGCAATCTCTTTGTTGATGGCGAGCAGTACCGTCGCCTTGGAAAGATTGTTCCCATGGGCGCCATCGCCTAGGTGCCTGATCGGCGACACGGTAAAGACGATGTGTACATTTTGATTCAGTTGACGAATGCTTGTGGCGATTCCGTGGATGGCTTCGGTTGCTTCGTCGATCGAAATCATTCGGCGCGTGAACAGATTCGGGTCTTGCCGGTGACAATTCGCTACGGGTTTGCCGCTGTTTTTTAAATAGTAGACAAACGCGGATCCGAGCGTGATAAAGATGACGCTTGCCTTCTGCAAAAAATCGCGGGCTTGTGTTGCCGCGGCATTCAGCTTGCCGATACATTCTTCTTTTGTCGTGCCCGAAAGCGAACTATGTGCGTCCCAACAGTGCCAAAGCCCGTCGCATCGCGTGTCCTGAAAAACATCTTCTTCTCCGAAAACTTTCCCGTCGGCGATCGCCTTGATCTGGCTCGCCAGCGAAACCGGGTTGTAGACGGTGCCGAAGGGGTTTGCAAGCACGTTGAACTTGCGCGATGCGAACTGCGCCGAAATATTGTCCGCAAAGCACGATCCGAAAAATGCTAAACGACTCGTGTAGTCGATTTTAAAGTCTGCGGCGGGGATGTCAATTTTCGTGAAAAAGTTCATACGCCAAATTTATATAGAATTCTATTTGCAAGTGCTTAATGGGGTCACACGGATTCGGAAAAACTAACGTTTTTCCCTTTTTATAATAAATATTAGAGAATTTTTTTCTTGCACAATTGTTGAAATGAGACCTATTAGATTTTACGTTAGTAAAATCCAATCCGTGTGGTAAATTGACTTTTAGATTAATTTTATATTGTGAAAACTACTAATTTTTCAATTATTCTGATAAATCTTTAAAATTTTTATAAAAATAAATAAAAAATATTGTAAAACTATTGATTTTTGAAAATTTATTACTTATATTTAAAACGTGGTCAGTTTGAACCCGTGTTTCGGGGACAAAGAGGAGGATAAATGAAAGATATACTTGAATACACGAACTACCGTCAGTATATCGCGGACTATTACGCCGACAGAAAGGCGAAATCCGCATTCACCTGGCAGGAGTTTGCTGCTTCGGCGGGCTTTTCTTCGCCGGTTTACCTTAAATATGTAAGCGAGGGCCGCTTTAATTTGAGCGAGGCCGCAGCAGACCGCATGGCGCGTCTGATGCACCTTGCTGATTACGAACGCGAGTTCTTTGTCGAAATGGTCAAGTTCGACCATGCAAAGACCGATGCTGAAAAACGAGCCGCATTCAGCAAGATGGTTTCTATCGGCGAGGCTCACAAGGCGAAGGTAGTAGATGCGGAATCGTTCCGCTTCTTTGAAGACTGGAAAAAGCCGGTGCTCCGTGAACTGGCCCCTGCCATGCCAGGGGCAAAGCCGCTTTCGCTTGCAAAGGCGTGTCGCCCTAAGGTTTCTGCAGCCGAAGTGACCGAGTCATTGAATTTCTTGATCAAGGCGAACTTGCTTCAGAAAAACGAAGATGGAAATTATACGCAGACCGATAAGGTCGTGACGACCGGTCCCATGGAATTTACGCCGCTCGCGATCCGTGGACTTCATCGCCAGATGGGTGAACTTGCGCTTGAAGCAATTGAGGGCGTGCCGCAAAACGAACGCCATTTTTCGGGCCTTACGCTTGGCATTACTCGCACGGCCTACGAAAAAATCGTGAAGCGGATTGCCGAGTTCCGCAAAGAAATTATCGCGATTGCCACTGAAGATTCTGCGACAGATGAAGTTTACCGTCTGAACATGCAGTTCTTCCCGATGACAAACATTAATGGTTCAAAAAAGGGTTAGGAGGCTACCATGAACTATGTAAAAATGGCAGAACAGATTGTCTGCAAAATGGCGATGCCGCTCGCCTTGATGTTCGCGGCTTGCTCTATGGATGATAGCCATGTTGATGCTCGTTTGGATGATTCCCCGGCGGTACCGTTCGGGGGCGCCGAAGAAGAAACGGGTGTTTATGCCTTGGCCGGTCGAGTGCTAGGATCTGGAGGCTCGCCTTCAATAAGTAGCAGTATTTGGCAAGGGCATATGGTAAGGATGGTTGAATTGGATTCGGTGACATTTGATACAACCGATAATATATATTATAGTTCGGTTACGAATGCGTCAGGTGTATTTTCTTTTGATAGTGTCAATTTGAAAAGTCCGTATGTTTTACTTGAACTATCTCCCGTAGGAAATGGTGAAAATTGGTGGGCTTCGCTTGATACTTTGATAGATCTTGGATTGGAAAGTTTAATAGCTTTTAATGAAAGGTTCATATATCGTATTATCGTTAATTTGCGTGAAACGAAGAATGTGGATATTAATGTGTTGACAACTTTGGAAGCAACTCGTTTGCGAAGTTTAGTTAAGCAGGGACAGAGCTTTGAAGAGGCAAGGTCGCAAGCGGGTCGAGAGGTAATGGAAGCTTTTGGTTTCTATGATGAGTCTTTCCGGTTTGGCGATGGTGAATATGCTGGCAGTAAGGAGGGCCGGGAAATCTTAAGTTTTGTGAGTGTATTTGTTGAAACAAATTATTCGTGCCTAGATAAAAAAGAAATTGCGGACTTTGGAAATTCCGGCACTTTTGCAAACTTGACGGATTCTATCAAGACGAAATGTGTTGAATATCCGGCAGGTGAACTGTGGTCTGAACGCCATTACGATGGTGGTACATGGAAAGATATAACGAATGCAGAAAGAGCTTTGTTCGGTAATTTCCTGTCTAGTTTGTACGGCGTTGGCAGATGTACCGATGAAAAAGAAGGCGATTCGTTGGTGATTACCTATTTAGGTTCTGAATTGGATTTGAAAATAAAATGTAAGCCTAATGACTGGATTGCTTCGGCTTTCCGAATGGTAAGGGAAGATATGCCTCGTACGGAAGGAACTATGACCGATCCCCGTGATGGAAAAACCTATAGGACTGTTACATATGAAATAGAAAGTGGATCTCAAACTTGGATGATGGAAAATTTGGTTTATAGTGGTGAAGGTGTGACTGCGGTTCTTGATAGTGCTGCTATTGAATCGGTGAAGGCTTATCGGGAGCAAGAATTGCATATTGCTAGGATTTATCACGGTTCGTTTGATTCGCCGAACGATAGTTTGATTTGGCTTGATTCGCTGAAGAGCGACAGGGATGACTGGATTTTCTACGTTGATTCTGCGTATTGGAGTAGTTTTGTCAGGTATAAGTGGTTTGATGCTCTAGGCTTGGATTCTGCTCTCGTTTATACGGACAGCGGTAGTATTAATTCTGAAAAAGTCTTCGCCATATTGGATTCCGTTGAGGCTGTGAACGGACATTATCAGGGGTTGTGCCCAGACGGATGGCGGATTCCTAAAATTGAAGATTGGGCTAATTTGTTTAAACAGGCATATAGAACCACGGGAGAAATTGTTGAAGATGTTAATCAAAACTGGAAGATGGGCGTGCGTGAATTGCCTGGGCTTGGTTTTGGGCCGGTAACCGCAGAACGATTTATTGTACGCCCGGAAGCGGAAACTGAAAAAGTGATGGCCTATGAAGAAAATGTGTATATTCTTGAATTTGCTCTTAATTTGAAAATAGACTGGATTGGAGCGTTCCGATTGAATGAACAATTAGATAGGTATGTGAACGTTCGCTGCATCAAAAATGAA
Source organism: Fibrobacter sp. UWB10 (assembly GCF_900182935.1). Taxonomy (NCBI): domain Bacteria; kingdom Pseudomonadati; phylum Fibrobacterota; class Fibrobacteria; order Fibrobacterales; family Fibrobacteraceae; genus Fibrobacter; species Fibrobacter sp. UWB10. Next base: position 644,637 of record NZ_FXUE01000001.1, on the reverse strand, counting down.
TAGTGGGCTTGGCGGTTAGGAGGAAAAGAAGGTGGACTTCGGTCTGCCTTCTTTTTTTTGTGTGTGAACTTAAATTCTGTTTATTGTGAAAAATTGTGATTTTTTATATAAAATTCTGTAAAATGCTTAAATTTTAGAAATTTAGTGAAAAATTTATTGTAAAAACTATTGACTTTTGAAAAATCATTGTTTATATTTGGAGTGTACTTAGCTTGGGCCGAGTTTTCGGGGGGTTAAGAGGAGGACAAATGAAAGATATACTTGAATATACGAGCTACCGTCAGTATATCGCGGACTATTACGCTGACAAAAAGGCGAAATCTGCGTTTACTTGGCCGGAGTTTGCTTCTGCGGCGGGATTTTCTTCGCCAGTCTACCTAAAATATGTGAGCGAGGGTCGCTTCAACTTGAGCGAAGCGGCTGTCGATCGTGTTGCCGCGGCAATGCACTTGTCTGGTAGCGACCTTGAATTTTTCCGCGAGATGGTTTGCTTTGACCATGCCAAGACGGACAAGGCCAAAAAGGAATCTTTCCAGAAGTTGGTGGCAATGGCGGAAAGTCGCAAGGCGAAAGTGATCGAGGCCGATGCATTTCGCTATTTTGACAGCTGGAAAAATCCCGTGCTCCGTGAACTGGCGCCTGCCATGCCCGGGGCAAAACCGTTAGCACTAGCAAAAGCGTGCCGTCCTAAAATTACCGCTGCCGAAGTCAGCGATTCGCTGAACTTTCTGGTGAAGGCGAATATGCTCCAGAAAGATGAAAACGGCAATTATGTGCAGACGGACAGGTCGATTACGGCCGGACCCATGGAAGTGACTCCCGCTGTGATTCGCGGCCTGCATCGCCAAATGGGTGAACTTGCGCTTGATACGATCGAGGGCGTGCCGCAAAACGAACGCCACTTTTCGGGCGTGACCTTGGGCATTACGCAGGCCGCCTACGATGAAATTGTCGCGGAAATCAATGCGTTCCGCAAGCGTGTGATTGAAATTGCTACTAGGGAAACTGAAACGGATGAGGTGTACCGCCTGAACATCCAGTTTTTCCCCATGACAAACAAGGGTTCTAAAAAGGGTTAGGAGGATACCATGAATTACAAAAAAATCACAAAGCAGTTTGCCTGCAAAATGGCGATGCCGCTCGCCTTGATGTTCGCGGCTTGTTCCACTGACAACGAAAACGCGATTTCTAAAACGGAAGGTGATCCCGGTGTGGAAATGGGCGGTTCCTCGGAAGAGCCGAATATTATAGCGTCGATTCGTGCTCGAGCGTATTATGCGTCGGCAAATAATGGAGGTGGTTCGTCTGGAGATGTTGTTGTTTCAATTCCGACGAATATTTTCGCTAATGGCGGGCAGATTGTTCTTACGGAACTAGATTCTGTGACGCTTGAACCGTTGAACGACAGCGCGATTACGGTGTCTTTTAAGGGGAATACCGAAGATACGCTTACGGGAGAATTGATTCCTGGTGACGATGGAATGGTCCATTTTGATAGTGTTTCGCTGAGGAGCTCGATTGTCTTGTTGGAAGCCGTATCGGGTGGAATATCGTTGAATGCGGTTGTGAATGTCCGGGATACAAATGCTTTTGAAATTGATGGTTTGAGTCATTTGGCGGCCTATCGCATGCAGAAACTGGTTGAATCGGGAATGTCGTTTACGGCGGCGAAGGCTCAGACTGAAACTGAAATTGCAAATGTGTTCGGCTTTGGCCCGCAAAACCCATTCCTTGGTGCGAATCTGACCAGTTCGTCGCCGGCTGCTTTGTGGCGCAAGACGTTCAACGAGATTGTCTCATTTGGTTTGTTGGCTACCCTGAATAGAGAATTTGGTGGGACGGGAACTGATGCCGGTATTTCGGAAGATACAAAGAAATCTTTGGCTAAAGGCGTTGAATCATCGCATATATTCACTATTTTGCAAGTAACCCCGCGTGCTTTTGAAAGACTTGGAGATAGCTTTGCTTTGTATTATCAAGAATGCTTGCAAAAACGGGCTTATTTTGCCAACCTGCTTGCATCCGTGTTTGGTTATGGAGGCTGCTCGTCTGAAAGAGAAGGGGAGCTTGCTAGCATCTCTAGCGAAATGTATGAATTGAAATGCGAATCGGATACTTGGAATTTGACCTTCCGCAAGGCGAACAAGGTGAACGTTGCTCATGCGTTTGGGACGATGACTGATTCTCGAGATGGCAAGACTTACAAGACTGTGCAGCTGGATTTGGGAGATGTAACGCAGACTTGGATGGCAGAAAATTTGAACTATGAAACTGAAAACTCTAGCTGTTTCAGGGAGGAATCTGTTGTAGGGGAAATGTCATATTGTTCTACCTATGGTCGCATCTATTCGTTTGTGTCGGGTTTGGATTCGTCTTACAGGAAGTATAATTCCAAGGAAGAATGTGCAACCTTTAAAACGGTTGAATATTTGACGGATGCTATGTCGGATGACACTTTGTTCTGGGCGGAACAGGCTCGGGAGGAATGTGACGGTCTTTTCAATGAAGGCGATTATACGAAGGATCCCTATAGTGTGGATTGGGAAAAGGTAGTTGATTCGTTGAACGTCTTGAATCTTGATGTGTGCCCGGAAGGTTGGCGTGTGCCCCGTTACGAAGATTGGATAACGCTGTTTATGTACCTGAGGGAACACTTCGATGTGGAACCGGGTGAAGAATTGAATTACTTGCTCTCGGGTTATGGTAATCCGATAGGATTTGGCATGGATTTTGTTGCTGAAGTTCGTGGAAGTTCCGACTGGTATAAAATACTTGTCAGAAAGGTTCCTTATCTGTTTACGCCGAAGGTGTTGGCTGAAGATTCTCGCGACTCTGGGTACGAATATGCAATTCAGGGAGTTTATGGATCGATTATTTATGCATTTTATTCAAGAATGTATAATGCCAACAGGTATCATGAGGTTAAAAATTATTTTGACCTGCCGAATGAAGGCTTTATCCGTTGCATTAAGGACGAATAGCGAATTTGGCGGTTAGGAGGAACGAGAAGGCGGGCTTTGGCTCGCCTTCTTTATATATACGAACAACGAGGTATGAGAACTCCAAAAGGAAAAGCAAGTCGTTGTTCGTCCTTCGCTCCGACAATAGACTATCGGTCTATTGTCTTCGCTCGGCGTAATGTCCTTTTTTATGTCGTAAAATTTCGTAATTTTTGAATATAAATGCAAAAACGTGTGAAATTTGCTAAAAAACTTAAAATTTATGTCATAAAACTATTGACTTTTTAAAAATCTTTGCTTATATTTAGGATGTACTTAGCTTGGGCCGAGTTTTCGGGGGGCTAAGAGGAGGACAAATGAAAGATATACTTGAGTACACGAGCTATCGCCAGTATATCGCGGATTATTACGCCGAAAGAAAGGCGAAGTCTGCGTTTACTTGGCAGGAGTTCGCTTCTTTGGCGGGGTTTTCCTCGTCGATTTTCCTTAAATACGTGAGCGAAGGCCGCTATAACCTGGGCGAAGCTACTGCCGTGCGTGTAGCTACGGCCATGAACCTTGCGGACTACGAGTGCGATTTCTTCGTGGAGCTGGTCAAGTTCGACCATGCGAAAACGGATGCCGAAAAGAAGGCCGCTTATGGCGAGATGATTTCGATTGCCGAGGCGCACAAGGCGAAAGTCTTGGAAGGGGACTCTTTCCGTTTTTTCAGCGACTGGAAAAATCCTGTCATTCGCGAATTGGCTCCTGCTATGCCGGGGGCGAAACCCTTGGCGCTTGCCCATGCCTGTCGTGAAAAAATAACGGCGGCTGAAGTGACTGAGACCTTGAATTTCTTGGTCAAGGCGGGCTTGCTTCAAAAAGACGATGCGGGCAACTACACGCAAACAGAACAGTCTGTGACGACGGGCCCAATGGAGGTAACGCCTGTCGCCGTTCGTGGCATGCACCGCCAGATGGGTGAATTCGCCCTTGATGCGATCGAGGGTGTTCCGCAAAATGAACGTCATTTCTCGGGTATTACGCTAGGCGTTACGCATGAAGCCTACGATGAAATTGTGCAAGTGATTGCCGAATGCCGTAAAAAGGTAATTGCAATTGCGACTAGGGATTCTGCGATGGACGAGGTGTATCGTCTGAATATGCAGTTTTTCCCGCTCACAAAAAAGAATTCTAAAAAGGGTTAGGAGGATACCATGAATTACACAAAAATGACAAAGCAGTTTGTCTGCAAAATGGCGATGCCGCTCGCCTTGATGTTCGCGGCGTGTTCGGACAATGGAAATTCTGTTGTAAAAGGGGACGATCATTCAATAACGCCGCTGGGCGGCTCCGCCGAAGAAACGGGCGTTGTAGCGTACGAAAATATCTCTTTAAGGGGTCGCGCTTATTATGCTCCTGCAAAAAGTGAAACCAAGCCTTCTCTGGAAAACTTGGATGCCTCTTTCCCGCAGGATGTCTTTTGGGCGGGCGGTTCGGTAACGCTTAAAGAACTGGATTCTACGACGTTAGAATGGATTGACGGAGAGTCTTATACGGCGAAGATTGGCGGTGCTGTAGAAGATTCTGTGACCGGAGAGATGCGTCCGAGTAATAATGGCTCAATCCAGTTTGACAGTGTTTCTCTAAACAGCCCGGTTGTCATGCTGATTGCGACTTCTGACGATATTTCTTTGCATGCGATTCTTGATTTGCGCGATTCGAACTCGTTTGTTGTTGATGTATTAACCCATTTGACGGCACATCGCGTTAAAAAGTTGGTGGCTTCTGGAAAATCGTTTACGGAGGCGAAAAATCAGGCTGAAACTGAAATGGCCACTGTATTCGGGCTAGATGAATTGGATCCATCGGAAGCAGCCTTGGTTCGCGACGAATTGAATGAACTTCCGTATACTCTGTTGCAGCAAATAAAAGAAGAACTTGGTGAAACAGGGATGGTTGAAGGACTTTCAGAAAGTTCTAAAGAAAGTATGAAGTTTTTTATCTTGCATTCTAATGTTACGGGAATCTTGTTGCTTCCCGAGGCAGCATTTGAGAGACTCGGCGAAGATGCGGTTCAGTTCTATCAAGAATGCTTGCAAAAGAAAAAATATTTGCTTTACGTGCTTGCTAAAATATATGGGGCTGCAAAATGCTCTGCTGTAAACGAAGGTGCGCTTGTTGAAGTTTATAAGAATGAGTCTCTCTTGAAATGCCATGAAGGAGCTTGGGAACTTGTTGATGGTCGCGTAGCTCAGTTGGATGTTTCTTCGACTTTGGGAACTATGGCTGATTCAAGAGATGGTCAAACCTACAAGACGGTCAAGCTTGAATATGATGGTATTTCGCAGACGTGGATGGCGGAAAATCTGAACTATGCAACAGAAAAGTCCAGTTGCTTTAGGGATGATTCGTCGAATTGCTCTGTGTATGGGCGCTTGTATTCAATTTTCCCGCTGGATTCGATTTACAATAAATATGCGTCAGAAGAGGACTGCATTGCGGATCGCATGAATGCTTGGCTGACAGAATATCGTGCAGTTGCTGACTCGTTGGATGAGGTTGGCCCGTTGAGTGAAAGTGATTCCTTGCGTTTTATAGATGAAGCTCATAGACTTTGTAAGGAACTTCATGAAAATCCGGAAAACCCTGACAATGTGAATTGGAGTAAGGTGATTGACTCGCTGGACGTGCTGAACTATGATGTGTGTCCTGAGGGCTGGCGAATGCCTTCGTATGAGGATTGGAATACTTTGCTGGCGCATGTCGATTATGATTTGCTGCATTCCGCTAATGGGGATCCGGTGGGCTTTGGGCTCGAAACTTTGGGTTGGGTTCGCGGAAATAATGGCCGTTATAGAATGAAGATAAATGGAGGTGCTAGCTACCTGTTTACGCCGAGGCCCACGCCTGAAGAATTCCTGCAACCTGGGATGCCGTATGTAGGGGATGCGATAGGAATGATTTATACGTTGAAGTATGATTTAAATGACGGCTTTATGAAGACTGCGTATACGAATGCGATGTGGAGTGCCGGCTTTGTCCGCTGCATCAAAAACGACTAGCGAATTTGGGGGTTAGGCCTGTTCGAAGGACCGGTTAGGAGGATTCGGTTGGGGGAGAACAGGCCGAGAACGAGAAGGTGGGCTTCGGCCCGCCTTCTTTGTAATTTTTGTGGCATGGAGGAAACAAATAATGTATCTTTATGGTATCTTGCGGAGTAGACGCAAGAAAAGGAATTGTATGAAACCTGGGAAGACTGAACTCCGTCTGAATGCTGAAATCGAAAAACGCGGTGCGCTTTTTGCCGTGCTGCTGGACCCCGATACATCGGACGAAGCTGCCTTTGTGAAGGCTGGTGCTATGGCCGCTGAAAACGGTGCCGACCTCTTGTTGGTGGGCGGTTCTTACCTAGGTAACTTTACGCTGCCCAAGCAGGTGGCTGCCCTCAAGGCCAATGTGGATTTGCCCGTGGTGCTGTTCCCGGGTGGAGCCTCTCAGGTGGTGCCTGGCTTTGATGCAATGCTCTTTATGACGCTTGTAAGTGGCCGTAACCCGAATTACTTGATCGACGAACAGGTTCGCGGTGGCGCCTTGGTGCGCGCCTTGAATATGGAAGCGATTCCGACGGCCTATCAGCTGATCAATAGCGGCAAGCGTACCACGGTCGAATACATTAGCGGCACCATGCCGGTGCCTGCCAACAAGCCCAAGCTCAGCATGGTGAATTCCATTGCTGCTGAACTTATGGGCATGCGTTATGTGTATCTGGAAGCTGGCAGCGGTGCCGAAGAACCCGTGCCGGTGGAACACATCGCCTATACCCGCAAGGCAACCGAAATGACTATCATTACCGGTGGTGGCATTAAGGACCCGCAGACAGCTGCCGTCCGCGTGGCAGCTGGTGCAAACATCATCGTGACGGGTACGCTTTGGGAAAAGGTTGAAGACCCGAAGCTGTTGGCTGAATTTGCCGCTGCTATCCATGTAAAGGGATAGACGCCTCGCTTTTGAGCCTTTGTTGTTAAATGTCATGCCCGCGCAAGCGGGCATCTCCTTTTTTATAGGCTTTTTGGGCGCGCGGCTTATCCTTTACTCAAATATTTGTGTATTTTTCTGTTAGAAGGAATGTACCGTTTTGGTGCAGTTTTGAGGTATCTATGAAAAAACTCGTGATTGTGACTTATGTGCTTCGTGCGCTGGGCTTTGTGTTGGTGCTTTTGATGCTTTTCGGGCACAGCGTAGTCCTGAATATTTTCCCTGGGCTCGAGGGTCATTCGATCAATCCGCTGTTCTATACCGGCGTGGCATGTTATGCTACGGGTGCTATCATCCATTTCTTTATCAAGAAGCAAGAGATGGCGGAACGACGTCGTCGCGAAATCGAAGATGCCGAGGAACGTGCCTTTGGTAAAAAGTCCGACGATACGGACAAGTGATTGGGTTGTTTATGATTAAGATTGAACATTTGCATAAGACGTACCGCAGCGGTTTCTTGATGAAACCGAAGCTTGCGCTTAAGGATGTGAGTTTTAGCGTAGAACCGGGGCAAGTGTATGGCTTTATCGGGCCGAACGGCGCGGGCAAGTCTACGACTATCAAAGTGCTTACGGGTCTTTTGAATTTTGATTCGGGCAATGTGCTGGTGAACGGGATTTCTCCGCGTAATGTGAAGAGCCGTCAGTTTATCGGTTATTCGCCGGAACAGCCGTACTTTTATGATTATCTAACGGGCCGTGAACTTTTGCAGTTCTACGGTAAGTTGGTGGGCCTTTCTGGGGCCGAACTGGACAAGCGCATTGACTGGTCGCTGGATCTGTTGCATGCAAATAAGGACTGGATTGACCGCCGCCTGCGTTCATACTCCAAGGGCATGATGCAGCGCGTGGGCATTGCTCAGGCAATTCTCGGTAAGCCGAAGCTTTTGATTCTCGATGAACCCATGAGCGGTCTCGACCCGATGGGCCGCCGCGATGTGCGCGAAGCCATTATGGAACTGAATCGCACGGGTGTGACGATTTTCTATTCAAGCCACTTGCTCTCCGATGTGGAATCGATTAGCCACAAGGTCGCGATGATTGTCGATGGCAAGATTGTGCGCGAAGGTACCGTAGACGAGATTACGGAATCTTGCGGCGTGGAATACCACGTGCGTACCCGCGAAGCAATTCCGCAGGCAGAACTTCCCGAGGGTGTTGCCCCTGCTGGTCATCCGCAGGAATGCGTATGCGCCGATGATGCTGCCCGCGACCGCCTGCTGCGCTATTGCTTGGAAAAAGGAATTGCTGTCGAGCGCATGGACCACAAGCGCCCGAGCCTCGAAGACATTTTGACAGAGGAGATTGCCCGTGCAGACGCTTAAGCATATCGGCATTATTGCCCTCAATACATTCCGCGAATCTATTCGCGACAAGATTCTTTATAACATTGGCTTTTTGGCGATTGCACTCACCTTGTTCAGCATTGTACTTGGCGAATGGTCTGTGTTTGACCGCGCTTATGTGATCAAGTCGACCACGCTTTCGGTGATGAGCCTTTCGGGCCTGTTGATTTCGATTTTCGTGGGCATTAGCCTGGTGCAAAAAGAAATTCAGCGCCGTACAGTGCTTACGCTCTTGTCGAAGCCTATTAGCCGCGCGTCGTTCATTGTGGGCAAGTACTTTGGCTTGCTTGCAGTGGTGGCGGTTCACCTGATGCTTTTGACGGCAATCTACTACGTGATGCTGTTCTTGACTGGGTCTGCTCCGACGCTCAGCTTGCTTACGGCTATCTACCTGATTTTCTGCGAGATGGCAGTGGTGATTGCGGTGGCACTCCTGTTCAGCAGTTTTAGCAGCACGGTGCTTTCGGCACTGTTTACGCTGGGTGTTTACTTTGCGGGCCACTTGAGTGACCAACTTTTGGAACAGGTGCGCTTTGCTACCCGCATGGGCGAACTGAATGGAACATCGAGTATGCTGTTCCAGAAAGCCGCCGAAGTCATTCACGCGATTTTCCCGGGGCTTTACCGCTACAACGTGACTACCTACGTGGTGCATGGTGTGGCTCTCCCCGATATGTACGTATTCTGGAATAGCATTTATGCGCTAGGCTACATCGGCGTGTTCCTTGCGATTGCAAGCTGGTGGTTTAGCCGGAGGGATTTCCTATGAGAAACCAGTACATGGCAAAAGTCCTTGTGCACAACAAGGTCGTTACCGAGGCGCAGGTCAAAGCGCATTGGGGCGAAATTACCGACAAGAAGGACATTGGTCAAGTGCTTGTGGATGCGGGCGTTCTCCCGCCTCCGATGTACATCAAGGTGCTTGCCTTTGTAAAGAATCTTGAGGCGAAGGCCGCCGCCGAAGGCGGTAGCGCTCCTGCCGCAGCACCTGCAAACGCTGCTCCTGCGGCTTCGCAAAAGCAGTCGACCGCGCGCTTCGAAGCGCCTCCGGCATCAGCGCCGTCGGTTGCTCCTGCCGCTCCTCAGCCCGCACAGTCCGAAGGCTTGCAGATTGAAGGCAATAGCAGCTTGTATGGCGAAGTCTCGACATCTAACGTGGAAGTCGAAGCGGTCGCGGGCCTAGAATCGACAAGCATCAGCACGGTGCAGGTGCAGGCCGAAGCCGAAGAAGAATCTTCGGGCGAAGATTCCGAAAAGTTGCCGAGCCGCTTTGCGATTTTGACCGGCGAAGGAACTCCGGTCGAAGCGCCTGAAAAGATTCGTCCGATGACAAACCTGTCGCAGATTATTGCTTTTGCCCGCAAGTTCGGCGCAACGGATATTTACCTGTACGCAGACCGCCCGGTGGTCATGCGCCAGTCGGGCGCTCTCTTTGTGGCCTCGGACGATGCTCTGGATTTGTCTCATATTAACGAGCGCTTGGACGAAGCTTCCAAGGGATTCTCGGATGGCTATAAGATTATCGTCGGCAAGAACTTTAGCAAGACGATTGGTCTTGCTGGCGTTGGCCGCGCTCGAATCACGGTCACATGGAACGGCACGAATCCGAGTGTATCAATTCGTGTGATTCCGCAAGAATCGACCACGCTCGAAAACTTGTATTTGCCGGCATTCTGCAATCAGTTTGTGGAGCTCAATAGCGGTCTTGTGCTTGTCGCAGGCCCTGCTGCAAGCGGTCGCTCTACGACGATTTCGACTTTCGCTGAAACGATTGCCGCTAACCGCGATGTGTACATTCAGACGATTGAAAAACCGATTGAACGCGTGCTCCAGAATCCGCGTGGTGCAATTGCCCAACGCGAAGTGGGCTTGCATGTGCGTTCGGGTATTGAGGGCGTAGAATTTGCCATGCAGAGCGGTGCCGACGTGATTCTGTTCGATTACCTCGAAACTCTCGATGAACTTTCGATGCTGTTGCGTGCTTCGAATGCGGGCGCGCTCGTGTTCGCCGTAACGGCGGGCAATAACATTCATGCATTGCTTTCTCGCTTGCTGTCGTCTGTGTCTGCAGAAAAGCGCACGGCGTTTGCGAATTCGCTTGCAGAACAGCTCAAGGGAATCATTGTGCAACACTTGATTCCGATTGTGCAGAATCAGGGTCAGGTGCTTGCAGTCGAAGCCGCCAAGATGAATTCTACGATGGCGAATATGCTCCGCCGCGGAGAAATCTCGCAGCTCTCGGCGTCGATCAGCAGTCAGAAAGATCAAGGTATTTCGCTCGACGATTCTCTGCAGAAGTGTGTGGAATCGGGCTATATCGAAGGTGTCGAGGCTTGGAAACGTGCCTGCGACAGCCGACGTTTTGCTGCTTACAGGGTCCAGAACTAAGGGGATGCTATGGCTACAGAAATTGAATCTTTGCTAGAATACACGCTGAATGTGGGCGCCTCTGAACTTGTGATTACCGAAGGTGCCGCTTCTGCCGTTCGCTTGGCGGGTAAGGTTTGCGCGATTCCTGATGCTCCTGCTGTAGAAGCGGGCTCGCTCCGCAAATTCTTGACTACGATGGAAGGTGAATCGGGTACTATTATGGGTGGCCCGTGGTGTGGCTCCAAGTGGCGCGTGCGTTACAACCGAACCGCTTTGGGTAGCTCTGCTATATTTAGGCCCGTACTTGAAGAATGCCCGGACTTTTCGGCGCTCGGTGTGCCGGATTCCATGATGAACTTGCTTGGAATCCGTTCGGGTCTTGTGGTCTTTAGTGGCCCTGCTTGTAGCGGAAAGACAACGACAGCTACCGCTTACGTGTCTGCGCTTTGCCAGTCGGGCATTATGCGTGTGAGCCTTTTGGATCAAGATGCCGAAATGCCTGTAAAACATGGCGATAGCTTGGTTCTTGAAAATTCGACCGGTTCTATTCCCGAAAAAATGGAACAGGCGCTTCGCAGTGGAATCGACCTGATTTGGCTTGGTAATTTCGAAGGCCAATCTTTGATTCCGGTATTGCGTGCTGCCGAGGCGGGTGCTCTGGTAGTGCTTACGGTGACGGCTGGTAATGCGGTGGGTGCACTCGCTGCGTTGCTTGCGGCGGAATCGCTTGAAAACCGCGACATGGCATGCAATATGCTCGCCTCTGTCTTGAAGGCAGTGGTGGTGCAACGTTTGCTGCCTGGCGCTCAAGGGGTTGTGCCTGCTTGGGAAATCCTTTACGGTACGCAGAATGTGGCTTCCAAGATTCGTAGCGGCGAATACTACACGCTGCCCTCGATTATTGCGGCCTCGGCTTCTGAAGGCATGATGCTTATGGACGATTGCCTTGCAGAGCTTGTGAAGGCGGGCTATGTGTCTTCTGAAGATGCTGTCCGTGTGGTTTCGAATCCGGCTCGGTTAGGATAATTTTGTGCGAAATGTCTTCGGCAAATTTGTTGCAGTGGTAGCACTGTGTGTAACAGGGGCTTTCTCGGCTGAGAAAGACGATGTTCCGTCGATTGATTTGCTGAAGGCTTCGGCAGATTCCATTGCTGCGGCCGATTCTGTCGCTGCGGCAGGTTCGGTTTCGACGGATTCGCTGCCTGTAGGGAACGTAGATTCTTTGCTGAAAACGGTCTTGTATTTGGGCGGTGGCGAGCGCTCGCCATGGTTCCAGTTGGGCGTTTTCTATGCGATTGAAGAATATGGAATTCCGGTAGATTCCGTGGTCGCGACTTCTTGGGGCGCTTGGATGGCTGCCCTCTGGACTCGCGGTGTCCCGCTCGATGACATCCAGAAAATTATGTTGGATCCAGCGATTGCTCCTTTCGTGGGCCATGACATGACGGCGCCCGAAAGCAAGTTGGGCTATAAGCAGACGGATTCTTACGAGCTTCCGATTTCTGTTTCGGGCATTCCTTCTATCCGCAAGCGCTTTGCAATATCGAAGGATTCTGCCTTATGGTTCCGTAGCGAATCGAAATCGCTCACGCCAGATTCTATGCAGGTGGTGCGTGCGCTTGCAAAGCTTCGCTTTCAAGAAAGCCTTTACCGCCAGCATTCCTCGGGCAAGATTCCGTTTGCGGTGCAGTCCTGCGAATCGGGCAAGGCTGTCGTTATCGGGAATTCTATACCGGAGATTATAGCTTCGCTCCCGCTTTGGAATGCGAATGAATCTTCGAAGAATCCGTCGGGAGAACTTTGCCCGTATTACGCGATGCCGATAGAAGACAATGCTCATGAACTTTCGATAATAGTTGTCGCTGACCCGTTGCGTGCGCCGATTGTTGGCGATGAACGTACTCGCTTGATCAAACAGCATGTGTCTGAAATTTTAACGAGCCAGCCGGGAGTCATTGTGCGTGCGCATACGATTCTCGATACCGCCCGTTCGGCGTGGATCCAATCCGGATTTACTTCTTTCGAAAAACAGCTTGGCCGCTTTAAAGTGCTTAATGGCCGTCGTCACGCCTATTCTGCGGACCAAGAAGGAGCAAAGCCTTGGTTCAAATTTGAACCCACGTATGACAGCTTGTCTTCGGAAGTGCAAAATGCAGTCAAGTCGTATTGGCCGGAATCGGATACGGGAATAATTGCACCTGAAAATTTTGCGAACGACTTGTTGCAAAATCCGGCGTATGATTCCTTGGATTTGAACATGCATCCGAGTGGAAATGTATCAGTGGAATCTTCGGTGAAGCCGATTGTAGATTTGGCCGCGGGCGGTTTTGGCTCGAATGTGTTTGGCCCGAATGTCTATGCCGAAGCTGCAGTGCATTATGTCGACCATGTTGAAATTGAACTGGTAATGGCTGGGTTCTGGGGCGAACATTCTTATGGATTCCGTCCACGCTTGAATATTTCAAAGTTGTGGAACCGGCATTGGAATTTAGAGTTCGGTTATGATTACTTGAAACTCGTACCGTTGAAGGGCTTTAATGGCAATATCCACCGCAATATTCGAATCAAGTCCGAAAGGCGTAGCGATTTGACAATGAACCTGTTGTATACGGTAGATGACCATCAACGTATTTCGGCCGAGTTTATTTTTGGCTCTAGGTACTATGACTTGGATTCTGTGTATTATGGTGACCTTGAAATGAAGGCGTATCCGGTTTCGCCGATGTTGCATTACCGCTACTTGAATGGTGCCGATGACAACTGGTTTGCAAACGATGGCTATGCTGTAAATGTCTGGGGCGGCTTTGAATCGATTGGCTACGATGATGGTATTATCGATGTGGTGCCGATTTACTGGAGACTTATGGCAGATGCCCGCTACACGATTTCTCCGTTGCGTTTTGTGACGTTAAATGTGGCGGCAGAAGGCGCGATAGAGCGTTACCATGATGAAGGCCATGGCTATGTTTCTCCCAAGTCGTTTGAAAAACCTCCGCTTGATGTGGCTTATCGCCTGCATGCGGCGGCAACACCTTGGTCTACCGAATGGTACAATCCAGAACTGTCTTCGCATGAATATGCCATGGTTCGCTTGAACGGAGGCGTTCACGGAAATTATCTTGGGGCGTGGATTTTCGGAGCGTACTATCACGATTTTGAAGATAGCCCGTATGCGGACCTTGATGTCGATAAGTTCGTGTTTGAACCGGCACTCCGGTTTGCCTACAAGTCCGTTACCGTGTATGCGGGACTCAGTCGAGTCGTTGACTTCAACACCTTCGGTGATTTAACCCACTTGAGCGGGTACAATTACTTTATCCGCGTCGGAAATTACAAATTTTAATTAGAGCGCAAGCGGCATCCAGGGCTTGACTTCGTTAACCGAGGTCAGCTTGCCTTGCAGTTTACGGCGAATCGCAGCTGCGGCAATCATGGCGCCGTTATCGGTGCTCAGACTGCGTTCCGGAATGCAGAACATGATTCCATGCTTGTCGCAGTAATCTTGCAAGCGAGTGCGGAGCCAAGCGTTTGCGCTCACACCGCCACCGACCACGAGAGTTTTCATCTTGGTCTTTTTGAGGGCGGTAATGGTCTTGGTCACAAGGCTATCGACAATAGCGTCTTCCAAGGAGGCGCAAATGTCGCCGATGTTCTTCTGGATGAATTCCGGGTCGTGCGTTTCGGTATAGCGAAGCACAGCTGTCTTTAAACCGCTGAACGAAAATTCGCAGTTGTCGTGCACATGGAGTGCGCGCGGAAAGTCTACAAATTTGCGGTTGCCATCTTTGCCGAGACGGCTGATGGTTGCGCCTGCGGGGTACTTGAGGCCGAGCAGTTTGCCGCACTTGTCGAAAGCTTCGCCGGCGGCATCGTCGCGGGTGCGGCCGATGCTGGTGTACTTGAATCCGGGTTCTTCGAGCACGAGTTCCGTATGACCGCCCGAAACGGTAAGCGTCAGGAACGGCGGCTCGATTTCAGGGTGCGTGAGCCAAGCGGCGGCCAGGTGGCCTTCCAAGTGGTTCATGCCGTAAGCCGGAATCTGCAAGTCGCGGGCAAGGCCCTTAGCGAAACTTGCACCCACCAGAAGCGGTCCCATAAGGCCCGGGCCCGTGGTGTAGGCGATGGCGTCAATATCCTTGAGTTCAATGCCTGCTTCCTTGACGGCGGCTTCAGCAATCGGGGAAATCTTTTGCAAGTGTGCGCGTGCCGCAATTTCAGGAACCACGCCGCCATAGAGGGCATGTTCGTCAATTTGACTGTAAAGCGGGTTCGAAAGGACTTTTACAGGATCGTCTTGCAGTACAGCACAGGCGGTTTCGTCGCAGCTGGATTCAATTCCAAGCCAGATCATGGAGCAACCTCTTCAAGCGAGTCTGCGGGAGCGGCAGGCTTAATTTCTTTTTTGCGGAGCGTTACCTTTTCGGGTTTCAGCTGGATTGCCTTGATAGACATTTCGCGGTTAATGTGGGCCGGGAGCGAAAGCTTGACCGTCGGCGAAAGGCTGTCGGCATCTTCGATGGCGAATCGGTTGAATTCCATCGCAAGTTCAATGTTATGCTTGGTAATTGAATCGAGAACGACTTCGCCACCAGTGATTTCGACCGAAAGTGTCTTGGGTTCTAGAGAATAAATGTTCTTGTCGAAAAATCCGATTAAGCTAACAGGAATGCTGTCGTAAGTGCGGCTTGCCATCTTTTGGATGTTTACCGAAATCTTGACCGAAGAATCGCTTGGCGAAACGAAAGCCGGCAAAGTGCTAAAGTCGAGCGGAATCGTGAATTCCTGGCTTGCATGCAATGTATCAAAGAACGAAGAATCGGTCGGAATATCGATAATGCGGGTGAGGGCGTTACGGGCGCCAGAGACCATCAGTTCTTCGGGCGTAACCGTGGGCTCGTCTGCAATCAGGTAACCTTGCGCTGCAGTAAATGTGGCGACCGATTTAATCGGAACATTACGCGTAATGCGAGTGTCGATGTCGAGGTCCACGAACAAGAGCTGGTTTTCGGGTTCTACAAAGCGAATGTCGGGAAAACCTGCGGCCACAAAGTTCTTGCTGTCCAAGTGAATGCGCTTTGCGCCCAG
Source organism: Fibrobacter sp. UWB10 (assembly GCF_900182935.1). Lineage (NCBI taxonomy): Bacteria > Pseudomonadati > Fibrobacterota > Fibrobacteria > Fibrobacterales > Fibrobacteraceae > Fibrobacter > Fibrobacter sp. UWB10. Next base: position 628,860 of record NZ_FXUE01000001.1, on the reverse strand, counting down.
TTCAGCCTGTTGCAGGTCTACGACCATGGCAATGGAATTTTGGTTGGGGTCGCTTACTAGGTTGTTCAAACGAATCAAATCCCACGACTTGCCTTCGACCGTAATGTGCAAACTATGCGGCGGCTTCGAAGCAATTGCCATGGTTTCGGGGAGTTTCACAAAGTTCAACGGCACATTCACCGAAAGCTGGAAATCCTTTTGTGAGATTACCAGGAACCAGAGGGCTATGCCAAATATCAGTGCGGTTATTTTTAGAACGATGTTTCCCATAGAACTCTCGAATGACTGTCTAAAATTTAGTTATAATTCACTCCGTGCTCGGACAACTTGGCTATTTAATATCGGAATCTTTTCGCGGAATGCGGCAGCACCGCACGGTGATTTTACCGTCGTTTGCCACCATATTCCTGTGTTCGCTGCTTTTGGCGGCTTCGTTTACCGCTTTCGGGGCGGTCATGCGCGTTCTTTCGATGGAAAGGAACCTGTATGCTGTCGAAGCGTTCTTGCCCGAATCGGTCGACGAAGATTCCCTGCAGGTGATTCAGAATCGCCTGGAACACACCAAGTTTATTGATTCTGTGACTTTTGTGAGCGCCGATTCCGCTTTGGCCGATTTCCGCAGGCATTTTTCCGGCGAAATGCTCGACCTGGTTGAAGGAAACCCGATTCCGCCGTTTTTCAGGGTGACTCTTGGTGAAGAAAACAAGAACCCGGCCACATTGATTGAGGTCAAGAACAATTTAGCCCGCACTGAAATTTTCGAAGAAGTCCAGGCGCCTGTCGAATGGGTCGAAAAAATTGCCGCCTGGAAGTTCCGCATGATTTTTTGGCCGATATGCGTTAGCGTATTGCTCTTGTTTACGCTGTCGCTCATTATCTGCAACTCTGTAAGACTTTCGCTTCTGTCCCGCAGGCTCTTGGTCGAAAACATGAAGTATGCGGGCGGTAGCCACTTCTTTATCGAATTTCCGTTTGTGCTGCAGGGCGCATTCCAGGGCTTGGTCGGTAGCGGTCTTGCCGTCATCTTGCTGGCCGTCGTTTTGAACTCGGTGGCAGATGCGTTCCCGATTGTAGCGGCAAACTTGACTGGCCTTGGAACAGGCCTGTTCTTGGTGGTTGTCTTGGTCACGGCTCTTTCGGGCTACTTTAGTTTCCGCACGGTGCGCGAATTCCTTTCGATTAAGCGCAATGAACAGGAATGATGATGCGGCTTGTCGTCTTGCTGTTTTGCTTGCTGCTTGGGCTTGGGGCTGAAAACGCCTATGCAAAGCCTGCCGCAAAAAACACCAAGAGTGCCCCTGCAAAGTCGACTGCTAAGAATACTCCGGCGAAAAATGCTTCGACGAAGAAACCGACAAAGTCTTCGGTAAAGGCGTCCTCCAAGAATGCCTCTAAGTCGTCGGCCACGAAAAAGACCGACGCCCAGATTAACGAACAGAAAAATGCTTTGAAAAAGTTGGAATCGGACCTTGCGAAAAAGCGCCAGGAACTCGCTCTTCTTGAAACCGAAGAAAAGGGCGTGCTGAACACGATTTCGATTCTCGACCAGAACCTGAACCAGACGCGTACCTACCTTTCGGAACTTTCCAAGAGCGAAGTCATGCTGGAACGGGCGCTTGTGCAACTTACGGCAGACATTGATTCCTTGGACCGCAAAATCGAGACCCGCCGCGAAGCCATGAGAAAGCGAATCCGCACGCTCTACATTAGCGGTCGCAATAGCGAAGCCCGCGTGCTTTACAGTTTGCTCACGCAAGAAGGTAGCCCCGACCGCCAGGTGTACTGGGTGCACCACATTCTGAATCAGGACCAGCAAGAGGTCGAAGTGTTGCAACAGCTGGTGCAAGAACGCGACGAAAAGAAACAGTCGGAAAGCGCACACCTTTCGGACCTCAAGCAGTTGCGTACCAAGAAGGCTGCCGAAGAAAAGGGTCTTGTAACACAGATGAGCGGGCAAGAAAAAATGCTCATGTCCTTAAAGCATGACCAGAACATGCAGCGCCGCGCCCTCAAGGAATTCGAACAGAACCAGAAGACTATGCTTGCGCTCATCAAGAAACTCGAAGAAAAACGCAAGAAAGAAATCGAGCAGACCAAGAAAGATGAAGCCGCCCGTAAGGCAAAGGAAAAGGCGGACAAGGGCAAAAAGAAAGACACGAAGGCGCCTGCCAAGAAGGTGGAAAAGCCGAAAGTTACGGTGGCCGAATCGGTAAAGGGCCCCAAGTGTACGCCGCTCAAGGGTAACATTATCAGCCAATATGGTTTGCAAGAACATCCGGTACTCCACATTATGACGCGTAACTTGGGTGTTGAAATCCGCGGCAAACGCGGCGAGGCAGTCCGTGCCGCAGCGGCAGGTTCTGTCGTCATGGTGGGCGAAATCGATGGCCGTGGGCCCTCGGTGATTATCGAACATGCGGGCGGAACCTACTCCGTTTATGGTCACCTCAAGTCAATTCGCGTACAAGAGGGCAAAGAGGTGCGAAATTGCGAAGAAATTGGCGAAGTGGGCGATGTTGCTTCGTTAAATGGAATTAAATTGTACTTCCAAGTGAGCGAGGGTACACAAACCGTGGACCCCTTGCAGTGGTTAAAACAGTAATGATCGAATATACGTTAAATGGTCCTGCCTCTCAAGAACGTGCCCGCATCCGCTTGATGTCGGCGCTCCGTGAGAACCGCTTTCCGCAGTCAATCTTGATTGATGGCCCTGCCGGAATCGGCAAGAAATGGCTCGCGATGGAAATTGCGAAGGCGCTCCAGTGTACCGATCCGAATATGCGCCCCTGCGGACATTGTTTTGGTTGCCGCATGGCAATGGATAGTGGCGCAACCGATGGCTGGGTCGTTCCCATGGAATCGGCCGAGGCCCATGCCCGCAGTTCCGACGATGTTTCTGCCGGCAGCAAGGCGAAAACCATCGAGGACTTCAAGAAGTCTTATATCGAAGAAATCCAGAAGAACCCGTACCGGGTCGATGTTTTTTCGACAGGCGCCTTCATTTCGGTCGACCTCATTCGTATGATGACGTCGAGCTTTGCCATGAAGGGCGACCGCGTGCGCACGGTGATTATCGCCGAAGCGGACCGCATGAACGAATCGGCGGCAAACGCGTTCCTTAAAACGCTCGAAGAAGTCCCGCCGAACACGTACTTTATTTTGACGACCAATTCCCGCGAAAAGATGCTTCAGACAATCCGTTCACGCTGTCTGGCGCTCCACTTGTTGCCGCTCTCCGACGAAGAAGTGAAGTCGGAAGTCTTGCGCGTCGCGGGCGAAGAATTTGATGAATCTACTTTGAGCGACGATGTCATCGGGCTTGCCGTTGGCTCTCCGGGCAAGGCGCTTTATTACGCCGAGCATGCCAAGGTCTGGTGCAAGCTTGCGGCTGATTTCGTGCTGCATTCCCTGCGCAATAACTATACCGACTTGTTCATGGAACTCAAGGACTCGGCGCTTGAAGATGCCTACGAAGCGAACCGATTCTTGGAAGTGCTTTCATTCTTGCTGGCAGACTTGTTGCGAGAACAGGCGGGGGCTCGCTTGCGAATGCCCGAAACCACGACCTCTGTCGGCCTTTCGAATTTCCCGCGGGTCGATGCAACCGCCTTGGAACTTGCGCTTGTCGCAGTGCAGGAAACCATGTCCAGAATCGAGTCTCGTCGTGTGACAGCGACCATGTGCCTGCAGAGCCTGTCGCTCAAGCTTTTCGAGGGCTATAAATAAAATGGCTCAAGAATCTACAGAAGCAGTCCTGAACGAGCACTTGGCCTCTTCGATGTCGAAGAGCTTGCGCATTCCCCACGTGGTGGCGCGCTTCTTGGTGTCTCGCGGAGTCTGCTCTGTGTCCGAAGCCCACCGCATGCTGTGCGGTAACTCGGGCGATGTACTTGACCCGTTCCTGATGAAGGGCATGGATGCCGCTGTCGAGTGGCTTTTGAAAATTCGTGAAAAGCACGAAAAAGTTTTTGTCTTTGGTGACTACGATCTGGATGGTATGTCGGCTGTCACGCTCATGACGCGTGCTCTTGCCGAACTTGGCATGGAGTCTGACTGGCGACTCCCGAACCGCTTTGGCGATGGCTATGGGCTTTCAGCATCCGCCGTTGAAGAAATGCACCAGGCGGGTGCCCGTTATGTGATTACCGTCGACACGGGCATTACCGCAAATGCCGAAATTGCTTTGGCCAAGAGTTATGGAATGTCGGTGTTGGTCATAGACCACCACCAGCCTTCGGGCGATGGACTGCCGGAATGCGATGTACTCTTGGACCCGCATCAAGAAGGCGATTCCTACCCGAATCCGGAACTTTGCGGCGTGGGCGTTTCGTACAAATTTATTTGCGCCCTGTACTCCAAGCTTTCAATGCCCGAACCGACCAAGTTCTTGGACTTGGTGGCACTCGGTACGCTTGCTGACCTTGTCTCGATGACTCCTGAAAACCGCGCCTTTACCAAGGCGGGCCTCAAGTCCATTGAAAGCAGCCACTGGCCGGGACTTCAAGAAATGTACAGCAACTTGATGAAGGGCCACGGCAGCGTGGGCGGCATTGATGTCATGTACAAGTTTGCTCCGCTCCTGAATGCGCCCGGTCGCATGGAGCGCCCGGACCCGGCTCTCAAACTTTTGCTCAGCCCGAATATGGCGACCGCGAATGCCTTGATGGCGGAACTTCGCGAATGGAACAGCAAACGCAAACAGAAAGAAGCTGAAATCACCGAAATGGCGCAAGAGCAAATGACGGCCATGTATGGCGACAAGCTTCCGACCGTGATTGTGGTTGCAGGTAATGGCTGGCATGTAGGCGTGATTGGAATTGTGGCGGCAAAGCTTGCTCAAGAATACCACCGCCCGACGGCAGTGCTTTCTATCCAAGATGGCATGGCGCATGCAAGTGCCCGCGCAGTTCCTGGCTTTAACTGGCACAAGGCTTTGTTTGAATCCCGCGAACTTTTTGATCGCTGGGGTGGGCATGCTAACGCTGCAGGTTTTTCGCTTCCGGCTGACAAAATCGATGAACTCCGCAAGCGCTTGGAAGTTTCTGCCGCAAGCCAGAATTATACCGGCACCGAAGAATGCGAAGGCGAAGCCGCTCCTTGCTCCTACGACATTTGCATTTCTCTCAACGAACTGATTGTCGAAGCTTCGCAGTATATGGCGCCGAGCGATTACGGTGCAGGCAACGCGAATAAGAACCAGCTGATTTCGATTCTCGACTTTATCGATTTGTTAGAACCGTTTAGTGGAAACTTCCCGTATCCGACTTTTCGCGCCGACAACGTGAAAATCCACAGGCTTCGTGAACTCAAGGGCGGACACCTGCAAATGGATATTTCGCAGGCAGGGAGCCGCGTGTATCCCGCCATCGGTTTTGGACTTCGCAAGTACAAGAGCCTGCTCAGCAAGCCTGTATCGGTGATTTTTGAACCGACTTGGAATTATTTTAACGACCGTAAATCCTTGCAGCTTTGTGTCAAGGCGATTGAACCTTTTATTGAACCTTGTTCCGAAAACAACTAGGACAACACTATGCGCAACTTGCCGATATATTTCATGATTCTAGTTTTTGCGGGCATGCTGTTCGCGCTTTCCAGGGTGCACCTGTATACGCCGGTGCCGTCCGTTGAATCGGAACCCGTTCCGGAAGTTGGTTTGCAAAAGGGCTTTACGGGCCGCGTTGTCATGCCTTCGCTCGAAGACATTTATGTGCTCGAAAATTCGGCCGGCCGCGACATTTTGCAGTTTGAAAAATTCTTGCAGGGTCGCGCTGCAAGCCTCCATTTTGCTTCGGCGGCATTTTTCAAGTCGAACAACAAGAATTTCAAAAGCGATTCTCCGCATGCAATTATGGGCATCAAGCTCACGCTTGATTCTCTAGGCGTGTTCTCGCCAGAAATCCTTTTTACCAATGTGCATGACGACAATTTTAAAGGCCTGGTGCTTTCGCAAATCCAGACCTATTGGCGCTATCCGCGTAGTGAAAGCGGACGCTTTGTAGCTTGGGTTCCAATCGCTTGGAAAATAGACTACTAATTACTTGTTCTTTAAAATAGCGAGCAGTTCGGCGGTGCGTTTTTCAATCAAGATGAACGCTTCGAACATGCGTGCTTCACGCCACTTGACCAAGTACTTGGCGCGCCATTCTTCGGCCACTTCCTTGGGGTCTTCGTGGTGGGATTCGTTGCGGTACCAGACTTCTTTCTTGATTTCCTTGATCATGTCGCCCATTTCGGCGGCCGGCTGCAAGGAACCCTTGCAAAGCAAGAGTGCACGCAGGTTGTCAAGCAAGATTTCGTCGGTGGGATCTTCGGAATCGTCTCGGGCACAATCCCAGATTTCGCCGCGGTGGCGTTCCGTCCAGCCCATCAGGTGCTTTTCGGTTTTCTGAAGTTCGCCCTTGGCGAGTTTTTCTTCGACCGCTTCGCGCGGGTAGTAAATGCTGTTCGGGTAGAATTCAATCATAGGAGCTCCCTGGTTTGCCGTTAATGCCCGGGGCGGGACTTGAACCCGCACGAGGTTGCCCTCAAGGGATTTTAAGTCCCCAGTGTCTACCATTCCACCACCCGGGCTCGGGCGTGGCCTAAATATAGTAAAAGTGTGCAAGGGAAGAAGGCGCAAATACTTTTTTTCTACATTAAGAATATGAAATATCTTATTCTCCTAATAGTTTGTTGTGTTGCCCCGCTTTTTGCCTACGATGGCGATATGGACACTTATCATGAATTCAAGGAAGACCTATCGCTGGCTCGCGATGGATATCTCGCTTGTTTGAATATGGCCATGGAATCGGCCAACGAAAGCACCGAAGGCTCGCTAGAAGGTTGGTTTAACCTTCGCAGTAAGGGTGGCGCCCGTTCTTGGATGCAGCTCGATTTCGATGCTCCCAACCTCAAGTTCTTAAAGATGGATGAAATCCCTTACGGTTTTAAACTGAAGGGGGCGCACGGCGCCTACAAGATTGATGCCGAAATTCGTGTCGTTACCCGCGACACCGACATTTTCTACGATGTCAAGTACAATAAGGCGAGCAACGCCGCCGGTAAAGAAATCTTCGGCGAAGTATTCCGCAATGACCGCGTCGTCTTCTACGATGAAAGTACGCCTTGCAAGCGCAAAGCCGTCACCTGCATCAACGAATACGCTCGCGGCACTTTAGGTAAATAAAAAAAGGAACCCTTGCGGGGTTCCTTTTTTAATGGTTTTGCGACGATTGGTCGCAAGCTCATTACTTGATGATGAGCATAGAATCATCCCACGCCTCGTGCTTTTCGAGGCCGAGGAGGTTTGCGGTCGTGGCGGCGATGTTCGAAAGACCCCAGTCGCCTTCCTTGAGGCCGAGCTTGCCGCCCGTTACGTTATCGTAAAGGATGCAGGGCACCTTGTTGAGGGTGTGGCTCGTCTTGGCCTTGAAGGAACCGTCCTTGTTGACCTTCGGCATGCCGGTCTTCTTGTCGATTTCGTACATTTCGTCGGCGTTACCGTGGTCAGCCGTGATGATAGCAACACCACCGAGGGCGTCGATCACCGGGAGCAAGCGGGCGAGGCCGATGTCCACAGCTTCGATAGCCATCGTAGCAGCGCGGAAGGAACCAGTGTGGCCCACCATGTCGCCGTTCGGGAAGTTGCAGCGGAGAGTCTGGTACTTGCCGCTCTTCAAAGCTTCGATCATGGCGTCGGTGATTTCGGCTGCCTTCATCCACGGGCGCTGTTCGAACGGAACAACGTCAGATTCGATTTCGAGGTAGGTTTCGCCGTCGAACTTGCTGGAACGGTTACCATTCCAGAAGTAAGTCACGTGGCCGTACTTCTGCGTTTCGGAGCAAGCGAACTGCTTGACACCCGTTTCAGCGAGCCATTCGCCGCTGGTTTCCTTGATGGCCGGAGGCGGAACGAGGAAGCGGTTCGGGAGCTTGAGGTCGCCGTCGTACTGGAGCATGCCAGCGTAGCAGACGTGCGGGAAGCGCTTGCGGTCAAATTCGTTGAAGGATTCTTCTTCGAAGGCGCGGGTGATTTCGATGGCGCGGTCGCCACGGAAGTTGAAGAACACCACGGAGTCGCCGTCGTTGATGGTGCCGACCGGCTGGCCATCCTTCGCAATCACGAACGGCGGGAGATCCTGGTCAATAGCCTTGGTTTCGCCACGGAGGGTTTCGATAGCCTGGGTGGCGTTGTCGAAGTAGCGGCCTTCGCCGAGCACGTGGGTCTTCCAGCCGAGTTCCACCATCTTCCAGTTAGCGTTGTAACGGTCCATGGTGATCTGCATACGGCCACCGCCGCTAGCAATGCAAACGTCGAATTCCGGAGAGCGGAGTTCGTCGAGGAACTTTTCGAACGGGCCAACGTAATCGAGGGCGGAAGTTTCCGGCACGTCACGACCGTCGAGGAGGATGTGCACGCGGACCTTCTTCAGGCCTTCCTTCTTGGCCTGGGCCACCATGGCCTTCAGGTGAGAAATGTTGGAGTGAACGTTACCGTCGCTGAAGAGACCGATGAAGTGGAGCACTGTGTTCTTTTCGCGGGCGTTGCCGGCGATTTCCTTCCAAGCGTCGCGGCCGAAGATGTCGCCAGAGACGATTGCGTCCTGCACGAGGGCGGCACCCTGGTTGTACACCTGGCCAGCACCGATAGCGTTGTGACCCACTTCGGAGTTACCCATGTCTTCGTTGGTCGGCATACCCACGGCGCGGCCGTGAGCCTTCAGGAGCACGTTCGGGTACATCTTGAAGAGGTTGTCGAGAGTCGGGGTGCGGGCGGCCTTGATGGCGTTGCCTTCGACCTTATCAGTGATACCAAAACCATCCATCACGATGGTTACGACCGGTCCCTTGATGCCGGGGAAATTGGAAAGCTTCTTGAGCATGTTTTACTCCATGTTTAAATTACGCGCGAAAATATAGAAAAAGCCCTCCCGCGGGGGGAGGGCTTAAATTTGGTTTAGACCCGATTACTGGACCTTATAGAGCTTCACCTTGAAGGTGTAATCGCCGTTGTTGCCTTCGGTCGCTTCAGTGATTGCGAAAGCGTAGAAGCCTACGCCAGTTTCAGCGTTGTAGCCCGGAGCCAAAGCAACGTAGATCTGGTTGGAGTTTTCAATCATGGAGGCGATGGAGGCGCCCGTACCGGTGCTCTTGAACTTGAAGTCGCTCACGTAGGCGGTGGGCGGGGTACGGGAGTTCATGTCTTCAGGCCACATATCCACTTCGTAGTCGTCGGTATACGGCGGAAGGTCACCGTTGTTAATCGGTGCGAACATAAGGCCGGTGCCGCTAGTAGCAGTCATTTCAGGATTGCTCTTGGAGCCAGCCTTTGCGAAGATGATGTCAGCGGTTGCAGCACTTGCGGCAGGCACTGCGGTGCAGGTGGCTAGGCTAAGACCCGGGTTAATGTTCGTAGACAGTTCAACCTGGCAAGCAGTCATGGCGACTTCGGCCTTGGGCTGTTCTTGGGTAGTCGTGTCAATGACTTGGCAGTAATAGTCGGCTGCGCGTTCGAACGGAATGATTTCGGTTCTCTGGAAGTCCTTTGCGCCATTGTTTGCGGTTACCGTAACGATAAGGCTATACGTACCACATTCGGTAAAGGCCGGATCGAGCAGGCTGACAGATACGAAAGCAGAATTCATCGAGTTCAGGTCGATGGAGTTTTCTGTGGGGAAAACAATGGTGTTCGAAGTGATAACAGCAGGTACCATTGTCAAATTACTTGCGTCAGAGCCCTTAGCCACCTTGTATTCGATATTCGTAAAGGCAATGTCGAAAGAGTTTTCAATGGAGTCGACAACGAGGTCCAATCCAAAACGGCCAGTAAAGCGGACGTCATCGCCGGAAATTCTAGAGCCAATGTCAGAACTTACGGTGATGTTGGCGTCTTTCTGGGTCGGAATTTCAATTTTTCCACCCGGTTCGTCCGGGCCGGGTTCGGTAGAAGACTTGCTGTCGCTTCCGCAAGCAACGAGACCGAATGCGCCTACAGCGAAAACGGAACTTAGGAAAAGTTTCTTTGCAAAGTTCATGGATATATCCTCATTAAATGTTTTCTGCCCTTGAAAATAAACAAAAAAGGCCTAAAATGCAAACGAAAATGTGTAAATTTTGGCTAAAAAATGCAAATTTAGGCGTTTTTGCGCAATTTCTTGAGCTATAACACGCCTTTTTGCTATTTCATGCTGCGAATAATGTCGCGGAGTCGGGCCGCTTCCTCAAAATCGAGTCGGGCGGCGGCTTCTTTCATCTGACGTTCCAGGTCTTCCAGCTGGGATTGCGGTTCTGGATTCTTCGACTTCGCACTACGTGCTCCGCTCAGAATGACACTGTTGTCGCGTTTCGAGCCTCGTACGCCTTTCTTCTTGGTCTTGCTCGAAGGCTGTAGCGGTTCCATCGGGCGGATGCCGTTACCATCGTCTTCCCAGTCTTCGTCGACGGAGTCGTCGCCAATATCGCCGAGCGGGTCGTTGATTCTCAGGTCGTCTTCGAGTTTGCGGGTCACGGATTTCGGCGTGATGCCGTGTTCCTTGTTGAATTCTTCCTGAACGGCTCTTCGGCGGGCGGTTTCGGTGATGGCCTTGTCGAGGCTGTCGGTCATGTTGTCGGCGAACAAAAGTACGGTGCCGTTCACGTTGCGGCTTGCGCGTCCCATGGTCTGAATCAGGCTGCGGTAGTTGCGCAAGAAGCCTTCCTTGTCGGCGTCGAGAATTGCGACCATGCTCACTTCGGGCAAGTCCAAGCCTTCACGCAGCAGGTTGATGCCCACGAGTACGTCAAATTCCCCAGTACGGAGCCCGCGAATCAATTCGTGGCGTTCCAAAGTCTTGATGTCGCTGTGCAGGTAACGCGCACGAATTCCCGCTTCTACAAAGAAGTCGGTGAGGTCTTGTGCCATTTTCTTGGTGAGCGTCGTGACGAGCACGCGGTCGCCATTCTTGACGACTTCTTCGATGCGGTACAGCAGCACGTCCATCTGGCCCTTGATGGGGAATATCTCAATTTTCGGGTCCAAAAGTCCGGTCGGTCTGTTAATTTGTTCGGTAACGACGCCGCCTGTTTTTGTCAGTTCATAATCGCCAGGGGTGGCGCTCACAAAGAGCACCTGCTTCGGGTACATGTACTCGAATTCGGCAAAATTCATCGGGCGGTTGTCCAAGGCGCAGGGGAGGCGGAACCCGTACTGCACCAGCGTGGTCTTGCGGCTCTTATCGCCTTCGGCCATGCCTCCCACTTGCGGAATGCTCACGTGGGATTCGTCGATCATCAAAAGCCAGTCATCGCCGAAGTAGTCGATGAGCGTAAACGGACGCGTACCCGGGGCGCGGTTTTCGATAATGCGGGAGTAGTTTTCAATACCGCTGCACATGCCGGTTTCGCGAATCATTTCCATGTCGTAGCGGGTGCGGCTACTAAGGCGGGCCGATTCCAGCACCTTGCCTTCTTTGTCGAGCTCGGCGAGGCGGTCGGTCAGTTCCATTTGCATGCGCTGCAAGATTCCTGCACGGCCCTCTTCCTTGGTCACGAAGTGCTTTGCCGGAGCGATAGTCATCTCGTCCAGCTCTTGCGTGACTTCGCCGGTAATCATATTGAATCGGACGAGCCTGTCTACCTCGTCGCCAAAAAGTTCAATGCGCAGTCCTTCTTCGTCGTAGCTCGGGTGAATTTCAATCACGTCGCCGTGGACGCGGAAAGAACCTCGTTCCAGGCTGAAATCGTTTCGCGTATATTGAATGCGAACCAGGTCATGCAGAATCTTGTCGCGGTCGTAAACGTCGCCCTTTTTGATGCGAACCATCAAATCAAAATATTCGCTCGGGCTTCCCAAACCGTAAATGCAGCTCACGGAGGCAACGATAATCACGTCGCGGCGTGTCAAAAGGTTCGCTGTCGCGCGCAGGCGCAGCTTATCGATTTCGTCGTTGATGCTCGCGTCTTTTTCGATGAAAGTATCCGTATGCGGAATGTAGGCTTCGGGCTGGAAGTAGTCGTAGTAGCTTACGAAATATTCCACCGCATTATGCGGAAAAAACGCCTTGAATTCTTGGTAGAGCTGGGCTGCAAGCGTCTTGTTGTGGGTCAAAATCAGCGTCGGCTTGCCCACGTTCTTGATGACGTTTGCCATCGTAAAAGTCTTACCAGAACCCGTGACGCCGAGAAGCGTCTGGAACTGTTCGCCGTGTTTGAATCCGACCGTGAGTTCTTCGATGGCCTTCGGCTGGTCGCCCGCTGCACCATAAGGGCTCACGAGTTCAAAGTTCGCACGCGTCGGAGACTGAAACTGCTTCAAGTGTCCCGGCAAACTCTGCTCGGGCGGTAGCGGTTTCGCTATCGGTTTCGCATACGGGTCAGGTGTGATTGTCTTGCGTGCGCGGGCCATGTGATATAAATAATGAACAATGAAAAATTAACAATAAATGAAAGGCTTCGTTTAAATTTTATATTTGGTTTGTAATGGATTTGTTGAAAAAAATAGGATTACTTTTGATTGCTTTCGTGGCGTTTGTCGCTGCGGCAACTGAAGAGGCGTCTGGAGACAATTTTCAGCGTTATTCTGTGGTGCCTATTCTTGGCTACACCGAAGAGACGGAATTCCAGATTGGTGTGATGGCGCTCCTGTTCTTGAAGCCCGACGAATCGGGTGGCAATGTCCCTGAAATTGGACTCACGGCTTACGGCTCAACTCGCGGACAGCTGCAGTTGCAGTTGGAACCATACTATTATTTATTCCATGATCAAGTAAGTATTTGGGGCTTGCTCAAGTACCAGGACTGGGTGGCCGGTTATTATGGTCGCGGCAACAATCCCGATATCGATGTATTCACGAACTTCAACCGCAAAAAGTTCCAGTATGGCACGCGTATTGAATCGAGAATAGGGCTTCCTCGGGCGCTCAAGTATGGTGTCGAAGTCCATGCAGAATATACCGAAATTGATTTTGATATTGGCGAAATTACCGACTTGCCCGATGCTCATTCCGGTTGGCGAAACGGTGCGGGCTATTTGTTGGGCGTGGATACCCGCGACAACATTAACTGGACACGACATGGATTTTTGGCCCAATGGCAGCAGATGTTCTATAGTGACCGTTTGGGCGACTATACGTTCGACGTGGAATCGCTTGATTTGCGCGGTTATTCCAGTTTTTCCCCGAATACGACCATGGCTGTTGGCTTCTTGTGGCAACGTGCCGATGGCGATGTTCCCTTTGACATGCTTGCGGGCCCTGATGGCATTTGCCGTTTCCGAGGGGTAGAAAGCCTGTATTTTGGCGATAATCAGGCTGTTATCATGCAGGCCGAGGTTCGACAGTATATTTGGTGGCGCCTGGGCGGGCATTTGTTTTTCGAAGGTGGAAAATCAGGACGCTATTTTAGTGAACTTGTACGTAACGATTGGCACCGGTCCATTGGTGCTGGCGCACTTTTGGGCTTGAATCTAAAACAGAATTTGTTTGCTCGTGCAGACTTTTCGTGGATCGATTTTGACCACTTAGGCCTGTCCTTCTACGTTCGTCAGGCTTTTTAGCTAGAATGTCTCCATTTTGTCGCTATTTTTCGCAATTATGTCGTAATTGTAAGTTTTTGCAAAGATAATTCGTTATAATTTTATTATTTTTGGCAAAAAATTAAAAACGAGGTAAATTATGAACGAAATGAAAGAAAAACTCAAGGCCTTCTTTATGTCTGATCTCGGCGTCGATGGCGACGTGCTCCAGTTCGATACTCCGCTTTTTGGCGAAGAAATCGGCCTTGATTCTGTGGATTCCCTTGAAATCATCTCCTTCGTGGATTCCAACTTTGGCGTTTCCATGACGGGCGTTGCCAAGGAAAACTTCCAGAGCATCGATACGATCGCTGCTTACATCGAATCCCATAAGGCTTAATTTTACCCTTTTCGTATTATGACATCTGACGATAAGCGTTGTGTAGTTACCGGCCTTGGCGTAATTTGCGCAGTCGGTAACAATGTTGAAGAAGCTTGGAAAAGTGCGCTGGAATCTGTTTCCGGCATTCATAAAACCACTTCTGTTGATACTGTGAACTGTTATGCGGACTTGGCTGCCGAAGTCAAGTGCGATTCCCTTGATGAAATTGATGCGCCCGAAGAAAAGGACCGCGTCTCGAAACTTTGCATCAAGGCGGCAAACGAAGCTCTAGCCGATGCCGGACTCAAAAACTTTAACGACGACCAACGTGTGAGCGTGGTTATCGGAAGTTGTGTGGGCGGCGTTCTTTCGATTGAACAGTATCATCAACATGGTCGCGACGCTTCTGAAATCGCAAAGATGCCGATTGCATCTATTGCGTCTCAGGTGGCTGAAACTTGCGGGGCTGGTGGCATTGTCACTAACGTAGCGAATGCTTGTGCTGCTGGTACAATTTCGATTGCGGTCGCTTGCGACTTGATTCGCGCCGGTAAGGCCGATGTCGTGATTGCGGGCGGCGCCGATTCTTTTGCTTCGGTCCCGTATTCCGGATTCCTTTCGCTCCATGCACTCGATGAAAACGGATGCTCTCCGTTTAACCGTTGCAACGGCATTACGCTTGGCGAAGGTGCTGGTATCGTGATTGTGGAATCTTACGAACATGCGCAGAAGCGTGCTGCCAAGCAGTACTGCGAAGTGCTTGGTTCTGGCGTCACGAGCGATGCAAACCACATTACCGCCCCGCGTGAAGATGGTCTTTGCCTGAAAGAAGCCATCAACCGCTCTGTCAAGAACTCCGGCATTGCTAAAACCGACATCGGTTACATCAATGCTCATGGTACGGGCACGGGTAAGAATGACAATGCCGAAATGACCGCTTTCAAGGCCTACTTCGGCGAAGAAAATCCGACGGTGAGCGTAAGTTCTACCAAGGTGCTTACGGGCCATTGCTTGGGTGCCGCTGGTGCCATTGAAGCTGTCTTTAGCATCAAGGCTCTTACCACGGATACCGTTCTTCCGACCTTCCCGTATAGCGAAGAACAGTCTGCCGCCCTCAAGGAAAAAGTGGGCGACATGGACTTCGTGCAGAACAAGGCTCGCCATAAGGAACTCAAGAGCGTCTTGAGCAACAATGTGGCTTTCGGTGGCACGAATGCGGCTATCGTCTTCTCGAAGGAATCGGGAAATGTGTCTGCTCAGTCCGCTAAGGACTGTAAGATTGCTGTGACGGGTGTGGGAATTGTGTCTCCGCTCGGTAATAGCAAGGCTGCCTATCTTGAAGCTGTGAATGCAGGCAAGAAGCCTGAGTCCGCTTCGGTGCATTCTACGATTGCACTCGATGACTACAAGGAACTCGGCATCAAGATGGCTTTCTACCGCAAGCTCGATAATCTGGGCCAGCTCCAGACTGTTTCGGGTATGCGTGCACTCCAAGATGCGAACTTCAAGGTGTCCGACGAAAATGCCATGGATATCGGTATTATCGTGGGTACAAGCGAAGGTGGTCTTGGCGCAACTTACGATTTTGAAGAACTGATTGCTGAACTCGGCAATGCCGGCGGTTCTGCCTTCAAGTTCCCGCACACGGTTTATAATGCTGCTGGTGGTTACCTGTCGATTTGCTCCGGTATCAAGGGCTACGGCGTTACCATTACCACCGGTCCGCTTTCGGGCCTCGACAGCATTGGCTATTCCATGAACGTGATTCATGATGGCCAAGAAAAAGTCATGATGGCTACCGGTACCGACGAAAACCTGCCGATTATTACGGAATTTGCCCAGAAGCTCGGTGTGGCTGCAAACGATGTGGTTGCTCCGTATTCCGATTCTGAAGGCTTTGTGGTTGGCGACGGTAGCGTGTCGATCATGCTCGAAGATGAATCTTATGCCAAGAGCCGTGATGCAAAGGTTTACTGCTACGCACTCGGTTTCGGTCATGGCCGCAAGAACGTGAAGTTCGGCAAATTGGTTGGTTCTGACGAAGCTTTGGATAAGGCTATTGCCGACGCCCTTGCTGATGCCGGAATTTCTGCCAATGAAATTGATGCCGTTTGCGGTTTTGCCAATGGCTGCAAGAAGATTGACGATATTGAAAAGGGTGCTCTCAAGCGCGTGTTTGGCGAAAAGCTTGCGACGATGCCGCTCTTCGAAGTCAAGGAACGCACCGGTGAAGGTCGTGCGGGGTCTGCCGCTTTGGCCGCTGCCGAAGCAACTCTCCTGTTGAGTGGTGAACTGGCAAACGATAACGCTTACTTTGTGGCTGCAGATGGCTCTGTTTCTGCAAAGAATGTGGAATCTGCAAACCTCAAGAAAATTTTGGTAATCTCCTTTGCGGCTGGTGGCTCTTATAGCGCCGTCGTTTTCGGAAAATAGCGTTTAGGTAGAAGGAGCTAGAATATGAAAGTAGCTTTGGTAACAGGAGCTTCTAAGGGTATCGGTAAGGCTTGTGCTTTGCGCCTTGCTCGCGATGGTTATACAGTTGTAGTGAACTACTCCAGTTCCGACGAGGCTGCCCAGCAGACCTTGGACCAGATTAAGTCCGAAGGTGGCGACGGCATGATTTACAAGGCAAATGTCGCCGACCTTTCTCAAGTGAAGGTCATGATTCGCGAAATCTTTAAGGCTTACGGTCGCATCGACGTGCTGGTGAACAATGCCGGTATTGTGCGCGACGAATACCTGATGATGATGAATCCGGAAACCTTGGACAAGTGCTTCGACCTGAACGTGAAGGGTTACTTCTATTGCGCTCAGCAGGTAGCTGTGAAAATGTACAAGCAGAAGTCCGGCGTGATTATCAACATGAGCTCCGTGTCTTCGAAGTTTGCTCTCGCTGGCCAGGCTGTTTACAGCGCTACCAAGGGTGCCGTGAACTCCTTGACTCAGACGCTGGCTAAAGAACTTGGTGGCTTTGGTATTCGCGTGAATGCCGTGGCTCCGGGCTTTATCGCTACCGAAATGATCGAAGCTATTCCCGAAGAAACTCGCAAGGGCTACCTTGAAAAGATTCCTCTGAAGCGCTTTGGTTCTGCCGACGAAGTCGCAAACATTGTGTCTGCGCTTGCTTCTGACCAGTTCGCCTACGTGACTGGCCAGGTGTTCGTGCTCGATGGAGGTCTCTCTCTATGATGAATATTTACGAAATCAGCGAAAAGATTGCTCAGCGTCCGCCGTTCCAGATGATTGAAAAGGTCACGGAACTTGTGCCGAATGAATCTGCTGTGGGCATTAAGAATGTGAGCGTGAATGAACCCTATTTTATGGGGCACTTCCCGGGCACTCCGATTATGCCGGGCGTGCTCATTGTGGAAAGCTGCGCTCAGCTTTGTTCGCTTGTAATCGAAAAGCCTGCCGAAGATTTGGAAAAGAATCTCTACGTGCTTTTGAAGATTGATGGATTCAAGTTCGTGAAGCCGGTGATTCCTGGCGACCAGCTTGAAATTTCCGTGAAGAAGACGAAGGAAGGCGGTGTGTTGGTCGGCTTTGACTGCATTGTGAAAGTGAATGGCAACGTTCACGCGAAGGGCGCCCTGACCTTTACGAGCATCCCGAAAGAATCTCTCGGAAAATAATGAAAAAGAAGAACCCGCTGTTTGAACTTTTCATGCAGTTCGTCATGGTGGTAGTGATCTACACCGTGCGTGTTTATTTGCTTGTTTGGAACCGCCCGAAGGTGACTTTTGCCGGTGAAACGGTGAAGTCTCCGCGCCTTAAGACGCCTTCGATAATTATTGCGAATCATACGAGCATGTGGGACCCCCTCATGATGCTTGCAATCTTTTTTCACAATAGAAGCATCGTGGTGGCGAAAGACCAAATTGAAGACCCGCATTTTAGCTGGGCTCTGACTCGCGTAAAATGCGTGATTCCTTGCGACCGCTTTAACTTGGATACCGAATGGGCCTTGATTGCAAAGCATGAACTGGAAAAAGGCAATTCGGTGATTATATTCCCCGAAGGCAAGTGCCGCTATGACGGCTTGCTGAATGAATTCAAGACGGGTTTTGCGTTCCTTGCTCGCAGTACCGGCGCTCCGGTGATTGCGGTGGGTATCGATGGCATTTATAAGCGTGGTCATCGCACGCAGATTGTTGTTAGCGAACCTGAAAAGATTGAACGCGTGAAGGGAATTCCTTCTTCGAAACACTTGGCCGAACGCAGTGAATATTTCAGACAGAAAGTCTGGAGTCTTAAACAGCAAGCGTTGGGCAAGACTGAAGTGACTCCGCTCCCGGTTGCGGCTGAAACGCCCGAAGAGGTTGTGGCATGAAGACTGGGTTGGTGTTAGAGGGCGGTTCTCGTCAGACGATGTTCAGCGCAGGTGTGATTGACACCTGGCTTGACGAAGATATTGATTTTAATTACGTGGCAGGTGTTTCTGCCGGAGCCCATGCGGCGGTGAACTTTGTTACGCGCCAGCAAGGTCGCTTGCGTTTTATCGTGCTCCCGACGCGCTTGCAGAAAGGCAAAAAGTGGGCGAGCAAGTTCATTGGAATCCAAAAGGAATTCCATGCGTTGAACTATCTGGCTGCCGATGGCGAAATGCCGTTTGACTTTGAAGCGTTCCATAATTCTAAAATCGAATGCGAAATCGGACTGACGTGTTGCGAAACGGGCCGTGCCGAATTCAAGAGCGAAAAGAACGAAAAAAAACGCTTGCTCGATTTGATTAGCGCCAGTTGCGCCCTGCCGATGATTTTCCCGATGGCAGAAATTGATGGCAAGCATTATGCCGACGGTTGCATTACGGCTCCGATTCCTTACCTGCGTGCTTTTGAAAAGGGCTGCGATAAGGTGGTTGCTATTTCGACGCATTATCCGGGCGAAGCGGTGACGGACTTCCGCAAGTATCGTGCGATTTTGAATCCGATGTATAAGCGCAAATATCCGGACATGTTCCGAGCGCTCATGATTCGCTTAAAGCGTTACGAAAAAATGTTCGTGCAAATGGAAAAACTCGAAAAAGAAGGCAAACTCTTCTTGATTCGACCTGTGATTGATTTGTGCGACCAGTTTGATACGAACATGGAAAAGATGAACGAGTCGTACGAGCATGGCGTTGAAATGGCTAAGCGCCGCATGGACGACTTGAAAGCTTTCTTGGAAATTTAATCGCGAATATTCAAACTTTCGCGCACGCTCGCAGGCTGCTTACCGAGCAGCTTGTAAAGTTTGCATCGGAATAATGGAATGGCGGCGACAACGCCAGTCGCTACGATGGCGATAGAAATGTATGCAATGCCTGGTTTGTTGAAAGTCCCGCGGAAAAGCAGACGCATTACCAGCAATATATACCAGTGAACCGCAAGAATCACGAGCGCGTTCCTTGAAATGTTGCGGAGGATTCCCTTGAGTGTGCGAATGGGCCCGATGTTTGGAATCTTGTCGGCTGCGACAAAGGCGGTTACAAGGCCTGCAATACCGAAGAAAGAACTGGCGACGAATATCGGGAGTGATTTTCCGAGGGTGTTGTTCATGATGCTGAAATTCGGGTCCGGAATTTCGAATGCGGCGTAGAGAATGAATGTCGTGATGGAGGTGGCAACTACAAGACTCCAGGGAATGCGTTTTTTTCCTTTCCCGCAGAGCTTATTGCGAATAGGTTCTTTGCTCAGCCATCCGCAAGTGAAGAAGAATAGCACCGTCAAATCTCGCTCGATTCCCAGCGGCAAGCGAATATGATTCTTGTACAGCAACCACCCGCCCGCAAGACTTGCGACTGCCGTGACTGCAATCGCGATTTTTGCCTTCATGTCATGCTGAGGACGCTCTGCATCTGCCTTTCTTGCCTTCTTGTCGTGCTGAATTATGTTCAGCTTCTTTGCTATCAAATTCGCCAGCTTCTGCAAGCCATAGAACATCAGGCTTACTGAATACAGCGTGAACACAAACCACAGCGGCCCCGACCCAATCGAAGATTTCCCAGCCACAAAAATCTTCGCCAGATTCCAGTAGATGTAATCCCAAACGCTAGCGATATGTGGGTGTATATTCATCACTGTCATGCGTGGTGCTTTCGGGAATAAGTCGAAGTTGTACACGACCGGATCTAACGCCAAGAATAACAGCGAAAGCAGAATGTAGGGGATGAGTAAAACTTTAGTTTTGTGAATGAAGTAGCTTTTGAAATTGGGAAAACGGCGTGTGCTGAAAAGCATTCCTGAAATGAAGAAAAATGCTGACATACGAAGCGCACTCAGATGCAGCATTCCCATTTGCGCCTGAGGGAACGATTGCTCCACATGGTACAGGCATACGAGCAACAACACGAATCCCTTGAATTCGTCAATCCACCCGATTCGACCCATTAATACCAGCGCCTCTCATCGGCAATCGTCGTCATCGGCCCGTGCCCGGGGAATACGATCGTGTCTTTCGGGAGTGTCATCAATTTATTCTTGATGCCTGTGACAAGTGCGTGGTCATCGCCACCGAATAAATCGCTGCGTCCGCGGCTGCCTGCAAACAGAATGTCGCCCGGGAACAGGAGTGGCGGAACATCCTTCTGTCCATTCACTTCGCCCGGGTTTTCGCAGTAAAACGCGATGCCGCCGGGGGAGTGCCCAGCCACGTGAATTACCTGCAGCTTGATGCCGGGCACCTCGACGGCATCGCCCTCGGCAAGGTAGTTGCCGAGTCCGGGCGATAGTTCACGCAGCGGGAGGCCGAACATCTGGCTCTGTTCTTCCTGCAGGTCAAGCAAGAAGGCGTCTTCTTCGTGAGCCTCGGGTTGCACGCCGTATTTGTTGGCGATAAATGCATTGCCTAGCACATGGTCCAAGTGCAGGTGCGTATTCAGCAGGTGCTTTACCGTAAGTTTGTTCTGCTCAATGTAGCGGGCGAGGGCTTGTTCCTCTTGCTCGCTTCCGGCACTCGGGTCAATCAGAATGGCATCGCCGGCGTCGTTACTTAAAACGAAACCGTTCACGCCAAAGGAATTGAAGACGAAAGGCTTGAAATTCATAATGCCTAATATAAAAAAGAAGGCCCGACACTTTTCGCTCGGGACCTTCGCCTTTGAACATAAACTATACAATGTGTGGTGTGGAATGTTTCATCTCACACTACACATTACACATTTCTAACCTTTGATTTCCCAAGTCGTGCCTTCCTTGGAGTCCTTGATGACCACGTTCATGGCGGCGAGTTCGTCGCGGATGCGGTCACTTTCGGCCCAGTTCTTGTTGGCGCGGGCTTCCTTACGGGCGGCAATCAGCGCTTCAATCTTGGCGACATCCACGCCGTCGTTGGCTCCCTTCTTGGCATATTCTTCACGAGGCTGGTCGAGCTTCAAACCGAAAATCTTGTCGAAGTCGGCCACGAGGGCAGCCTTTTCGCCGTCGTCGATATCGCTCTTGAGCATCGTGTTCATGATACCGAGGGCACGCGGCATGTTCAGGTCATCACCGATGGCGTCCTTGAATTCATTCTGGAAGGCCTTGGCTGCTTCGCTAGTGATAGCGGTAGCCTTACCGATCAGCGGGTCCGTCTTCTTGTGCAAGCTCTTCAGGCCTTCCTTGGCGCCTTCCAAAGCTTCCCACGTGAAGTTCAGGTAGTTGCGGTAGTGGCTGCCGATGGCAAAGAAGCGGTAGTCAAGCGGATTGAAGCCGCGGTCCATGAGGAGCGAAACCGTCAGGAATTCGCCGCTGGACTTACTCATCTTGCCGAACTTCTGTTCGGTGGTGCCGTCTTCCAATTTTTCTTCGCTAGCGGTGCGGAGAAATTCGCCGTGCATCCAGAAGCGGGCAAACTGCACGCCGTTGGCGCATTCGCTCTGGGCAATTTCGTTGGTGTGGTGCACGCGGATGTGGTCGGTACCGCCGCAGTGAATGTCGAGGGTCGGGCCGTTGTACTTCATGGCCATGGCGGAGCATTCAATGTGCCAGCCGGGGAAACCGACGCCCCACGGGCTGTCCCATTCCATAGCGCGCTTCTTGTCCTTCGGGCTGAACTTCCACAGGGCAAAGTCGGTGGCGTTCTTCTTTTCACCCATGTCGATGCGGCTGCCCTTGCGGAGGTTTTCCACGTCCAGGCGCGCAAAGTCGGCATAGCGCGGGAACTTAAGGCTATCGAAGTAGATGCCGTCGCTGGTGCGATAGGTGTAACCCTTTTCTTCGAGAGTTTTTACCAAGTCAATCTGTTCTTGGATGTGCTGCGTGGCAGGAGTCCAGCGGGTCGGTTCCTGGATGTTGAGACGGTGCCAGTCGGCCATGAAAGCGTCGGTGTAGAACTTAGCGATATCCCACACGGACTTGCCTTCGCGGGCGGCGCCCTTTTCCATTTTGTCGTCGCCAGAGTCGGCGTCGCTGGTCAAGTGGCCCACGTCGGTGATGTTCACGATGTGGTTCACCTTGTAGCCGTAGTAGTTCAGCGTACGCACCAAAAAGTCTTCGAAAATGTAGGTGCGGAGGTTGCCAATGTGGGCGAAATGGTACACCGTCGGGCCGCAACAGTACATGCGCACGGCGGGAACGCCTTCAGGAAGTGTGAAAATCTCTTTCTTACGCGATGCAGTGTTGTAGAATTGAAGTGCCATTTTAAGCCTCCGGTTAGTTAATGCGGCGCAACTTGCGTCGTTCGCGGCCAAATATAGAATTATTTTACAGGATTTTCTTTAGTCCGTCGATGTCGCGGAGCAAGATTCTGCCCCTCTTGATTTCGACTAGGCCCTTGGCGGCGAATTCTTGGAGCATGCGGGCCACTACTTCGCGGGCAGAATTCACGTCGCGGGCGATTTCTTCCTGCGTTTTCTTGACTTCGTCTTTGCCGGTGCTTTCAAAAGCCGAAATCAGGTAAGAAGCCAGACGCTGGTCGAACCGTTTGAACAGCATGAGCTGAATCGCCCAAATGGTCTGCGAATAACGCTCGGTCTCTTTTTCAAAAATGAAAGCCCGCACATGAATATTCGTATCCATCAGCTTGGCGCACAGAGCCGCCGGAATCACCAACACAGTCGTGTCTTCTTCGGCGGTGACTTGGGTCTCGAAAGTCAGCTGGTGAATCACGCAAGAGGCCGTCGAAACGCAAAACTCGTTTGCCTTGGCGCGGTACAGGGTGATTTCGCGACCTTCGTCAGAGATGAGTCCCACGCGAATCCCTCCGCTCAAGATAAAGATAATCCCGAGGCAAGAGGCCTTGCTGTTGTGAATCATCTGGTTCTTGCCGAAGCGCTTTGTAACGCAACGGTCCGAAACCATCGCCTTTTCTTCGGACGAAAGATTCTGCCAAAAGGGCAGATTCGGAAGGAAGTGACTGAATGGACCTAAGCTCATAAAAGATGCACCTTCCTTGCAATATACAAAAAAGGTGCATCGCCTTAAGGAGGACGGTTTAATCGATCAAGCGTTTAGTTGAACATGTTTACAATCTGGTCTTTCGGGCGAACCCCGACGGCGGAATTCACAATCTTGCCTTCTTTGATGACGACAAGCGTAGGAATGCTCATGACGCCAAAGAAAGACGCCAGTTCACCCTGCTCATCAACGTTCACCTTGCAGACCTTCACCTTGTCACCATGCTCTTCGGCGATTTCGGAGATGGTGGGCGAAAGCATGCGGCAGGGCCCACACCAGGGTGCCCAAAAGTCAATCAGAACAGGCTTGTCGGCGTTCATGACTTCTGCTTCAAAGTTGCTCTTGGTGATGTTCAATTCGGTCATTTTTACCTCTCTTTAGTTTTGTTCTTGTTTACACCTATATTTTAGATATTGAGAGTCCGTTTATCTGTGACTAGGTCACATTAGCCGAAAAAAATTCTAAATTCGGCGTCATGATTTTTTCTGAAATCATCGAAGAATCTTACGAACCGAGAGAGTATCCGGCCCTTGCTCAGCTTTCAGATGAGTGGGCACAAACTCGTCCGTTTTGGGGTTATAAAGTCCTTGTTGCAACCCCGATTTTCAGGAATACGCTGGTGGAGTACCGCGCCCTGATAGCCGGTGGGGCAATCCTGTCTGTAGGCCGTGCTGTTGGTGATTCGGGAGCGGCTATGCCGTGTGACCTGAAGATCGTTGAAATGCTCAAGGATGAAGACATTCCGGTTATTACCGATCAAGATATCAAGAGCGGTAAAGTCGCCGATGACTTTGACCTGATTCTAGATTGTGCCGGGCAGTTTTCCTTTTGCCACCCGAAAAAGGGCTTTGTAGAACTCACCCGCAGCGGTGTACAGTTCTTTGAAAAGTCGGAACACCCGGTGTATGTGGCAGATAGCGGAATCGTCAAGAGAATCGAAACCGTGCTCGGTACGGGTGACGGATACTTTCGCGCCTTGGAATCTTTGGGCCATACCGAATTTGAGGGAAAGTCGCTCGTTGTCTTTGGTAGCGGTAAAGTTGGTTGCGGTATTGCCTTGCACGGAGTGCGTCGCGGCATGAATGTTTGCACAATTACGAATACGCGAAACGGAGATTCCAACTCGAATTTCAGCAACGTCCTTTTGAATAACGCAGTCCGCATTGAAGACTACAAGGACGACGAAATGGTGGCGCAGGTAATTTCGACGGCTGATTTTGTTGTGACAGCAACTGGCCTCAAGAATGCGCTGACCCAATCTGCCGTTTCTGCAATTTTGGCTAATACTAAGGCGATTGTGGCCAATATGGGGGTCGAAGACGAATTTGGTGAATTTGTCCCCAATACAAGAGTGCTGAACGAAAAATCGCCACTAAATTTTATACTTGACGAGCCTACGCACCTTAAGTATATCGATACAAGCCTTGCATTGCATGCTGCCTTGGGCGAACGCCTGTTGCAGGAATGTGCCGAAAACGCTAGTCCTTTCAAGGGGGTACAGGACCCTCCGAGCGAAATCGAACAACGTTTGTTGGTAACGACTATCCAGAATGGGGCCATTGGCCCTGAAATCTGCGATATGATGCGATAATTTTGTAGAAAGTTATTGCTTTTTTACATTTTTTAGATTAAATTGCAAAAGAAAGTAAACAAAAGAGGTTGTATGAATTTGAAGAAATCTTTTGCAATGACCCTTGTGTCGGTCGCTTTTGCGATGGCACAAGAAGCTGCTGAACCTGCGGCTGCAGCGTCTGCTGTAACCGCTCAGCCTGCTGAAGTGGCTGCTCCTGCGCCAGAAGCGGCTCCTGCTGAAGCCGCCGCTCCTGTTGCTGAAACGCCTGTTGCAGAAACTGCGCCGGCTGCAGAACAGGCACAACCTGTTGCTGAAGCTGCTGTTCCGGCCGAAGACTTCAAGCCTGTCGCGGAACCTGTTCCTCAGCCCGCACAAGAACCCGCTCCTGCTACGGCCGAAAATGTTCAGCCTGCAGAAGCTCCGGCGCCGGAACCGGTGGCCGTGTCTGCCGCTCCTGAAGGTCCGCAGGGTGCTCCCGAAGGTGTGCGTATGGGTCCGCCCAAAACGCCGTTTACGGTCATTCACGGAAGTGCCTACAACACAGTCTTGAACGAAGCTGCTGCTGACAATGTCGATATTCTGTTGGAACGTCGTCTGACTAAGCTTTACGGACAGAAGTTCTTCTACATTGAACCTGCTGGCGAACGCGGTGTCGTGTCGCTTGGCAACTTCTTTGGTGCCATGGATATTTCGGGCGATATTGGTCGTGCACTCATCGGTTACACCAACGGAAGCTTTGGTGCCGAAATCCGTGCGGGTGTCGGCAAGCGCTATTATGAAAATGACAACGTAGAACAGAAAGTCTCGTTCAAAGGAAACGACTTCGGTGTTACTTTGTCTAAGATGCTCGGTGGTTACGTGCTTACCTTGGGCGGCGATCTCGTGACCATTTCTCAAGAAACGGATACGGACCCGAAGGCACCGAAGGCTCCCAAAACCGAAGAAAACTACCGTGACATTACGGCAACGCTCGTGCTTACCGATGGTCCGTCGGCCCGTACGCATTTTTGGTCTGCCGGTGTGAACTTTACTCGCCATGAAAATGAGCAGGAAGTTGCCAAGACTCTCAAGAACGATAATCCGGACTCCTATATTGGTATTGTCCCGTTCTTCAATTATGGTACTCCAGCGCTCCAGTCGGAACATGCAAGACTCATGCTCGGCTTGAACACCGCTGTTCCTGTGATTATTCAAGACGAATATATGGTTCGCGATACTGTAAGTGGTGCTGAGGCCAAAAAGAACATGACCCACGTGGGCCTTACGCTTACGCCGAACGTGGTGGGCGAAGTCCTTCTAGGTGAATCATTCATGCTCTTTGGTGAAGCCGCCTACCAGTGGGAAGCTTTCTCTTACACCAAGGGTGAAAACGTGGATGCCGGTGACTACAAGGTGCTCGAAAGTGTGGCCGACAAGGTCCAGGCGACCGTTGGGTTGCGCTACCAGTATAAGGATTGGGCTGCCTGCGAATTTGCCTTCGGTGACAAGTTCTTCACCGACACCAAGTCCATCTTCAACGGCGAAGGCGTGTTCGTAAGCTTCGGCGGATTCATCTACTTCTAGCCGGCACCTCCTTTTCGGGCCTTAATGGTCCAAATGGAGTATCTTTTTATGAAAAAGGTAACCTCGTTCGGGGTGCCTTTTTTCTATTTTTCCACCCACTATGGCAAAAATTCTCTTTAAAAAACAAATGTCTTCCGCGGTCTATATGTTCCGCGTCGAGGCCCCGCTGATCGCTCAAGAGCGTAAGGCCGGCCAGTTTATCATCCTCCAGACGAACAAGGACAACGGCGAACGCGTGCCTCTCACCATCGCCGATGCTGACACGACTGAAGGCTCTATCACTTTGATTTTCCAGACCGTCGGTAAGACCACCACCGAACTCTCCAAGTTCGAAGTCGGTGACGATATTCCGGTGCTCGTGGGCCCGCTCGGTTCTCCGACCCACATCGAAAACTTTGGCCACGTGGTCTGCGTGTGCGGTGGCGTGGGTATCGCCCCGATGCACCCGATCGTTCAGGCCCTCAAGGCCGCAGGCAACAAGGTCACCATCATCATGGGTGCCCGTAACGAAAGCCTCTTCCTCATGAAGGAAGAAATGACCGCTCTCGCTGACAACATCATCTTCATGACCGACGACGGTTCTTATGGCCGCAAGGGTCTCGTTACCGAACCGCTTAAGGAACTCTGCGAAGACACCAAGGGCAAGCCGGACATGGTCATCGCTATCGGTCCTCCGATCATGATGAAGTTCTGCGCCCTCACTACCAAGCCCTACGAAGTCAAGACCGTGGTCAGCCTCAACAGCATCATGGTGGACGGAACCGGCATGTGCGGTGGCTGCCGCGTGACTATCGGTGGCAAGACGAAGTTCGTCTGCGTCGATGGCCCGGAATTCGACGGTCACGAAGTCGACTGGAACAACATGCTCCAGCGTATGGGCGCTTTCAAGCCCCAGGAACAGGAATCTCTGCACCGCTTCGGTGCAAACGATGGCCACAAGTGCAACATTGACAAGATGGCTGACGCAAAGGCCAAGGAGAGCAAGTAATGTCTGAACATTTGACTCGTGAACAGTTGGACGCCGCCGCTAAGGTGGAACTTGAAAAGATTAAGGCTCTTCCGCAGCCGCTCAAGCCGAAGGACAAGACTGCTATCCCGGCTCAGCCGATGCCGCAGCTTGAACCGTCTTATCGTGCACGCGTGATGGAAGAAGTGGCTCAGGGTTACACCGAAGCTCAGGCTATCGTGGAAGCTAACCGCTGCCTCGCTTGTAAGAACCAGCCTTGCGTCGAAAGCTGCCCGGTGCACATCGACATCCCGGCCTTCATCGCCAAGATTGCCGAAGGTGACTTCAAGGCCGCTATCGCCAAGATTAAGGAAACCAGTTTGCTCCCGGCTATCTGCGGCCGCGTTTGCCCGCAGGAACGCCAGTGCCAGATGAACTGCACCATGGGCAAGATGCACAAGGACGTGAACCAGGCTGTGGCTATTGGCCGTCTGGAACGCTTTGCTGCTGACTATGAACGCAACAACGGTGGCGCCTCTGTGCCGGCCGTGAAGCCCGCTACCGGCAAGAAGGTGGCTGTGATCGGTTCCGGTCCTGCCGGCCTGGTTGTCGCTGCTGACGTGCGCCGCGAAGGCCACGACGTGACCATCTTCGAAGCTTTCCACAAGCTCGGTGGTGTGGTCCGCTACGGTATTCCTGAATTCCGTCTTCCGAAGAAGATCGTGGACAACGAAATTGAATCCCTTGCTGCCATGGGCGTGAAGTTCGAGACAAATTTTGTCATCGGTCGTACCCGCAAGCTCAAGGACCTGATTGAAAAGGATGGCTTCGATGCCGTGTTCGTCGGTACCGGTGCAGGCCTCCCGCTCTTCATGAACATCGAAGGTGAAAACCTGGTCGGTGTGTTCGCTGCTAACGAATACCTGACCCGCGCTAACCTCATGCGCGCCTACGACAAGGAACATGCCGATACTCCGATGTGGCCCGGTAAGAACGTGGTCGTTCTCGGTGGTGGTAACGTCGCTATGGACGCTGCCCGTATGGCTCTCCGTCTCGGTGCCGAAAAGGTCCGCATCATTTACCGCCGCAGCATGAACGAACTCCCGGCCCGTAAGGAAGAAGTTCTCCATGCTCAGGAAGAGGGTGTCGAATTCTGCGTTCTGCAGAACCCGGCCAAGATCCTTGGCGACGAAGCCGGCCACGTGCGCGGCATGCTCGTCGACAAGTACGAACTCGGCGAACCCGATGAAAAGGGCCGTCCGCGTCCGGTCAAGGTCGAAGGTGCAAGCTTCGAAATCGAATGCGACACCGTGCTCGTTGCTATCGGTAACGGTTCCAACCCGCTTATCAGCAACACCACGCCGGAACTCTCTGTCGACAAGAAGGGTCACATCCTTCTCGAAGATGCAACTGCCAACAAGACTTTCATGGAAAAGGTCTACGCTGGTGGTGACATCGTGCTCGGCGCTGCAACCGTGATCCTCGCTATGGGCGAAGGTCGTCGCGCTGCCGCAGGCATTAACGAGTTCTTGAAGAAGTAGTTAATTACTTCGGCTGAAAACAACCCCGACTCTCG